>NZ_JAAAPK010000009.1:0-300000 GCF_009909105.1 Corallococcus exiguus
CGCTCGAACTCCTCCGCGATGCTGCTCTCGCGCGCGTACTCCTGCTCCGTCGCGTTCCATCCCTTCAGCACCTGCTGACGCTCCGCCTCCGTCAGCAGTGGCGCCGCTTCCAGCCGCTTGCTGGCGCTCGTCACCAATCCGAGCAGCGCCACCTTCCACTGGCTCAGCAGCGCATCCATCCCGCGCTGCTCGAAGCGGGAGGTTTCGTAGGCCAGCCTCAAGCGCAGCTGAGGCCCCGGGATCACCGACAGCGTGAGGGGATAGTTCGTCCGCTCCCCGAGCCACACGTCCCGGACGTCCAGTTGGGCCGTCCTGCGCTTGAGGGAGTCATCGATGGGGTAGTTCTCGAAAACGAGCAGGCTCTCGAAGAGCGGCTGCCTGCGCGGCACGTCGGTCCAGCCCTGCACCTGCACCAGCGCGCTGTGCTCGAACTGCCGCTGCTCGGCCTGCTGCTTCTGGAGCCCCTTCAGCCACTCCGTCACCACCTCGTCCCCTGGCAACTTCACCCGGACCGGGAGCGTGTTGATGAAGAGGCCGACCATGCCTTCGACGCCATCCAGTTCGGTCGGACGGCCCGCCACCGTGGCGCCGAAGACGACTTCGCCTTCGCCCGCGTGACGTCCCAGCACCAGCGCCCATGCGCCCTGCGCCAGCGTGTTCACCGTCACCTGCTGCCGCTGCGCGAAGCCCTGCAACGCCGACGATTCTCCCTCCGTCAGCTGCACATGCAGTTCCTGCTGGCCCTTGATGCTCTTCGAGCCGCGCGCCTCCAGCGGCAACCGCGTCGACGCGCTCACGCCCTTCAGCGCCTCACGCCAGTACGCCTCCGCCGTCTTCGTGTCCTGCTTCCCGAGCCACGCGATGTACTCGCGGTAGGCGGAGCGAGCGCTGCTTCGCGCCTGCGCGCCCGTCACCAGCGACTCGTAGGTGGCGAACAGCTCATCCAGCACCAGGCCGAGGCTCCACCCGTCCAGCAGCAGGTGGTGGTGGCTCCAGACGAAGCGCCAGCCGTCTTCGCCCAGCTTCATCACCGCCATGCGCATCAGCGGTGCATGGCCCAGCTCGAAGCCCCGGCGGCTGTCCGCCTTCAGGTACTCGTCCAGCGTGCTCCGCTGCTGTTCGCGCCCGAGGCTGCTCCAGTCACGCTCTTCCCACGGCAGCTGCACCGTGCTCTGCACCACCTGCAGCGGATCCTCCAGCCCTTCCCAGAGGAAGCGCGTGCGCAGGACGGCCAGCCGCTCCACCACCGTCTCCCACGCCTTCCTGAACGCCGAGACGTCGAGTCCGCCGCGCACCTCCCAGGTGAGCTGCTCCACGTAGACACCGCTGCCCGCCTCCAGCAGCGAGTGGAAAAGTAGGCCCTGCTGCAGCGGAGAGAGCGGATAGACGTCCTCCACGCCCTCGCCCCGGCCCAGCACCTTCTCCAACTGCTGCGCGCTGGCCTTCACCAGCGGGAAGTCCACCGGCGTCCACAGCCCTGCTTCGGATTCCGTCCGCTGCCGCAGCAGCTGACGCAACTCCTGCGCGTAGTGCCGCGCCAGCTCCTCGACGCTCTCGCGCCGGTGCAGCTCCCGTCCGTAGTCGATGGCTACTTCCAGGCGGCCGCCTACCACCAGCCCGTTGACGCCCAACACGTGCTCGCGCTTCTCACCCTTCGCCTGCGCCTTGCCCGCCCGCTCCTTCGCCGGCGCGAAGTACTTCGACTGCGCCGCCGTCGCATCCACCTGTCCCAGGTAGTTGAAGACGACTTCCGCCTTCGGCAGCGCACGCAGCTTCTTCTGACTCTCGTCACTGCCCAGGTATTTCAGCAGCCCGAAGCCCAGGCCCTTGCCGGGCACCCGCCGCACCGACTCCTTCACCGCGCGCACCCAAGCGCCCGCGCCTTCCGCCTTCGGCGCCTCCACCACCACCGGGTACACGCTGGTGAACCAACCCACCGTGCGCGACACCTCCAGCCCCACTTCCTCCTCGCGCCCGTGGCCTTCCAGCTCCACACGCACCCGCTCCAGCCCTCTCCACTTCTTCAGCGCCGCCACCAGTCCTGCCAGCAGCACCTCGTCCACTCGCGCCCGGTACGCGCCGGGCACCTCGCGCAGCAGCGCCGCCGTCTCTTCACGGCTCAACTCCAGACGGACCTCTCCCTCCAGGCCCGTCTCATTGCGGCCTCCCGCCTCGTCCACCGGCAGCGACAGCACCTGCGCGGCGCCCTGCGCTTCCCAGTACGCCACCTCTCCTTCCACCTGCCCCGCGTACTCCTTCAGCCTCCTCGCCCACTGCTGGTACGAGGCGCTCTTCGGACCAAGCTCCACCTGCTCACACGCCCGCTCTACGTCCTCCACCACCACCCGCCACGACACGCCATCCACCACCAGGTGGTGCACCACCACCAGCAAGCGCCGGCCCTTCTCTCCCAGCTCGAAGAGCACCGCCTTCATCGGCGGGCCCTTCTCCAAGTCCAGGCTGCCCTGCACCTGCGTCGCCACCTGCTCCAGCTCCGTGGCGACGTCCTGCGCCCCGCGCAGGTCCACCTGCTCCAGCTTCAGCGCGCCCGCTTCTTCCACGCTCGCGTTGCGCTGCTTCCACTCGCCGTCCACTCGCTCGAAGCGCATCCGCAGCGCGTCGTGGTGCTTCACCACCGCGCACAGCGCCTTCTCCAGCACCGCCGCGTCCAGCGCGCGCGAGACCTCCAGCAGCAGCGACTGGTTGAAGTGGTGCGGCTGACGCCGCTCCTGCGCGAAGAACGCCTGCTGCACAGGCGTCAGCTCCACCGGACCTTCCACCGGGCCCTGCGCGGCCACCACCTGCGCGGCCTTCACCACCTGCGCCAGCGCCTCCACCGTCTGCTTCTGGAAGAGCTGCTTCGGCGTCACCTCCAGGCCCGCCCTCTTCGCGCGGGACACCACCTGCAGGCTCAGGATGGAGTCACCGCCCAGCTCGAAGAAGTTGTCCTGCACGCCCACGCGGTCCAGCCCCAGCACCTGGGCCCAGACCTCCACCAGCGTCTTCTCCACCTCCGTGCGCGGCGCCACGTACTGACGCGCCAGCTCCGGGCGAACGCCTTCCGGCTCGGGCAGGGCCTTGCGATCCACCTTGCCGTTCGACGTCAGCGGCAGCGCCTCCAGGGGCACGAAGATCGCGGGGACCATGTACTCCGGCACCCGGCTCTGGAGCGCGCGGCGCAGCTCCCCTACATCCAGAAGCTCGGAGCCTTGACCGACGACGTAGGCGACGAGGCGCTTGTCGCCCGCGCCCTGGCCCTTGGCCACCACCACTGCTTCCTTCACCGCCGGGTGCGCTCGCAGCGCTCCCTCCACTTCGCTCAGCTCGATGCGGAAGCCTCTCACCTTCACCTGCGTGTCCGCTCGGCCCAGGAACTCCAGCGTCCCGTCCGCGCGCCACCGCGCCAGGTCTCCCGTCCGGTACATCCGCTCTCCGGACAGGCCTCCGTGCAGGTCCGGGATGAAGCGCTCCGCCGTCAGCTCCGCGCTTCCCAGGTAGCCTCGCGCTACGCCCTCGCCGGCCGCGTACAACTCGCCAGCCACGCCCACCGGTACCGGATTCAGCGCCGCGTCCAGCACGTACACGCGCGTGTTCCCAATCGGCTGGCCAATGGCAACCACTTCGCCCACCTGACTGGCTTCCGTCATCCGGTGGCAGCTGGTGAAGAGCGTGTTCTCCGTCGGGCCGTAGCACGCCGTCACCGGCACCTTCAGCTCTTCCACCACCCGGCGCACGTGCGGCGCCGACACCACGTCTCCGCCCGTCAGCAACTGCTTGAGGCCGCGCAGCACTTCCACGTCCGCGTCCACCACCTGCGCGAAGAGTCCCGCCGTCAGGTGCAGCGTCGTGACGCCCTGCCCCTTCACCACCCGCTTCAACTCCTCCACGTCTCCCACCGGCCCCGGCGGGTACACCACCAGCCTTGCCCCATTCAGCAAGCTGCCCCATACCTCCAGCGTCGAAGCGTCAAACGACACCGGCGCAATCAGCAGCAGCGTCTCCTCGGGGCCCAGCTGCGCGTACTTCGTCCCCTTCACCGTGCGCAGCACTCCGCGCTGCTCCGTGCACACGCCCTTGGGCTTGCCCGTGCTTCCCGACGTGAAGTCGATGTACGCCAGGTTGCGTCCACCCACCCCACTCCTCGGCGCGTGCTTCGGCTGCTGCGCCAGTTGCGCCTGCACTTCCTCCAGCAGCACGCACTCCACGCCCTGCACCGGCAACTTCTCCGCCAGCGCCCGCCGCGTCACCACCACTCGCGGCTTCACCTCCGACACCATCTGCTCCAGCCGCGCCTGGGGGTAGTCCGCTTCCAGCGGCACGTAAGCGCCTCCGGACTTCGCGATGCCCACCAGCGCCACCACCAACTCCACCGAGCGCTCCAGGCACAACCCCACCCGCTCCTCGGCTCCGACTCCCTTGCTTCTCAGCAAGTGCGCCAGCTGGTTCGCCTTCTCATCCAGCTGCCCGTACGTCAGCCGCTCCTCCCCGCACTCCACCGCCACCGCGTCCGGCCTCTGCGCCACCTGACGCGAGAGCTCCTCCGCGATGCTGCTCTCTCGCGCGTACTCCTGCTCCGTCGCGTTCCACCCCTTCACCACCTGCTGACGCTCCGCCTCCGTCAGCAGCGTCACCTCGGACAGCTTGCGCTCCGGCGCCGCGACCGCAGCCTCCAGCAGCACGCGCAGGTGCCCCAGCATCCGCTGCACCGTCGCCGCCTCGAACAGGTCCGTGCTGTATTCCAGCGTCCCCTGGAATCCCTCCGCCGTGTCCGCGAGGGAGAGCGTGAAGTCGAAGCGGGAGGTGCCGACATCCACGTCGCGCAGGCGCGCGCTCAGCCCGGGCAGGTTCAGCTCGGCCTGAAGGTCCTGCTGGAGGATGAGCATCACCTGGAACAGCGGCGAGTACCCCAGCCGCCGCTCGGGCTGGAGCGCCTGCACCAGCCGCTCGAAGGGCACCTGCTGGTGCGCGAACGCGCCCAGGGTCGTCTCGCGCACCTGTCCCAGCAGTGTCTGGAAGGACGCCTCGGCCTCCAGCTTCGTGCGCAGCACCAGCGTGTTGATGAACACGCCGATCAGCTCCTCCACCTCCGCGCCGTGGCGCCCCGCCACCGGCGTGCCCACGCTCACGTCCTGCTGTCCCGAGTACCGCGACAGCAGCACCTGGAGCCCCGCCAGCAGCACCATGAAGGGCGTGACGCCCTCCGCACGGGCCAGCGACTTCAGCGCGCCGGAGAGCTCCCGGGGCAACTGGACCGGCAGCAGCGCGCCGCGGAAGCCCTGCACCGCCGTGCGGGGCCTGTCGGTGGGGAGGTCCAGCACGGGAGGCGCCCCCGCCAGCTGCTCGCGCCACCAGGCCACCTGCGCGTCCAGCACCTCGCCCCGGAGCCACTCCCGCTGCCACAGCGCATGATCCGCGTACTGCACCGGGAGCAGTGGCAGCACGGGGGCACGTCCCTCGACGAGGGCCCCATAGGCCTGCACCGCCTCGCGCACCAGCACCCTCAGCGACCAGCCATCCGAGATGATGTGGTGGAGCGTCAGCAGCAGCACGTGCTCATGCGCCCCGAGCCGCAGCAGCGTGGCGCGCATCAACGGCCCGCGCGTGAGCTCGAACGGACGACGGGCCTCCTCACGGGAGCGCTGGAGGGCCTCGTCCTCGCGCGCGGCCGCATCCCCGCCCTGGACCTCCACCACCTCCAACAGCGGGCCGGCCGGCACGGGCGAGATGACCTGGCCGGGTCCTCCCTCCTGCTCGCGGAAGCTCGTCCGAAGGGCCTCGTGACGCCGGAGCACCTCGCGGAGCGCCTCCTCGAGGGCGGCCACGTCGAGGGCGCCGTCGAGCCACACGGCGCCGGGGACGTTGTACGCCGGGTTGCCCGGCTCCATCTGATCAAGGAACCACAGCCGCTGCTGCGCGAACGACAGCGGCGCCGTCTCGCCGCGAGCCACGGGCCGCACCGGGGGCAGCGCCGAAGCCTGCCCGCCTCCCGCCGCGGCCTGGAGGCGCTCCGCCAGGCCGGCCACCGTCGGGGCCGAGAACACGTCCCGCAGCGGCACCTCCACGCCGAACGACGCGCGCACCGCTGCCACCAGCCGGGCCGCCAGCAGCGAGTGCCCGCCCAGCTCGAAGAAGTCATCGTGGAGGCCCACCCGCTCCACTTGCAGCAGGCGCGCCCAGAGTCCCGCCACCCGCTCCTCGGTGGGCGTGCGCGGCGCGACGAAGGCCTCGCGGCGCGGCTCCAGCCCCCGGCCCTCCGGCGCGGGCAGCGCCTTGCGGTCCACCTTCCCGTTGGGCGTCAGCGGCAGCGCAGCAAGCACAACGAAGGCCGAAGGCACCATGTACTCCGGCAGCCCGCGCCGCAGGTGCTCGCGCAGCGAGCCGACGTCCAGCGTGTGTCCCGGACGGGGCACGGCATACGCCACCAGCCTCCGGTCCCCGGGCGCCTCCTCTCGGGCGGACACCACCGCGGCCTGGACGCCAGGGTGCCGCGCGAGGACGGCCTCCACCTCGCCCAATTCGATGCGGAAGCCGCGCACCTTCACCTGGAAGTCCACGCGGCCGAGGAACTCCAGCGTCCCGTCCGCCTTCCACCGCGCCAGGTCTCCCGTCCGGTACAGCCGCGCCCCCGGCCTCCCGCTGAACGGATCCGGAATGAAGCGCTCCGCCGACAGCTCCGGGCGGCCGCGGTAGCCGCGCACCACGCCCTCGCCGCCGATGTACAGCTCTCCCGCCACGCCTCCCGGTACCGGGCGCAGGTGCGCGTCCAGCACGTACAGCTCCGTGTTGGCCAGGGGCCGGCCAATCGGCACCGGCGACTCCGCCGCCCCCACCGTGTGCGTGGAGGACCAGACGGTGGTCTCCGTCGGGCCATACATGTTGAGCAGCCGCCGGGGCAGCCGCCTCGCCAGCGATGCCGCCAGCGCCGGAGGAAGGGCCTCACCGCCCACCATCAGGCAGCGCAGCGTGCCCAGCACGTCCTCGGCTCCGGGCTCCAGCAGCAGCGCCCGCGCCAGCGACGGCGTGCCCTGCAGGTGCGTCACCGCGTGCTGGCGCACCTCCGCCAGCACCGAGGCCGCGCCCACCTCGTCCCCATGCACCACCACCTGGAACCCGCGCGCCAGCGTCCACAACAGCTCCAGCACGGAGATGTCGAAGGAGACGCTGGTGACGGCCAGCCACACCGGCCGGGGCCCCACCGGCACGCGCTCGTCCATGCCGGCGAAGAAGTTGGCCACGTTGCGCTGCACCACCTGCACGCCCTTGGGGCGCCCCGTGCTGCCCGACGTGTACAGCACGTACGCCAGGTGCTCCGGGCCCGCGCCGTCGCCAGGCCCGTGCTCGGACGCCTCGCCGAGCGCCTCCGGCGCGTCCACCAGGACCGGGCGCACTCCGTCCGCGCCCAGCGTCCCGGCCAGCGACGCCTGCGTCAGCAGCAGGCGCGCCCCCGAGTCCTCCAACATGTACGCCAGCCGCTCCGCCGGGTAGTTGGGGTCCAGCGGCAGGTACGCGCCTCCCGCCTTGAGGATGCCCAGCATCCCCACCACCAGCTCCACCGAGCGGCGCACGCACAGGCCCACCACGACCTCGGGCCCCACGCCCTCCGCGCGCAGCCGCGACGCCAGCGCGTTCGCCCGGCGGTGCAGCGCGCGGTACGTGAGGCGCTCCGTGCCGCACACCAGCGCCACCGCGTCCGGCGTGCGCGCCGCCTGCGCCTCCAGCAGCGCCGCGAGCCCCGCATCCTCATAGGGCCGGCGCGTGGCGTTCCACTCCCCCAGCACCCGCCGCCGCTCATCCTCCGACAGCAGCGGCAGCTGGGAAACCGCCCGCGAGGGCTCCGCCACGGCGCCCGTCAGCAGCGTCTCCAGGTTCGACACCAGCCGCGCGGCGGTGGAGGCCTGGAAGAGGTCGGTGCTGTACTCCAGCGTCCCTTCCAGCGCGCCCTGGACCTGGTGCAGCGACAGCGTCAGGTCGTACTGCGCCGTGCCGGTGTCCACGTCCTCCAGGCGCGCCTCCACGCCGGGCAGCGCGGGCGACACCGCCGAGGCCGGCTGCAGGATGAGCATGGCCTGGAAGAGCGGCGCGTGGCTGCGCGAGCGCGCCGGCTGAAGGGCCTGCACCAGCAGCTCGAAGGGCACGTCCTGGTGCGCATAGGCGCCCAGGGTCACCTCGCGCACGCGCGCCAGCAGATCCCGGAAGGACTTCTGTCCCTCCACCCGCGTGCGCAGCACGAGCGTGTTGATGCACACGCCCACCATCCCCTCCAGCTCCGCGTGCGTCCGGCCCGCCACCGGCGTGCCCACGCACACGTCCTCCTGGCCGGAGTACCGGTGCAACACCGCCTGGAAGGCGGCCAGCAACACCATGAAGGGCGTCACACCCTCCCGCACGGCCAACTCGCGCACGGCCCGGGTGAGCTCCGCGGACAGTCGCACGGGCCGCTTCGCGCCCCGGTAGGACTGCACGGGCGGCCGGGGCGCGTCCCCCAGCAGCTCCAGCACCTGCGGCGCGCCCGCGAGCTGCTTGCGCCACCACGCGAGCTGGGACTCCAGCACGTCGCCCTTCAGCCACTCCCGATGCCAGACCGTGTAGTCCACGTACCGCACGGGGAGCGCCGGCAGCGTGGCGTCCCGGCCCTCGCGAAGCGCGGCGTAGAGCGCGCCCACCTCGCGCACGAGCACGCCCAGGGACCAGCCGTCAGCCACGAGGTGGTGCACCACCAGCAGCAGCACGTGCTCCCGCTCCCCGGTGCGCAACAGGAGCGCACGCAGCAGCGGGCCGTGCGTCAGGTCAAAAGGGCGGCACGCCTCCTCCCGCAGGCGCCGGTGCATCTCCGCCTCGAGCCGGGCCGCGGGCACGTCCGTCAGATCCTCCACTCGCGGCGTCACGTCCAGGTGGGCGAGGACGCGCTGCACGGGCACGCCGTCCCGTTCGTCCACCGTGGTGCGCAGGGCCTCGTGGCGCCGCACCAGCGCACCGAGGGCCCCCGACAGGGCCGCCACGTCCAGCTCGCCGGTGAGACGCACGGCCGCGGGGATGTGGTGCAGCGGGCTGCCCGGCTCCAGCTGGTGGAGGAACCACAGGCGCTGCTGCGCGAAGGACAGCGGCACCGCGTCCTCGCTCGACGTCCGGGTGGGCGCGCCCCGGTGGGCCCCCTCCTGCTTCGCGCAGATGCGGCGGGCCAGCTCGGACAGGCTGGGGCCCTGCAGGAGCACCTCCATGGGCAACGCCACGCCCAGGCCGGTCTCCACGTCGTTCGCGAGCTCGACGGCGGCCAGCGAGTCCAACCCGTGGCGGGTGATGGGCTCGTCGAGCCGGAGCGACTCGGGGCGCAGCTGCAGCCGCGCCGCCAGCCGCGAGACCAGCCACGCCTCCACCGCCTCCAGCCGGCTCGGAGCGCCGGCCCCGCCCTCGGCGCGCGCCGTCCCGCCGCCCGACCCGGAGGACGGTGGCGAGGACGGCCCGGACGACGACCCACTCGACGGACCACCGGAAGCACCGCCACCGGAACCACCGCCACCGGAAGGACCACCCTCCGGGGGACCCTCCTCCTCCCAGGACAGCACGACGCGCAGCGAACCCTCCAGATAGGCCGCGCGGGTGGCGCGGCGCTGCACCTTGCCGCTGGACGTCTTCGACAGGCTGCCCGGCTCGATGAGCACCACCGCGTGGGGCCGCACTTCGTGCCCCTCGGCCAGCCGCTGACGGATGGCGCCCAGGGCGACCTCGCCCGCCTCGAACTGCTGGCGCAGGTTCGCGTAGCGGCGCAGGTCCACCTCCTGGACCAGGACGAGCCGCTCCTGGCCGCCCACCTCCACGGCGAAGGCCGCGCCACCGCCGGGCCGCAGCGCCGGGTGGCTCGACTCCGCGGTCAGCTCCAGGTCCTGCGGGTAGTGATTGCGCCCGCGCAGGATGATGAGGTCCTTCATGCGGCCGGTGACGAAGAGCTCGCCGTCCGCGTCGAGGAAGCCCAGGTCACCGGTGCGCAGGAAGGGGCCACGCCCGTCCGCCAGCCGCCCCTGGAAGGCCGCCTCGGACTCCTCGGGCCGCCGCCAGTACCCGCGCGCGACGCTCTGGCCCGACACCCAGACCTCCCCCACCACTCCCGGGGGACACGGCTCGCGCAGCTCCGGGTGCACCACCCGCAGCTCCTGGTCCTCCAGGGACTTGCCGCAGCCCACCAGCGTGCGCGCCTCCGTGCTCGCGGATGGGGACTCGGCCCGGCCCAGCTCCAGCGCCTTGCGGTCCAGCGTGCGCAGCACCGGCACATGGCCCTTCGTCGCGCCGGAGGCGATGAGCGTCCCTTCCGCCAGTCCGTAGCACGTGTAGAACGCCTCCCGTCGGAAGCCGCACGGCCCGAACGCCTCCGCGAAGCGGTCCAGCGCCTCCGCGCGGATGGGCTCCGCGCCGCAGAACGCCACCTCCCAGCGGCTCAGGTCCAGCTGGCGCCGCTGCTCCTCCGACACCTTGCGCACGCACAGGTCGAAGGCGAAGTTGGGCCCTCCACTGATGGTGCCCCGGGTGCGCGACAGCGCCTCCATCCACCGGAAGGGGTTCTTGAGGAACGTCATCGGCGACATCAGCGTGCACGCGAAGCCGGCGTACAGCGGCTGGAGGATGCCGCCGATGAGCCCCATGTCGTGGTACGGCGGCAGCCAGATGACGCCCGCACTGTCAGCGCGCACCTGGAAGGCCCCGGAGATGAGCCTCAGGTTGTGCAACAGATTGCCGTGGCTCAGCATCACCCCGCGCGGCGTGCCCGTGGAGCCGGAGGTGTACTGGAGGAACGCCAGCGACTCCGGATCCGCCTCCGTGCCCCGCCAGCCTGCCTCCCCGCCTTCCGGCAGTTCGTCCGTGGCCACCCAGCGCAGCGCCGCCAGGTCCGGCGCGAACTCGAAGAGGGCCTCCTTCATCGACAGCACGAAGGACGTGGTGAGCACCACCGTCGCCTGCGCGTCCTGGATGATGGCCCTCAGCCGCGGCAGCGTCCGCTCCAGCCGCATCGGATCCGGCGGGTAGGCCGGCACCGCCACCACCCCCGCGTACAGACACCCGAAGAAGCCCGCCACGTACTCCAGCCCCGGCGGATACAGCAGCACCGCGCGCTCACCGGCGGGCGTGGACTCCTGGAGCGCCACCGCGATACGCCGCGCCCGCGCATCCAGCCCGCGATACGTCAGCTCCGCGTCCGGGCCGTCTTCTTCCAGGAAGGTGTAGAGGCGCTCGTCGGGCTTCGTCTCCGCCCGCCCCAACAACAACTCCACCAACGTGCCGCCACGCGGGGTAAGCCCTGCACCCATACCAAGCCTCAGAGATGTATGTTTCCCGGCTGCACCGCAGTTTCTACAGAGAGCCCACAATGCACGGAATGCAATTATGGCTGGGCTGACACCTATACAATTTCACTGATTGTGGCAAACTGCCCCACGCGCACGCAGTGACCCGCAGCCGACCCAGGTCGTGACCCGAGGGAGCCGCCGGACCGTGCGCGCTCACGAGGGCGTGCGCCACCAAGGATTGAAGGATGTCTCAGCCCGCATTGTTCCTGAAACAAAACGTCGTCACCGAGCCGCTCTACAACCAGTGGTACGCGTGGTGGTTCCTGGCCTCGCCCATGACGGCGCCGCTGTTCGTGGCGAACCTCCATGTGAAGATCATGGAGTCCTTCGTGGCCAACCCGGCCATCCACGTGGCGGCGCTGAAGAGCCCGGCGCTGCGCGGCGGCCCCTACCTCAACCTCGGCGTGGACCGGGTGGGCGACGTGAAGGCGCTGCTGGAGCGCACGCTGAAGGACGAGGCGCTGTCGCTCCAGTACGCGAAGGCCATGCTGGAGCTGGACAAGCTGCTGGCCACCGCGGAGGGGTACTCGCTGGAGGACCTGTACCCGCGCGTGCCGGACCTGCTGCGCGGCTACGTGGAGCTGACGTACGACCTGAACAACCGGGCCTCGCCGCGCTTCTTCGAGGCGCTGCTCTACCGCAGCCCCTTCCACCGCGAGTCCTCGCAGAGCCTGTCCATGCGGCTCATCCACGGGGACGAGCGCCCATACGTCTTCAGCACGCCGCGCCTGGACACCGCGGACGGCAGCCTCCAGGTGAAGGTGCCCTACCGGCACGAGGCCCTTGACCGGCTCTTCGCCATGAGCCGCACCCCGGCGCCGGTGGCGCCCGTGCGCGAGGCGCTGGGCATCGCGGAGAAGGACGCGGACACCTTCGCCGCCTTCTTCACGGAAGAGCCCCCGCGTCCGGCGCCCCGGTACGACGGGGACGGGGTGCGCGTGCGCTACTTCGGCCACGCGTGCGCGCTCATCGAGTCACGCCACGTCAGCATCCTCACGGACCCGGTCGTCAGCTACGACTTCCCCACGGACCTGCCGCGCTACACCTTCGCGGACCTGCCGGAGAAGATCGACTACGTCCTCATCACCCACGGCCACGCGGACCACCTGATGTTCGAGCCGCTGCTGCAGCTGCGGCACCGCATCGGCACCCTCGTCGTGCCGGCCGCCGGCGGTGGCAGCCTGGCGGACCCGTCACTCAAGCTGATGCTCAAGCAGGCGGGCTTCCAGAACGTGGTGGCGCTGGCGGAGCTGGAGTCCCTGCCGCTCCCCAACGGCGAGCTCATCGGGCTGCCCTTCATCGGCGAGCACGGCGACCTGGACATCCAGGCCAAGCTGGCCCACCTCGTCAAGCTGGAGGGCAAGTCCCTGCTGATGGCGGCGGACTCCAACGCGCTGGAGCCCCACCTGTACGAGCACATCCACCGCGAGGTGGGCGACATCGACATGATGTGGCTGGGCATGGAGTCCGAGGGCGGGCCCCTGAGCTGGATGTACGGCCCGCTGCTGCCCGCGCCGATGCAGCGCAAGATGGACCAGTCGCGCAGGCTCAACGGCTCCAACGCCGTGCGCGCCATTGAAATCGTCCAGCGGCTCAAGCCCGGACAGGTCCACATCTACGCCATGGGCCGCGAGCCGTGGCTGGGACACGTCATGGTGATGGGCTACCACGAGAACTCCCCGCAGCTCGTCGAGTCCCGGAAGCTGCTCGCGTACTGCGCGGAGAAGGGCATTCCGGCGGGCATGCCCTACGGACAGGCCGAGTACTTCCTCCGCTAACCCGGCCCCGCCCGGGGTGACCCGGGCCGCGGCGCCTCCCCCGAGGTCCCCCATGCAGACCCCCACGACCCCCGCGCGGCAGGGTGACCGGGCCACCTTCCTCATGGTCACGCCGGGCGGCAAGGGCCAGATGAAGGGCCACCTGACGCGCGTGCTCGACCTGGCCCAGAGCCTGGTCGCTCGCGGGCACCGGGTGCTCGTGTTCACCGAGGAGGCCGTCCCCGCCGAGGTGGAGGCCTCGGGGGCGGAGCTGGTGCCGGTCGGCGACTACCGGGGCATCATGGACCGGATGGAGGCCGCCCGCGAGACGCTTCCCGGTTGGATGCGCGTCTCGCTGCTGCTGCGCAGGGCCTACTGGTTCGCGTGCTACCGCCGCGCGGTGCTGGGCAGCGTGGAGGACTACTGCCACCAGCTGGAGCCCCTGCTGCGCCGTGAGCAGGTGGACTGCGTGGTGTACGACTACTTCGCCTTCGGCGCGGGGTACGCGGCGGAGCGGCTGGGCATTCCCGCCATCAGCACCGGCAACCTGGGGAGCGTCATCGACGCGGATGGACTGCCGGTGCTGCTGCGCACCGCGCCCCCGGGCCGGCTCGCGCGGCGCGTGCCCCGGCTGACGCACGCCCTGGTGGAGGCGTTCCTGCCCCTGCGGCGCACGCGGGCGAAGCTCGGCCTGCCGCCGCGCGCCGCGAAGCACGCCGAGCTGTTCCAGACCATGGGCTCCAGCGAGCTCCACCTCGCCATGGTGCCCGAGAACATCCTGGCGGGAGTCCCCCGGCGGGGCGAGCAGCTCTACGCAGGCACCATCGCCTTCGACGGGGCGACCGCGGAGAACTCCGCGACGTTCGGCCCCATCGCGCCCGGCACCGTGCTGGTCAGCACCACCAGCGTGGGCCAGGACGGAGGGCTGATGCGCCGGGTGCTGAAGGCCCTGGACCCCACGGGGATGCCGGTCCTGGCCACCACGGCCGGCGCCCGCGACGTGCCCGACAACCTGGGCCCCCACATCCGCACCGAAGCCTTCTTGCCCCACGAGCAGGTCTTCCCCCACGTCGCGGCGCTGGTGACGCACGGGGGCTGGGGCGCGGTGGGCCGGGCCCTTCGGCACGGCGTGCCCATGCTCATCATCCCCCTGTTCGCCGACCAGCCGCTCAACGCGGAGCTGCTGGAGAAGCAGGGACTCGCCTACCAGTTGTCGCTGCGCGAGGCCACGCCGGAGGCCATCCGCGAGCGCGTCCAGGCCCTGCTGAAGGACCAGGTGCTCCACGCGCGCGTCCAGAAGCTCTCCGAGGAGCTGAAGGCCATGCGCAAGGACAGCGTGGCCATCGACACCCTCGAGCGGCTCGCGCTCGAAACCCGCGGCCGCAGGCAGGCCCAGGCGGCCTGACGCAGCCCGCGTCCCCCGCCCCCACCGCTTTCCGGTGACTCCGGCACCCGGCCGGAAACGCCCACCGCGCCTCCTCGTCCGACCGACCCATGCCCCCTGCCGCGTCCTCCGTCACTCCGCGCCGCATCCTGAGCCTTGCCCGTCCCGAGGCGCGCAGGCTCTCCGCGGGCGTCTTCTTCCTGTTCATCGGCAGCGGGCTGTCCCTGCTCTTCCCGCAGGCCATCCGCCTCATCATCGACGAGGCGCTCGGCGCCCGGGACCAGGCCCTCATCGACCGGGCCACGCTCTGGATGACGGTCATCTTCGCGGTCACGGCCGTGGCGAACGCGCTGCGCTACTACTTCTTCACCAGCGCGGGCGAAAACGTCGTGCAGGCGCTGCGCGAGCGGCTCTTCTCCCACCTCGTGTCCCAGGAGGTGGCCTTCTTCGACAACAGCAAGACGGGCGAGCTGGTCACCCGGCTGGGCGCCGACACGGCGGTGCTCCAGCAGTCGGTGAGCGGCAACATCGCCATGGCGCTGCGCAGCGGGGCGCAGGTGCTGGGCGGCGTCGCGCTGCTCTTCTACACCTCGCCCACGCTCACGCTCCTGATGCTCACCGTGGTGCCTCCGGTGGTGGTGGTGGCCATGGTGTATGGCCGGCGCATGCGGTTGACCTCCCGGCGCGTGAACGACGAGCACGCCGCGTCCAACGCGGTGGCCGAGGAGATCTTCGTCGGCATCCGCACCGTGCGCTCCTTCGCGGCCGAGCGTCACGAGGGGGGACGCTACAGCGTCGCCCTGGCGAAGGCGCTCGCTCTGGCCCGCCGGCGCACCCAGCTGTCCGCCTTCTTCATCGGCGGCAGCACCTTCGGTGGCTTCATCGCCGGGTCCCTCGTGCTGTGGTACGGCAGCCGGCTGATGCTGAGGGGCGACCTGTCCATTGGAAGCCTCACCTCCTTCCTCGTCTACACCACGCTGGTCTCCATGTCGGTGAGCGGGCTGACGGACCTGTGGGCGGACTTCATGCGGGCCTCCGGCTCCGCCGAGCGCGTCTTCGACTTGCTGGATCGCAAGCCCGGCATGCCCATCTCCGGCGGTGAGCGCATCGACCCCCTCCAGGGCCACGTCGAGTTCCAGTCCGTGCGCTTCGCCTACCCGACGCGGCTGGACGCGCCCGTGCTGAAGGACCTCAACCTGGCCATCCAGCCCGGCGAGGTGGTGGCCATCGTCGGCCCCTCCGGCGCGGGCAAGTCCACCATCGCCGGGCTGCTGGCGCGCATGTATGACCCGCAGGGCGGGAGTCTCCTCCTGGACGGGCGGGACCTGCGCACGGTGGACCCGGAGTGGCTGCGTCAGCAGATTGGCGTGGTGGCGCAGGAGCCCATGCTGTTCTCCGGCTCCATCTTCGACAACATCCGCTACGGGCGGCTGGACGCCACGGAGGCCGAGGTGGAGGCCGCCGCCCGCGCCGCCAACGCGCACGACTTCGTCTGCCGCTTCCCGGACGGCTACCGCACCTCCGTGGGCGAGCGCGGCGTGCAGCTCTCCGGCGGCCAGAAGCAGCGCGTGGCCATTGCCCGCGCCATCCTCAAGGACCCGCGCCTGCTCGTCCTGGACGAGGCCACCAGCGCGCTCGACGCGGAGAGCGAGCACCTGGTGAAGGACGCCCTGGAGCGGCTGATGCGCGGGCGCACCACGCTCATCATCGCCCACCGCCTGTCCACGGTGCTCGGCGCGGACCGCGTGCTGGTGCTGGAAGGCGGGCAGGTGGTCCAGAGCGGCAGCCATGCCTCCCTCATGGAGCAGGAAGGCCTGTACCGCCGGCTGGTGGAGCGGCAGTTCGCGGCCGCCTGAGCCCGCTACAACCTCACCCCACGGAGAGCGCCCGGGCGGGCTGCTGCTCCAGCGCCGAACGGATCAGCCTGGCCAGGCGAGTGATTCCCTCTTCAATCTCGGCGGGAGTGAGATAGCTGCAGGAGAGCCGCAGCTCGGTCTCTCCTCCCGAGCCCAGGTAGAAATACCGCATGGGCGTCCAGATGACCTGGTGGTGCTTCGCGGACTGCTCGAGCAGGGCTTCATCGGCCTCGATGGGAAGCTTCATCACCAGGAAGAAGCCGCCCTCGGGAACGTTCCACGTCACGTCTCGCGCCCAGGCCTCGCTCCTCGGGAAGTGACGCTCCAACGCACCGAGGGTGGCGTCCATGTTCTCCTTGTAGAAGCGAATCGCCTCGCGGTTCGCGTCAAGGAGTCCCCCCTCATTCATCACCAGCATCCCGCCGATGATGGCCTGGCTGAGCGCGGGCGTATTCACGGTCAGCATGCTCTTGATCTTCGAGAACTCGTCCGCCAACAGGTGCTGCTTCCCCGTGGCGCCCAGGACGCGCTGGTCCGCCACTGCGTAGCCCACCCGCACGCCAGGGAAGGCGGACTTCGAGAACGAGCCCAGGTAGATGACCTGCTGGTGCTCATCCATGGATTTGAGGGTGGGCTTTCGAGGGCCCTCCCGGAAGAAGAAGCCGTAGGGGTTGTCCTCGATGATGAGAAACCCCGCGCCCCTGGCGATTTCCAGCAGACGCTTGCGTGCCGGCACCGGGAGGCTCTTCCCAGAGGGATTGGCGAAGTCCGCGACGAGGTAGAGCGCTCGGGGCTGTTTGCCTTCCGCCTTGAGCCTGCTCAGCGTGTCTTCAAGTTCCTGCAGATCCAACCCGTCCTCGCGCTCCGTCACGGGGACGATCTCGATTCCCAGGAGCTTGGCCGCGCCGGTAATGCCGATGTAACAAGGCATGCCCACCAGCAACACATCGGTGGGCGCTGAAAACAGCGCGCGCAAGGAGATGAACATCCCCTCCTGGCACCCGACCGTGACGACGATGGACTCCTTCGCGGCCCGGATTCCCTCGTCCTTCTCCAGCATCCGCGCGATCAGGTCGTGGATGTGGCCATTGGTCCGGCCGTATTGAAACAATTGCGTCTTGACCTGCGCCTCGGTCAGCCCGCGTTCCTCGCGCAGATAGCGGCAGTACGCGTCGAGATACACGGTGAGCTTTTCGGCTTCATAGAACTGCTCGTTCGGCCTCCCCGGAGCGAACGAGATCGCCTCTGGAAAACGGATCGCGATCTCGTTCAGGAAGTTCATGACCTCCAGACTCGGATCCGTCAACGAAGCGTGAAGCGCGTTTTGCAGGAGCATGGCGAGAGCGACCCGGACAGGAGCAAGGCACGCAAACCACCCGTGCCACCGCGAGACGATAAACGACCCCGACCCACGAAAGGTAGGCCCTTGCGGGGAATGCGATTTTGGGGGATTACGAATGGTTGACTTGAACTCCAGCCCTCCTAACGAGGCTGAAGACGGACATGCCCAAGACAGCCAATATCGAGGATCTGCGTCAGCGGGCGCGGCGCCGGATTCCACGCTTCCTCTTCGATTTCGTGGAGGGAGGCGCGGACGACGAGTTCACGGTGCGCGCCAACCGGGAAGCCTTTGGCCGCCATGCGTTCCGGGCTCGCTCGCTGGTGGACGTCAGCACGCGGGACCTCTCCACGACGCTGCTGGGGCAGCGGCTGGAGCTCCCGTTGATCCTCGGGCCGGTGGGCCTCGCGGGTCTGCTCGCGCCGGGCGGGGAGCGCCTCGCGGCTCGGGCTGCCGTGAAGAAGGGGGCCCTCTTCACGCTGAGCACCATGTCGGTGTGCACCATTGAAGAGGTCGCCGCGGCGGTTCCGGCACCGGGGTGGTTTCAGCTCTACATCTGGAAGGATCGTGGAATCACGCGTTCGCTCGTGGAACGGGCGAAGGCCGCGGGCTACACGGCGCTTTGCGTGACGGTGGATGTCCCGGACATGGGCAATCGCGAGCGTGACGTGCGCAATGGCTTCACGGTGCCGCCGCGCCTCACGGTGGCCAATGCCTTTGACCTCCTGCTGCACCTGGGTTGGGTGCTGCGGATGACCCGCTCACCACGGGCCACCTTCGGTAACTTCGAGGACAGCAAGGCGCTGACGCGCCGGGATGCGGTCTCCGTGGCTGCCTATACCTCGCGCCAGTTCGATGCCTCTATCACCTGGGCGGATCTGCAGTGGCTTCGGGAGCTGTGGCCTGGTCCGCTGGTGCTCAAGGGGATCAGTTGCGCCGAGGATGCCCGGCGCGCCGTGGAGCACGGGGTCCAGGCCCTCGTCGTCTCCAACCACGGAGGGAGGCAGCTGGATGGCCTGCCTGCCGCTCTCGACGTGTTGCCCGAGATCGTCGACGCCGTGGGTGGGCGCGCGGAGGTCATCCTGGACGGCGGCGTACGTCGTGGCTCGGATGTGGTGAAGGCAATCGCCTTGGGCGCGCGAGCCTGCATGATTGGCCGGCCCTACCTGTATGGATTGGCCGCCGATGGCCAGGCCGGCGTGGAACTCGCGCTGGAGCTCTTCCGCAAGGAGATTGATCGCACCTTGACGCTGTTGGGCTGCCCTCGTCTGGATCAGCTGGATGCCTCGTATCTGCGAGGACCTGGCGAGGCTCCACGGCTGTCATTGCCAGCGGGGCGTACGTCCACCGGGTGAGGGCGTGAGCGCCATTCCCGCGTTATCCTGTCATCCATGAGCCAGACCGAGACGCGCGGCGAGGAGAACGGTTTCCAGCAGGCGGCTCGACTGGAACGAGAGGAACTCCATCGGTGTGTCACCCTCGCGGCAACCCATTTCCAATCGCGTCTCTGGGACGATGAGGAGGGACAGGCCGCGAGGGATTACATCGCCTCGCGCGGAGTCGCGCTGGAGAGTGCCCGGGCCTTCGGTCTCGGCTACGCCTCTGCCTCGGGGACGGCGCTGGCGGAGACACTCGCACCCGAGGAACTCCTCGACGCGGGTGAGAGTGCGGGCGTGTTGCGCCATCCGAGGGCGGGCGACCGCCACACGGACTACTTCAAGCGGCGCGTCATGCTCCCGTTCAGCTCCCCGGAAGGACAACCCCTCTCATTCATCGGACGGGACCTCCCTCCCCATCAACGAGTCAAGTACCAGGAGACCCGGAACTCCTCCATCTTCATCCGCAACACGACGCTCTTCGGGCTGACCCACGCCCGCGACGCCATCCGTGGCGAGGGCTCCGCCATCGTCGTCGAGGGAGGCTTCGACTGCATGCTGCTGCACCAGGCCGGCTTCCCCCACAGCGTCGGCCTCATCTCCACCACCCTGAGCACGGCCCGGATCGACTTGCTGCTCGCCGCGGGGGCCCGCGAGCTGGTGGTCATGTTGGATCCAGACCTCGGAGGCTGGCGAGGCATCCTGCAGAACACCGACCTGTTGCTGCTCTACGTCCCGAGGACTCGCGTGGTGCAGCTCCCCGGCAAGGAGGACCCGGACGAGTTCATCCTCCGCGCCGGAGCCGGGGCCATGCGCCGCCTGCTCTCCGAGGCGCGCCCTCTCACCGACTACCTCCTCGCCACCGCCCTGCCCCAGGGGCGCGGCGCCTCCGCCTCCGAGCGGAAGAAGGCCATTGAAGAGCTCTCCCCCATCTTCCTCCGGCTGCAGGAGGGCCCGGCGCGCACGGCCCTCCTGGAGGCCCTGGCCTCGCACTCCGGGCTTTCATGCCCGGAGCTGGAGTTGTTGCTGCGCACCGTGGGATGACCCCGGGACCTACCGCACGTCGAACAGGCGAAGCTGCACGTCGACGGTCTCGATGGAGGTGTTCCTCACGTACAGCTCATTGGAGCTGCTCGCCCCGGGATAGAGCTCCACCTCGATTTGCGAGTGGATCGGCCCGTTGAAGGCGAAGTAGATGTCATCCTCGTCTCCCTGAGGGATCTGAAGCTTCAGTCCCATCGCGATGAGCGGCGGCTGGGTGAAGAGGGGCACCGCCGCCGCCCACGACTCGTCGGGCCCCAGCGTGAACGCCCATTGGTAGAGAATCGAGGGGTATTTCGCATCGTGGAGGTGGCTCGTGGAGGCGAATGCCGCGTTCGCTTCCGTTCGCGGGTAGTAGCGCGCGTCGTGGTCCGTCGAGGTCGACGCCACGTGGGTGTTGACGTGGGTGACGAGCTGGGTGAGCTGGCTCCGGACCGTGCCCGCCGGCAGGTTCTTCGGCGTGCCGGTGATGGCCGCGCTGCCAATCAGGCCCGAACCATTCGCCGCGGAGTTCGCCTTGTTCAACACGGGGATGAGCGAGCTGAGCTGTGACTGCACCGTGGTGCCCGTCACGTCCGCGTGCGCCTCCGTGCCGACGTAGTTCGCCCCCGAGTCCCCCACGGACGGAGACATCAGCCGTGTCAACGAGGGGAACCCCAGCGTCCGCTCCGGCGTGAAGACGCCCGACGCGATGACGCCCAGCTTCACGTAGCGATGGAGGAGCCCCACGGGCTGCGCGCCGCTCAGGACCTGGTCCCCCGCGGCATCCTGTTCGCGCACGGGCGCCAGCCAGTAGTCCCCGGCGACGAAGGCACGGCTGGTGGTGCCCCCTGCCGTCAGGGTGAGCGCGAGCGCCAGGTCCTGGAGCTCCAGGTGCAGCACGCCGCTCTCGATGCGCACATGGCCATGCACGCCCTGCGCATTGGCCGTGGACAGCGGCGCGCCGCGATCCCTCCCGCCGCTGACGAAGGTCCAGACTCCCGTCGTGGTGTTGCGCGTCAGCGTGCACCAGCCGTCCCACCTGCGCACGAACGGGTACGTGGCCGCGTCGGGCACGGAGACCGGGTAGCCCTCCTTCAACAGGCCGCGCGAGGGGAACCCCGCCGGCGGCGTGCCGAGGTGCACGCCCAGGTGGCGCTCCGTCGCGGCGTTGTAGAACTCGTAGAGCCAGTCGTTGCCCTGGTAGTCCTGGGGCACGCCAGGCCCGTTCGCGTAGGCCTCCGCCGCGTTCTCGCTCGACCACTTCAACGTGAGCTCGCTGGGCGCCGTGGGCGAGCCCTTCACGTCATGCACCTCCAGCCGGAAGAGGTAGTTGCCCGTGAACTGGGCGGCGGGCCCCGTGCCCGCCACGCGCTGGGACAAGGTGAGCGGCGCGTTGCCCCGCCCCGGGTTGACGAGCGGGTCCGTGGGTTGCTGGCCCGCGGGGCAGCGTTTGATCTGCAGCATCACCTGCGTGCGGGTGCTCGTGTCCGCGCCGTGCAGCCCCGGATCCTGGAGGTTCGGGTCCTCCAGGAACAGCACCGGCCGCTCCCAGACGTCCGCGTAGAGGCTCTCGCCCACCGCGGGTGCCCCCGGCGCCAATGGGAAGTCCGGCTGGGTGGCGTAGGTGAAGGGCGTCGTGCCGGGCAGCGAGGCCATCAGCCCGTCCGCGTAGACGCTGCCGGGCGTCATCTGCAGCGTGTTGGAGATGAGCAGCTTGCCGGTGGCGGGGCCGCCGCTGCCCACCACGTCCCGCAGCGCGCTGGTGACGCGGTCGTTGATGATGGACACCAACTCGTTCCAGTCCGCGTCGGTGAGCATCCGCCCCTGCTGCTGGTAGACGCCGGAGTAGCCCTTGGAGGAGTCGTGGGAGTCGCGTGAAATCTGGGTCTTCATGATGAGGAACTCCGCTGGAGTCGAAGCGGGAATCAGGTGGAAGGAGGCGTGACGACGGGCAGGGCCAGGCCGAGCCGTTCGTCGGGAACCAGGATGGCGCTCATGCCCGCGGGCAGGGATTCACGGAGCCGGGCGAGCACCGCCTCGTCGCGCAACGCATAGCGACGGTGGCGGTAGGCCCCCAGCTCCCCTCCATCCTCCGCGCCATCGAGCAGCCTCGCGCCGCTGTCGCTCGCGAGCACGCCAGCGCCGGGTGCTCCGAAGACGGTGGCGCGGAAACGGGGCACCTCGCTCGTACACGCGTACGCCTCCGCGGGCTGCCCCTCCACGGTGTACGCCCCCAGCGTGGCCTCTGGCAGCCGGCAGTAGCGGAAGCAGTTGCCCACCCCGGGGCGGGGAGTGACGGAGCCCGCGAAGAGCGAGTCGTTGGCGAAGCACCGCGCCACGTCCATCGAGCCGAGCACCGTCACGCTCAGCAACGTGATCAACGCCGTGCTCTCGAGTGACCCCAGGAGGCTGTCCTCCACCGTCGCGCCGACCACGTCCGGCGTGCCCGCCTCCAGCTGGAGGCGGCCGAAGGCGGAGCGGCGGACGACGAGTTCGTTCCCCAGGTTCTTCGTCACCATCCCCGTGACGATGGAGTCCTCGATGACGTGCGCGGTATCGAAGGCGTCGATGTACACGTTGCCCTGGACGACGCAGTTGCGCATCACCAGCGGCCGATTGCCGACGATGACGTCCTCTCCCTCCGGGAGGACGAGGTTCTCGAGGACGTAGTCGCCCGACTCCGGCTCGGGCGTCAGGGGCCCCTGACGGCGTCGGGGCAGCACGCGCGACGGCTCCGCGGGCACTGGCAGTGGACGCGTGTCTCCGAACTCCCAGCCCGGAGGGAAGAACCCCACCCTGGGCAGCGTGAAGACCGCGACGCGCTTGGGGTGGACCTGTCCCTGCCGCGCGGAGGGCCGGCGCAGGTCCGGTGTCCGCCGGGAGACGTCGTCGAAGTGGCCGGGCGCCGCTGGGATGCCGTGCACGTTCTCCTGCAACGGCGGCAGCGACGAACCATCCCCACGCGGCGGCAGCGCCACCTTGCGGGACAGGTACCGCAGGTCCACCGTCGCCGCGGGCAGCGCCGGGTGCCGTCGCGCTGGCGCCCCCGCCGGAAGTGGCAGGGCCCCGAGCGACTCCGGCGGGAGCAACGGCTGTCCCACGCGCGGCGTCACCGCCACCCGCCTCCAACCCTCCTGGAGGTAGACAGGCTCGGAGGGCTCGTTCCGAGGGTCCTCCGTGTCCCACGCATACTGGCCGACATCCTGGGCGACCTGGACCACCGACCCGGGCGTGCCCTTGCGCTGGCGCAGCGACACGGCCTGGGACAGCTCACGCCGCTGCTCCGGCTCCGCGGGCGACAGCAGCTTCACGTCCAGGAGCTCCGCCAGGTACGGCAGCGTCCAGCCCTGGGCGTCCGGATGGTCCGGGAACGCATCCGCCAACCGCTGGGCCATCACCCCGCGGACCAGGTCCAGCACCTCGCCGCAAGACCCCAGGTAGTCGCGCAGGTCTCCGTTGTCACGCGTGCGGTACACCTCCGGCAGCAGCCCGTAGAGCTGCGCGCCGAGCCCGCTCCCCGTCCCCCCGCTTCCCGAGCTCACAGTGAGTACTCCTTGAAGCGCACGGACAGGTCCTGCCCCTCCGGCGCCAGGTAGACGACGTGCGCGCCGGACGGCGCGTCCTTGCGCTGCAGCCCCGGCACACCGGCCATCACACAGATGGAACTCTCCACACCCGTCACGGCCTCCACCACCTTGTAGACGTCACTGAGGTACAGCGCCTGTCCCAGCCCCCGGTGCCGCAGCGACAGCGCGTCCAGCAGCGCCGCCCGCACCGCCTGCACCACCGCGTCCGGGTTGAAGGCCCGCGTGTCCACCTCCACCTCCACGTCGAGCGTCACCGGCTCGCTGAGGTAGCGGGAGAGCGACACCTCCACGCCCGGCAGCGCGTGGGCGCGCAGGAAGTCCGCCAGGGACTGCTTCAGGGGCCCCAGCTCTCCACCGTCCGAGGGCACCACCACCACCTCCACCAGCTCCATGCGGGAGCCGGGGTTGCGCTTGAGCAGCGCGCGCGCCTGCCAGACGCTGCTGTGGCCCATGGCGAGGCTGGCGAAGTCCTCCGTCGACACCGCGCGCTCCAGCGTCAGCACCGTGGCGGGCGCGGTGCGGCGCAGCGCCTCCACGTCCTGCATGTCGTTGCCCCCCGAAGCGGGCAGCGGCTGCTCCACCGCCTCCACCAGCGCATGAGGCCGGCTCGGCTTCGCGAGGCTGCCCGCGGGCAGGTTGCCTCGCAGCCCCGAGCCCGCGCGGAAGCCCACCCGCACGTTGTTCGCGCCCGTCGGCAGCCGCCGGCCGTTGCGCCCATCACCGAAGACGACCGCCAGCTCCCCGTCGCGAACCAGGCGCACCGTGTAGTGCGGGTCCGTGGGGCCCGACTCGCGCAGGCTCTCCACCGCCTGCCAGCGGCGGCCCGCCACCTTCACCTCCAGGTCCGCGCGCACGCCCGACGCGCGCGTGGAGTCCGCGACGAACGAGAGGCCGCGCTCTTTCAGCACGAACGCCTGTCCGGTCTGGGTGGCGTCTCCGCTGCCCAGCACCTCCTCGGGCTTGCGCTCTCCGTGCCCCACCAGGACGACGTTCGCGTGGAGGACCAGGTTGTCCACCGTGCTGCCGGGAGGCAGCGGGTCCACCAGCGCGACGAAGCCCTCGCCGGTGCCCTGCACGCGCGTGAGCAGCGGCGGCGCCGTGCCGCCCTCCTGCCGCACCACCACGGCGCGGCCGAACGTCAGGCCCCGTGGCACCGTGGCCAGCGGCACCTGCGTGCCAGACAGCGGCGTGGCGTTCTCCTCCCAACCCACCAGCCGCGCCACCTCCTGGAAGCGGCCGTACACGCGCGTCTCCGCGCGGGGAAACTCTCCCCCGCCCCGGCCCTGCCAGCCGTCCACGGGGACGAGCTCCGTGCGCCCCAGCTCGGCGTTGTTCGCCACCGAGGCCAGGCGCCCCCACGAGGACTGCACGCCCGTCACCACCACCGCGAAGTCCCCCGCCCCCAGCCCCTTGGGCTTGTCCGCCCACAAAGTCCCCGGCAGCAGCGACGCCGAGTCGTCCGCCATCAGGAAGGTGCCCACCTCCCAGCCCCCCGCGGACGCGGGCGGCGGCGCCAGGAAGGACTGCGGGTTGAGCAGCGACTCCTCCGTCTCTCCCTCAGCGCGCCGCTGGGTGAGCTTGAGCAGGGTGTAGCCTCGATTCGCCTCCTCGGAGGTCTCCACCGGGACCTCGGCGGCGGACACCACGTGCACCTCGTACTCCCGCACCGGGTCCTCGAAGGCGCGCGGGTCCCCCAGCGTCTCCCCGTTCAAGCGCTGCCAGGCACCGGGGACCTGGACGAAATACTCCACCGTGGGCGGCTCGCTCGAAGTGATGATCCGCTTCCCCATCTGCCGCGCCACCGGCACCACCACTGGCCGGGCCAGCACCGCCTGCGCCAGGGCCAGCTCGCCGATGCTCCGGTCCAACCCCACCTTCTTCCCGTCCACGGAGGTGACGCGCCGGTAGTAGCGCCGCTGTCCGTCCGACACGGTGACGATGTCCCCCGCGAGCAGGCCCCGCGGCTCCACCGCCAGCCGCAGCATCAACCCCACCGAGCCGCCCGTCCGCAGCGGCCCCTGGACCGGCAACCGCTCCTTGGGGCGGACATGCACGCGCGTACGCCCGAGGGTGAAGCCGTTGCTCGGGAGCGTGGGGGTCACCCGCAGGGTCGTGGTCCCCGCCTCCTGGAGGACGCTGTCCACCACGAAGGCCACGCACCGCCCATCCACCTCGCTCTCGAGGACGACGGGCTCACCCGCGTTGATGCCGGAGAGGCTCCCCTCCAACACCAGCTTCTTCGTGGAGTGTCCCAGCGCGTCCGGACTCACCCCATGTCCCGCGGGCCGGAGCAGGTTGAGCTCCGCGTCCACGTCCAGGTCGTCGAGCGACTCGAACGTGACAGGCGCGCCCCCGTCCGGCGGCGAGTGCCGCACCGCGAAGCCTCGCCCCAGCCGTCCCCGCGTCCCCGCCTTCGCGTGCACCACCAGCGGAGTGAAGGCCGACGCGGGAGGCGACGGGTGGTAGTCGATCATCTCCACCAGCCGACGCAGGCTCTCCCACTGGGTCGCCGTCCCCAGGTAGCCCTCGTTGGCATAGGCATCCACGTGCTCGGTGAGGACGTGCGTCGCACGCGCCAGGGCGCGAGCGATCTCCCAACCCCAATCCGGCACGGAGGCACGCGGGGCCTCGTACTGGGCCAGCAGCCGCGCCTGCCGCTCGGACTCGCTCTCCGAAACCGGGGCCTGCATCCCGGGCCAGCGGACGGACGCCTCCGGCCGGTTGAAGCGCTCGTCCAATCGCGCGCGGAGCTCCTCGAGCAGCGTGGCCGCGTTGGCGTCCACGTAGCGGATGCGCCGCAACCCCGCCCGGTTCCACCGGGTGATGTCCGATGACTTGCTCACCCTCGCCTCCCGCCCCGCAGGTTCAACGTGTACGAGCCCCGCTCCGGATGGGCCGGGTCGTTGTCACACGTGGCCAGCTCGATGCCTTGGAGCAGGATGCGGCCGGTGGCCACCTGGTCCAGGTAGCGCGCGCCGAAACGCTTGAGCTGATCCAACTGCACCGTCTCCACGCCCTCCAGCGCGGTGAGCGTCTGGATGAGGTCGCTGGCGTTGACGTCCTCTCCGAAGCGCAGCCGGCCCGGCTCGAAGAACCCTCCCGGGCCGCGCCCGAGGGCCTGCTCCACCGCGGCGCGGACCTCGGACTGGAAGTAGTCCGGCCCCACCTGGACGGTGAACGCCAGCTGGATGCCCACCGGCACCGCGTCCTGGAGCTGAACCTCCTGGCCAATCATCCGGTACGTCTCCACGTAGCCGCCCAGCAACGTGCGCAGGGAGGTGTCCGGCCAGTGCGGCGCATCCAGCCCCCGCTCGATGTGGAAGCGCTCCACGCGCTTGCGCAGGTCCGCGGGCGTGGTGGCCGCCGCGCTCGTGCCCTCCACGGCATCCAGCACCCGGGCATTCCCCCCGATGATGGCCACCCGCACGACGGTCCACGAGCCGCCCCACTCCAGCGAGGCCTGCGCGTGGCGGACCAGCGGGTGCTCCTCCAACATCCCGCCGTAGTCCTCCACCGTCACCATGCGCCGCTGGACGTGCAGCTCGCGAGGCCCCGCGCGCCGCGCCGCCTCCATCAGGAAGGGGTTCGCCGCCCAGGCCTGCTCCAGCTCCGCCCTCGCCCCCTCCCCATCCGCCGCCGGGTTGGTGCGGATGTCTCCCGCGGCGAAGGCCATGCGCTCCGCGTCGTAGCCGATGAGCCGCGACAGCCGCCGCACGGACTCCGGCCGGCGCGCGGTCTCCAGGAAGGACTCGGCGGCGACCCGGTCCGCCATGTCCGACAGCTGGTCGAGCACCGCCGACAGCACCTCCACCAGGACGACCTCGATGTCCGCCGCCGTCCAGCGCTGGCGCTCCGGGATGCGCGCCGCCAGCTCCTCCATCATGAAGCGGCGGAAGCCGTCGAAGTCGCGCACCTGCCAGTCGAAGTCGTTGCCCACGTCGGGGAGCGGCCGGGGCAGTCCCCGCACCACGCGGCGGCCACACCCCGGCAGCCCGGGCTCGAAGATGATTTCAGGGACGGGCGTGTCAGCCACCGACGCCTCCCACCGCGAAGAGCTGCTGCTGGGGAACCCCCAGCGTGGTGAGCCGGTAGCGCACGACGAGCTGGAGCTTCTCGTCCTCGCCCGTCACCTCCAGCTCCAGGCTGCCCGGGTCCACCTCTCCGCGCAGCGCGTCCGCCAGCGCAGCCTGCATGCGCCGCCGCGTCACGTCCCACAGCGGCGTGCCGTTGGGTTCGAACACCAGCATCTTCGCCCCACCCCCGAAGTCCGGGCGGAACACCCGCTCCCCGGGCGTGGTGAAGAGGACCTGCTCGATCTGCTCCCGCACGTGCTGGCCGCGCCGGCTGATGGCCGGCCCCTGCGCCTCCACTCGGAACGGGAAGGCCAGGCACGGTGGGTCCCCCAGGCGCTGACGCTGATCGAATGGCTCGCTCATCCCTCGTCCCTTTCCCTCACTTCGTCATCACCGACGTCGACAGCGTGCTCATCTCGCCCTGGGGGATGGGCGGCGACGTGGGGCCCCCCGGCGCCGACGAGGTGTGCACGTGCGTGGCGAACAGGGTGAGGAAGCTCTGCCCCTTGATGACGGGCTCCCCGCCACTGCCGCCCAAAAGCACCTGCGTCCCCTCCACCACCACCTGCTGGCCCTTCACCTTCACCCCCGAGGACGCGGTCTCGATGGTGTTGCCGTGCGAGTCCTCCACCCGCACGCCGCTGGAGGACAGGACGAGCGAGTTGCCGTGGCTGTCCTCGACGCGCAGCTCCTCGCCCTCCGCGTCCAGCACCACCGTGGCGCCCTTGGCGTCCGTCAGCGCCACCGTCCCCTTCGGGTCGATGCTCAGCTGCGCCCCCTTCGGGTGGTGGAGCAGCACCGCCTCCTCGTCCTTCGCGTCGTCGAACCGCAACACGTGGCCCGCGGGCGTGCGGAGCAGGCGCGTGGTGGGAGGCGTCTTCGCCGCGTCCTCCGGCACGTCCTCCTTCTTCTGCCAGAACGTCCCCGTCCAGATGGGCCTGCGCAGGTCCCCCTCCTCGAACTCCACCCACACCTGGGCATCCACCTCCGGAATGGCGAACCAGCCATGTCCCGCGGCGCCACCGAAGGGCACGCAGGGCAGCGCCCAGGGCGAGGACTCGGAGCCCAGCACCGACGGCACCCTCAACTTGAGGCGCCCCAATCCTTCCGGGTCCTGGTTGTCCGCGACGAAGCCCCGGTACTTGCCGAAGTACTTGTCGCGCGTCTGCCGGATGAGCTCCGTGAGCAGCTCTGGCGTCACAGGAGACCTCCCAGCACGTTGAGCGCCCCGCCCCCGAGGTTGTCCCCATAGGCATTGCGCAAGAGGCGCAGCCCCTGCCGGTAACCGTCGTGTGAGAAGACATGCGTGACGGCGTCCACGTAGTAGATGCCGCCCAGCCACTCACCGACGCCGTCCACGCCCACGGGCTGGCCCACCTTGAGGACATGACCGTAGGCCGTGCCGTCCAGCTCCCCTTCCGCGCGCACGCGCAGGGAGAAGTCGTTCACCTTGCGCCGGGCCCGGGCAAGCAGCTCCTCCTCGTCCACGGCCCCCTCGCGGGTGAGCAGCCACGTGAAGTCGCGCCCCTCTTGGCCACCGTGCGCCTGCTGGGTGCCGAGCAGCGGGAGGTCCGGCGTCACCTCCTGCCGGCGTGGCTCCGCGCCCGACAAGGGGGCCAGGTCCACCGCCACCGTGTTCGGGCGGTGCCCGTCCGTGGTGACGCTCAACGCGCGGCAGTGCGTGTCCAGGCCCGCGTAGACGCGGATGGTCGGCTGGGGCTCTGCGTCCAGCCGCATGGGGCCGAAGTAGATGACGCCTCCCCGGACCAGCAGCTCGTACCCGTTGGCCTCGGCCCGGGCACGCAGGAACCGGATGTCGGTGGAGTCTTGCGGCACCACCAATCCGCTCAGGCCGGCGCCGCTGGTGGGGTCCACCACCAGACCGTGGCGCGCGGCGACTTCCGCCAGCAGCACGCCGTCCGACGTCGGGGCCTCCGCGCCCCACACGCGCCGCACGTGCTCGCGGTCCATCGCCAGCGATTCGTCCTGGCAGGACACCGTGACGCGGGCGGTGCCCATGTCCTCGGGGTAGTCCGCGCGCACCTCGCGCACGAAGCCCCGCAGCACCTCCTCGGTGTGCTGACCGAAGCGGGCCTCGATGAGGATGGGCTCCCAGGGGGCCAGGACCTCCGCGTCCTGCACCGTCCAGCGCCCGCTCTCGTCGCGGCGCGTGTCGAAGACGAGCGTCGCCACGCCGACCCGGTCGCGGCTCACCTCCACCCTGGCTTCGCGGAGGAACGGATAGAGCGAGGTGATGGGACGGCCTCGCACCTCGATGGCGCACTCGACGGGTTCCCGGAAGCGCTCGCTGAACAGGTCGGCCAGCATGGCGCTATTCCGTGGCCCGCGGGATGAGGATGACCTGGCCCACGAAGCTGTCGAGCGTCAGGTCGCCGCCGAAGAGGAAGCCCGGGTTGGCGTCCAGGATGCGCCACCACAGCCTCGCGTCGTTGTAGTAGTGGCGCGCCAGCAGATCCAGGCGCTCACCGGAGCGGACCACGTGCTCCAACACGCCGGTGGCCGGGCCGATGGCGCGAGGCCTCACGCCGCGGAACACCTCCCCCAACACCGGGTCCTCGTCGAAGGCACGGGCCTTCGCATACCGAGAGTCACGCGGGAACATCACAGCACCCCCTTGAGCAGGTCCGCGGTGAGCCGGCCGCTGTTGACCGCCGCGCCCACGAGCTGACGGGCCTTCTCCCGCAGGTAGAACGGGTTGTTGCCCTCGATGACCTGCAACGTGAGCGACACCGTCGCCCGGTAGGCCACCAGCGATGGCAGGAAGTTCGTCTCCTCCACCCGGACGGACGTCAGGAACACGGGCAGCACCTGGCCACCCCAGACGAACAGCAGCACCGACGCGAACTGCTCGCGCTGGAAGGCCCGCTCCGACCCGAGCCCCAGGCTGGCCAGCAGCTGAAGCCCTCCCGGCCCCTGCGACTTCGGCTCGACCAGCGTGCGCAGCGTGTCCAGCTCCGGCTGGATGCCCAGCGTGGCGGCCACCGCGTCGCCTTCGTGCATGCGGTCAGTGGCGTCCAGGAGGATCTCCAGCGTGAACGACTCCGGCTCGACCGACACGCCCTGGGCCACGCGGGGCGTCTCCGTGGGCAGCGCGAAGTCGTAGGCCCCGCGCAACCCTGGCGTCCCCGGCGTGCGCAAGGTGAGCGTGCGCGTGCGCGAAAGCGTGCGCGGATTGAAGTCGAACACCAGCGCCAGGGGAGGCACGGACAGGCCGTACTCCACCAGCGCGCCCCTGCTCACCCTCACCATCCACGGCCTCCTTCCTCTTCGACCCGGCCAGTCTCCACCGCGCCCCTGACATGGGAGACGAGCGCGTGCGCGATGCGCGAGGCCACCTCCCCATCCGGCAGCGACAGGTCCACGTGCAACGACAGGTGCGCGGAAGGCACGTGGTGCGTCCCTTCATTCACCGCGTGCACGCGGGACAGCTCGCGCGCGACGAGCCGGACGAGCGTGTCCGCGCGGCGCTCGAAGCCCGCTGGCAGCCGCAGGTGCAACGCGTCGATGGTCAGCATGGCCCCAGCTCCTTTGGCAGGTGCTTGCGCAAGGGCCCCAGCTCGGAGGCGGACACGTCGCGCCCCTCCTTGCCCAGCTCGCGCCACACCGCGAGCGCGAGCTCCCGCATGCCGATGGGGGTCCCCGCGCCCGCGGCGAGATAGGCCGCGTGCAGCGCTGCGTTGCGGATGCCGCCACCGGACAGGCTCACCGCCGAGCCCAGCACCTCTGGGTCCACCTCCGGCGACAGCGGCGCGCGCGGCGGCAGCAGCCCCCGCCACAACCTCGCCTGCGCGCGGGCGTCCGGCCGGGGGAACTCCACCACCACCTGGAAGCGGCGGGCGAACGCCGGGTCCAGGTTGCCCTTGAGGTTGGTGGTGAGGATGCACGGCCCCGTGTGTTGCTCGATTCGCGCCAGCAGGTGGCTCACCTCCTGGTTGGCGTACCGGTCGCGGGCCTCGCGCACCTCGCCACGGCGGCCGAAGAGGCTGTCCGCCTCGTCGAAGAGGAGGATGACGTCGCGCCCGTGGGCCGCGTCGAAGAGCTTGCTGACGTTCTTCTCCGTCTCGCCGATGTACTTGCTGACGAGCGCGCCCAGGTCCACGCGGTGCAGCTCCCAGCCCATCGTCGTGGCGAGCACCGAGGCGGCGAACGTCTTCCCCGTCCCGGACGGGCCGGAGAACAACGCCACGGGGCCGCCCATCGCGCGGCCGCCCCATTGCTCCACCACCGTCTCGCGATGCTGGAGCCACAACAGGAACTCCCGCAGGAGCGCCAGCTTCGCCTCCGGCAGCACCAGCTCCTCCCAGCGCGCCGTGCCCGGCACCCGCAGCGCGCCCGGGAGCGACAGGGGCGGCTCCGGGGCTCCGAGCAGGCGCGGCGTGAGGCCACGGCTCGGCCGGATGGGCGAGTAGGGGCCTCCCTCGTCGCGCTCCAGCAACCCCAGGCGCCGCAGGGGCGCGTCCTCGGACAACACCGACGACAACCTCGCGCCGTCCGCGGGCTGCAAGGCGAGCAGCTCCTGGATGAGCGCCGCCGTGGGGTACACCGGCTGCGTCGCGCCTGGCTGGAGCTGCTGGAAGAGCCAGCCGACGCGAGGCTCCATCTCGGGCGCCACCGCGCAGGCCAGCACGTCGTACTCGACGGGAGCGAGCTGGCTCGCGCGGAGCCGGCGCCACGCCGAGCCATCCTCCCGGGCCCCCCGCACCCGCGCCTGGGCCTCGCGCAGCCGCTCCAGCACCGCGTCCTCCAACGACGCGCCCTGCCGCAGCCGCGACAGGCACTGCCCCAGCAACTCCACCCGCTCCACCTCCGCCCGCAGGGGTTCCGTGCTCATGCGCCACCTCCATGCAAGGTGACGAAGACGGGGTTGCCCCGCGCCTCGAGCTCCACGCCCTCCGGCCCGTCCGCGGCGCGCCGGTAGCGGCGCACGGCGTAGAGCACGGCCTGTCCCGCATGGTCCGAGAAGGGCAGCGGCACCGGCACACGCGACGTGGCGGGCGGCTGCTCCGGGTCCACCTCCAGCACGGCCGGCGTCATGTCGACCGCCGTGTCCACCGTGCGCCACCCCAGGGCCTGGTCCCAGACGTCCCACCGGAAGTGCACGCTCGCCCCGGCCGCTCCGGCCACCACGACCTCTGGCGTGAAGCCCGCCAGCTCCGGGCTGCCCACCTCGAACACCAGGCTCTGCGTGCAGGTCCCCGCGCGCACGAAGCCAACCTGCGGCGCCCAGTCCTCCAACCGGGGGTCCACCCTCAACCGTGCCAGGGGCGGCGTCCAGGCTGGCACCGCCGGCACCGGCCCGCGTTGCGTCCCCGACTGCACGTGTGCCCCCACGGACACCACGCGAGGCGCCTCGCGCGTGCGCGTGCGCGGCACCACCGGCACGAGCGCCACCTCGTAGGCCACGGACGGCCGGTAGACGACGTCCTTCTGCGTGGACCAGAGGCGGTTGATGTCATCCAGGCTCAGCGGCTGGAAGAGGAGCTGCAGGCGGACAACCTCGCCGGAGGCTTCCAGCGCGTCCATGACGGGCTTCTCGTGGAAGAAGCGGATGACCTCGCCCAGCAGGCGCAGGTCGTTCTCCCCCGCGCTCACCGTGTCCTCGGCGGCGGCGAACGCCGTCACCAGGCAGTGCACGCGCAGAAACCAAGTCTGACCGGGCAGCACGTCCGCGCCCATGGGCGGTGGCTCGAAGCGGTGGAAGAACAGGTTGACCCGGTGGTCCGTGTCACCTGTGGCGGGCGCGGCGGCGGCGGGCGTTCCAATGGGCACGCGGACCGTCTGCCCCTGCAGGCGGAAGCTCTCGCGAACGAAGTCCGCCAGCGAGCGGCAGGCCACGGAGACCGAGGATTCAGGCAGGGCCATCTCAGGCGTTCCGGAGGTAGTGACGGTTGAGCAAGTCCGAGCCCTGGCCCGGAATCGCGGAGGAAGACGCGGGCGCGGGCGCCGGCGCGGTGATGACCACGTGCACCTCGCCGATGTGCACACGGGGCTCCTGGAGCTCGCGCCGCGGTGGCAACGCCGGAGCAGCCCCTCGCGTGGCTTCCCCTGGCGGCGGAGCCTGTCGCGCGACGTCCCGAGGAGTCTCCCGCGCCTCCCGCTCGGCGGCGGGCGCGCCCGGCACTGGGAGCCGGGCACGAGCTGGAGTCTCGGACGAAGCGGACTCGGACGAAGCGGACCCGGGCGCGGCCCGCCCCTTCGACGCTGGGACTTCTTGAACGGAGGCCCCCGGTGCCGCCGGCCCCGAGGACCGGCCAGGCGCGGCCTCCTGGGACGCGGGCATCGATGGACCTCGAGCCTCCGAAACACGCGGAGGCACGGACGACACAAAGGCGGGAGGGGTGGCGGATCCCTGTGGCTTTCTCCTGAGCAGGCCTGTCGAAGCCAGAGGCGGAACGGAGGGGCGCTCGGTGTCCTGGGTCGTGCCTTCTTCCAACCCCGCTCCACGAGGAAGCGACGTCAGTCCGGTCACGCCTTCAGGCACCTTGAACCCACCCGCCCCACGTGACTTCACCAGGACCGGGTCGGGTAGAACATCAAGGCTGTCGGGGTCCTCGCCGGTCGCCCGGTCCGGTTCCCCACCAGCCTCCACTGGAACTCGGACGGCACCTGCCAGGATGCCGCCCTGCCCCTGAGGGACCACTGCGCTAGCCACCTTTCCCAGACCTCGATTTCCGTTTCCGGAGTCAGGCCTGGCCTCCCAGTCATGGTCCGCGGACCGGGGGGCGGGCTCTCCGCCCCACGCCGGTGGTGCTTCCCCGACGACCTCGGACACAGCTGTGTCCTCCCACTCTTCCAGCGGTGCCTCGGGCACCCGGTGCGGGAGCGCATCGGCAAGGATGTCAGCCAGAAACCCCATCGCGGACTCCAAAGTCGTTTCACGTCGTCACACCCGCGCCCCGTTCCACGAGACGCAGGTACCGCCGCCGCCGGTGCCTCGGGAGCGCGAGGATGTCCCGCTCGCTCCAGTGGTACGTCGACGCCAGCGTGTGGACCTCCTCCAGCAACACCTCCGGGTCCATGGACAGGCACCCATACGGGTCCACCTCCACCTCCCGCACGTCCCCGCATGCGGCACAGGGCGCCCGGACCCGCGTCACCACCGCTGGAGACACCGCCTCCAATGCCTCGTCGATGCGCTGCACGTCCGCGGCATCCAGCCGCGTCACGTCCCACGTGGAGGCGTCCAACGGCTCCGCGCAGCGCGCCAGCAACGCGTGCGCATCCATCCGCCCTTCCTCCACGACGGCCTCCTGGTCCGCGCCCGCGGGCACGCGGACCCGGACCCGCCCCTGCCCCGTCTCCACCTCCGCGAAGGGGAAGCCCTCCCCCGCCTGCTTCACCGGCAAGCGCGACACCGGCAGCTCGAAGTCGAACCGCTCGCCGCACGCGCCGCACACCACCGTGTGCCACGACCGCTCCAGGCCGAGCAGCCGCTCCAGTCCTCGCATCAGGAACTGTCGATCCGCGACACACAGCTCTCCCGCGAGCACCACGTCCACCGGAGCACCGCCCACGTGCTCCAGCGCCGCCGCCAACACCCGAGAAACCTTGCGCGGCAGCGACCCGCGCCCCCGCGCCAGCTCCGAGAGCTCCAGCTCGAGGGCTCCGTCCGGCTCGCGGAAGGAGAACTGTCGCCGGAGCGCTCCGGCGCGGAGGAGTCCACCCGGCAGCGGCATCAGGTCTCCGCGGGCTCGGCCACGCTCGTGTCACGCTGCCAGCCCTCATGCTGGAGCGTGAGCGTCTGGATGCCCACCGCGCTCATCGCCTGCGAGTCCAGGTCCGGCAGCGCCTGGTACTCCGACACCCAGGCCCGGAGGATTTTGTAGGAGATGGCCACCTGCCCCTGCATGTTGAGGACGTTGAGCACCAGGTCCTTGCGGAAGTTCTTCAAGGACATCGCCGCGTCACCCTCGACGTTGTTCACCAGGGCGGCCCAGGCCTCGAACACGGGGTCATGCGTCAGCCCCTGCTCCAGGGTGATGGGGTCGTAGCTGGTGCCTCCCGGCAGGATGCGCTCGTGCGACGGGTCTCCCGCCGTGCGCCACTTGATGGCCTCGGTCTTCTTCTTCAGGGCGCCCATCTTCTTGAGCCCGGCCACCGGACGGCCGTCGATGAGCAGTTGGAACTTGAAGGTCCGGTACGGGTCGTGCCGGTGCGTGTTCACCGTGAACATTGGTGCGGCCATGTCTCATCACCTCGGTCGTGGACCTACTGCTGGAGCTTCTGCTGGATGCGGACGATGACGAACTCTGCGGCCTTGAGCGGCGCGAACCCGACGACGACGATGACCTGCCCCCGGTCGATGTCTCCCTGGGTCATGGTGTCGCCCAGACCGCAGCGGACGAAGTACGCGTCGGAGGCCTTCTCGCCCTGGAAGGCACCGGCCCGGAACAGGCCGTCCATGAACGAGCCGATGTTGGTGCGCAGCGCCGCGTGCAACCGGTGGTCATTGGGCTCGAACACCGCCCACTGGATGCCGTTGTAGACGCTCTGCTCGATGAGGATGGCCGTGCGGCGCACGGACACGTAGCGCCACTCCGGGTCCACCTTGGTGGCCAGCGTGCGAGCCCCCCAGAGGACCGAGCCGAAGTTCGGCAGCGCGCGCAGCGCGTTGACGCCCAGCGGGTTGAGCTGGTCCTGCACGCCGTCATCCACGCCGAACTCCAGGCCCGCCACGCCCGTCAGCCCCGTCTCCACGCCCGCGGGCGCCTTCCACACGCCCCGGCGCGCGTCGACGCGCGACCACATGCCCGCCGCGAACGCCGAGGGCGCCACCTTCACCGTGGGGCTCTTCGTGCCCGGCGACTCCGCCTTGTAGAAGGGGTTGGCCACCTTCACCCAGGGGTAATAGGCGACGGCATAGGTGGACGTCGGCAGCTTGAGCTGGTCCACGCGCGAGGCCGACGTCAGCTCGAAGCCAGGCTCCGGGTCGACGATGAGCACCCGGTTGCGCATCTCCTCGCAGTGCGCGAGCGCCGCGGCGACGGCGCCGTTGCCCGCGCCGGTGCTCGGCAGCGAGTTGCCCGGCAGAACCACCGTGGTGATGTCGCGGATCTTCCTCAGCGCGCCACCGAAGACGGCCTGGAAGTCCTCCGGGCGGGGCGCGTTGGCCGCTCCGCCCGCGAGCTTCGCCGTCGAGCTGGCCTCCACCGACGCGGGCGTCAGCATCACGGCGCCGTGTGCCGCGGTGGGGTTGGAGGTCGGGTCCAGCTTCATCGCCTTGGCGAGCGTGGGGCCCGAGCCCGTGTCGTAGACCTCCACGGAGGCGTACGACGACTTCGGCGACGAGAGCACGAACTGGCGCGTGGCCGTTTCGTAGGTGCAGGTGAAGTCCTTGAAGGGCGCGTCCGTGCCGGAGATGCCCCGCACCGCCTGCTGGATGGCGGTGGCCACCTTCGCCGCGTCCGCGGCCGCGTCCGTCCCCCCGAGCGCCAGGGGCGTCTTCAGGACGGTGAAGTTGCGCGTGCCCAGCGCATCCAGGTTGATGCTGAACGACAGGTCCTCCGGGAGGCCGAAGGTGGTGAAGTAGTTGGCGGGAACCGTCGTCGCGTGGAGCGCCGCGCCCGTCAGCTTGCCGAAGTCGGCCAGGTCCTTCACCGTGCCGTTGGCGAACTCGAGCCGCACCGGCGAGGAGTCGCCGTTGACCACCGACAGCGCGTAGCTCGGTGAGCGCTCGTTCATGGACAGGTTCGGGAAGGACAGGTCCGCCTTGAAGCGTTGCAGCCCGTCCACCAGCTCCATGTGGCCCACTTCGAGCGTGAAGGTCGGCGCCGCCGTGGAGGCAGAGCGCACCACGCGATGGTGGAGGCCATTGCCCCAGGCTCCGGGGCTGGTGGCGCTCAACTTGAGCACCGGGTCCGGCGTCAGATCCGCGTTGTTCAGCGTCGCGGTGGCCGCCACGGCCCCCGTAGGGTCCGCCACGCGGGCGATATACGCGTCCTTGCCGCCGTTCTGGTAGTAGGCCAGCGCCGCGAAACCCATCACATCCTGCTCACTGCTGATGGCCCCGAAGGTGCGCTCGTACTCCTCCAGACTGTGCACCAGGACCGGTGTGCCTAGAGGTCCCCGCGTCGCCGCGCCCACGAAGGCAGCCAGCGACGTGGCGACTCCTTCGATAGGCTTTGCACCGCTCGGAATCTCCTCCAGGTAGACACCTGGATGCAGATAGGTCGCCATGCCACCTCTCCTTGAAATGAATATCAGACGCCCGACCCATCAGGTCATGACGCAATTCGAGCGGCGCGACTGGCGCCGGGTCCGTGTGTCGACGAGGCTTATAACCGGGGGGTCTGACATGTGACTTCTCATTGCCCCCGCCAACCCATCAACCATACGTGCCGGCATTTATGCCTTGGCTATTTCGCGGCGATTTTCCCAAACCCCATCGCGTCTGTCTTTCAACCTGACCCAGGGTTTGAATCCACCTGGATTCATCCGGTGATTTCGTGCCACCCGCCGGAGCCACGACCGAACACCAGCCCGGGCCCCTCCCCCAGGAAGAAGACGGCGCGGCCGAGCGTGTTGAAGAAATCCATGCCGGTCGCGCCCACGCCCGACGACTCCAGGTCCCCCTGGTTCGCCTCGACCCACCGGAAGGGCGAACCGCCCGACACCAACTCGATGGCCGAGACGGGACATGCGAGGGCCTTGGAGATGGCGATGACGCGTGCTTCGTCGAAAACGCCCGGGTGACGCAGCTCGACGAAGGAAGTCTTCAGGCTCGGTGTCCGTCCCGCGCGCCAACGTCCACCCGGGGCGAGCTGTCCGGCCACGGCGCTCCAGTCCGACGCCTCGACATTCGACAACACCAGGAGGCTCTCGGGTGGAAGGGTCTCCAGCACATAGTCCGTGGCGGGAGGCGCCACCTCCCAATGTCCCTCTTCGAGGACTTCTCCCACGCGCAAGAGGGAGGACACGGAGTTGCAGAAGTTACCGAAGCGCTCCTCGTACACGCTTTCCAGGGAGGCGCCACCGAGGAGCAGGTGGGGCGGAGGAGCGCCCAGCGCGATCTGCGGGAGGCCGCCGTCCTCGAGGGCCACCTCCATCGTGCGCCCGGAGAAGAAGCTGGCGAGCCCCCGGCGAGACCGGAGGTCATACAGGTCCATGCCCACCACCACGCCATCCACCACCGAGGACAGCGCCCGGAAGAAGTCGAGGTCCCAGCTCTCGGCGGGTCCGTCCTGGAGGGTCAGCGCCGTGCCGCCTCTCGCGGTGGCGCGGATCACCCGCCAGGAGAACCGCCAGGGGCCGGACCCGGAGGAAGGCCCGGCCCCGTGGCGCCACTGCCGCGAGTGGATGGCCCTGCCAGTCTTCGCCAGGGCCTCCGCGAGCCGGTCCGCGGCCTCGGCGGTCCCCACGCCCGGCGCAAAAGCTTTGATGAAGAGTCCCGCCATCACTTCTCCTAGAAGACGTGCGTAATCTTGAAGACGTAGTTTCCGTCCACGAACTCGACCCGCATTACCCCATCGACACATTGGATTTCGATGAGCTTGATGATCTGATTCTCAAAGACATCCCCCACCTGCCGGGACCCACCCTCCGAGCTCAAAGGGCCGCCCCAGCCGAACAGAACGTCCCTCATGCGCTTGCCATCCGGCTTGATGTAGACCTCCACATCGTTGAATCCGGCATTGCGCGCCTTTTCCAGGGCGCCCATGGCCGTGCTTCGCGAAGCGGAGTCCGGGAAGGGCGAGTCGAGATACTTGAGCTGTATGGCGCGTGGCGGCGAGCCGATGGTGCCGTCGATGCCCGGATATGACACCCCCGCGGCGGTGTTATCGAAGAGGACGACCGTCTCCTGGGAGCGCTTCTGGAGTTCGGAGGCTTGCTGGATCTCGTGATTTCCCATCCTGGCCTCCGCAGTCCCCGAAATGATTCGGACGTCCATTTCAGTGCGTACATGCGGCAGGTCGGGACGGAGAGGATCTCCCACCAGGTTGGCGACATGCCGGTGGGCCTGCTCCGTCATGGCCATCGAGTCCGCGATGGAATCGACGTGGCCCCTCACGACGGGTTCCTTCATTCCCCTCCCTCCACCGGTGTCCAGGGCCTTCTCAAGATTGATGCCGCGGCTCACCTGAAGATCCGCCCAGACGTCGAACGCGGAAACCTTGTCTTCCGAGAACCACTGGCGCGCGGCCTTCTCGCGGTCCCCTATCTGCCTGCGGACCTTTCCGCCGCCAGCCGTCACGGCGGTCGTGAACGGTGCCGTGCTCCCCGAGGCCGGCGGAACCAGGGTCACGAGATCCGCGGGCGACAACAACGCCTGTTTCACGGCCCCTGAGAGTTCGCTCAGGCGAAGCTCCAGCAACCGGGGCGTCGTGCCGCGTGTCGCGGCGTCCTTGACCCAGTCCTCGACCCCCGTCATCCGGCCCTGGTGCTGGAGGAGCGCCGCCTGGTCGATGATCGTCGTGACGAGCGACAGCCTCCCATCCTTGTCGAGCACGGTCTTGAGGGTCGCCAGCTGCGCCTTCACCGTGGAGAGCGTGGTCTGGGTCGCCGCCTCGTACTCCGCGGCCACATAGCCACGCCCGGCCTCCAGGGAGTCGACGAGTCGCTCGTAATGTTCGAGCTGGACCTCCAGCTCCGCGATGTCCCGCTGGACGGACTCCTTCTCACGGGCCAGCGCCGAACCCTCCTTGTCTCCGACCTTCTGGATGCGTTCGTCGATGCCCGCGTGGAGGGACTCCAGCTCGCTGATGATGCGGTTCAGCTTGCGCACCTCCAGCCGGGACTCGAAGCCGAGCGTCCCGTAGCCCGGGATGCGCGTGAGGGCCTGGACGAGCCGGCTCAGCAGCCGACGGATGTGGCCGATGGGCCCCTCGTAGCGGCGCAGGAGCCGTGCCGTCTCCACGTGCGTGCGGATCTGATGAGGCCCCGCCTCGGGTCCCACTTCGATCTGAACCCGGCCCTTCCGGTAGCGCACCCGCGTGGAGCGCCCCTTCAACTCCGGGGGCCCCACCTCCACCACGGCCACCTTGCCCTGGAGGTCGCCCAGTTCGAGCTCCAGCGCCGTGACGCGTTCGCTCTTCGCGGGCTGACGCGTCGTCGGCCCCGCGGCATCCACGGGCAGCGGCCCCTCGTCGCCTGGCGCGCGGGCCTTCCTGGCATCCTCTCCCGTTCGCCGCGCAGCCGCGCCGTCGCCGTCCTGCGCAGGGACCGGAGGTTCCGTCCCGGGTCGTGACACCGGCGCCATGACCTCGTCCGGAGTGGAGACCCGAGGCTCTCCCTCCGCCGGTCGCGTGGCGAGGCCGTCCTCGGAGTCCGCGGCACGAGGCGAGCCGCCCGCGTCGGGCGGGTGGAGCATCTGCACCGCCGAGCCCGCCGTCATCAACCCCGAACGGACCGCGCCGAGGATGGCCTCCGCCCGCCGCGCCGCCAGCTGGCCCGGACTGAGCTGCCCCTGCAACTTCTCCAGCTCCGCCAGCTCCATCTCGAGTTGGTACGGAATGATGATGACCGTCGCGCCAAGCTGGGTGACGCCGTAGATGTGGAGGAGTCCCTGCAGCCGCTCCACGCGCTTCGCCCAGCGGGGCGCGTTGCGCAGTGCCGACAGAGCGGGAGTCGCCACCGCCGCCACGCCGCCGACGATGGCCGAGACGTCCATAATCGTCTGGAAGTCCCACTTGAGCGCGCCCGCCGAGTGCCGCCGGGACAGGCTGTCCACCGCGACGACGGCCCCCGCCAGGCCGCCGGCCAGTCCGACCGCCAGGCCCGCGGGGCCGGTGAGGAACAGGCCCGCGATCTCCGCCACGGTGGCCAGGTCCGTCAGGCGCTGCATCACCCGGCCGCGCGTGCCCGGGGCGCTGCGCATGCGAGGCTCCAGCCCCAAGGGGCCGCCCGCCGCGTCCTCCAGCGCCTTCGGCAACCGGAGGGCCAGCGTGCCGCGCCCGTAGCCGTTGTTCTCCCGGAAGTCGACGAACGCCTTGCGCACCGCCTCCGCATGGCCCTTCGTCCCCGCCTGACTGCTGCGCCCCTCGAAGACGTAGCGGTCCTTCGGAGAGGGCGCCGTGACGTCCGCCAGCAGGTAGTGACGCGCTCCCTCGCGCGAGCCCTCCGCCTCGCCCAGCATCATGACGAGCTCGTGGGCCTGACCGTTCTCCTCGGAGACCAGCGTCACGGCCGGCCGGAAGTTGGCCCCCGGGATGCGCGCGCCCACCTTGCCGATGAGCTGGAGCCGCTGGCCCAACTGCTCCTTCTGCTGGGCGAGCTGCTGCTGGTACTCCTCCAGCGGGATGCCCTGAAGCTCGAGCTGCACATCCAGCAATCGCGACGCCGGTGTACGCGAGTCCCTGGCGACGCTCCCCTTGCGATCCTCGGCGAGCTGGTTCGCCACCGCGATGCGCTCCTCGAGCGCCGTGCGAGCATCGCCGCCCAGCTCCGCCACGCTGGCGGTCTCCACCCGCCGCAGGGCCACGATCTGGGCGTCGAGCCCGTCGCGCTCCTCCCCCGTGGCCTGGTCGCGCAGCGCCTCCAGTCGCCGGAGCTTCGTGAGGTTCTGGTCGTTCACCTGCGTCGCGCGCCGGTTCACGTCCATCACCTTGACGACGACCGCGGCCACGCTGGAGGCGCGACGGACGGGCGAGTCGTCGTCGAACTGGGGCGAAGCAACGCAGCGGACCAGGAACTCGCCCTCGTGGTCCCACCCCACGCCCTGCTCGCTCCGAGGCGTGGTGACCAGGTCGATGTAGCTGCTGATGCTCGCCTTCCCGAAGCGCACCACGTTGCTCAGCCCCACCACCCCCAACCACGCGGAGCGCGCGGGCCAGGTGGCCACCACGGACAGCGCCGAACCGGACGTGGCGTCATCCACGTCCGCCGCCGTGTCCTCCGCGATGTCGCCCATCTTCCGCCCGAAGTCGCGAGCGATGGCATCCGTGCGCGACAGCTGGTTGTCGGAGCTCAGGGCCGCGTTCCGCATGTCGCCCCGGCTCTCGGGCTGCATGTCCGTGACGTCGAAGATGTCCCAGAAGTACGTGATGGGCTGCATCCGCGCGCCCACCTGGTCCAGGGTCGTCGAGCCCGCGGACGCGTAATCCAGCGTCATCTCGAAGCGGCTGCTCGAGCCGGTGACGGTGATCTCCTGGCCGTAGTTCACGATCTTCGAGGGGTACGGCAGCGTGTTGGCGACGTTCCGGGCGCCCGCCAGCCGAGGCACGTCCGCGGGCAATGCGCCCCCCACGAACTGGCCGTCCTTGCCCGTGAATCCCGTCTGCTTCGCCCCCTTCGCGACCTGAGTGCTGTTGGCCGCGTCGCGGGACTCGCGCAGCTCCTCGGTCGCCTCTTCCACGCGCGACTGGAGCGCCTCCTCCGTCTCGCCGTCCGACACGGGCAGGGCCTTGCAGACCCCGTCCTCCCAGACATTGACGAAGGGGCCACGCTCGTCGGACCACACCACCAACCGATCCGGAACGCCCTTCCCCTCTCCGCCAGGAGAGGAGGTCTCCTCGTCCCCCTCCTTCGTGGCGACGCTCCGGGCGATGCGCTCGCGCACCTTCGAGACGAGCCGCTCGGCGGTCGCGACATCACCCGAGCCGGAGTCGTCCGCGGGCTTCGTCTCGGGAATGCCCACCAGCGCCACCAACGGCCCCACCGAGGCGACCTCCGCCTGGAAGCGCGTCGCCTCCGCCAGTTGGAGCCAGTTGGTCAGGAAGGCCGTCTCGTCCTTCTCGAAGGACCAGGGCGCCCACCAACGCTCGTTCTTCTGCTCGACCAGGCGCACCAGCGCCGACTCCATGGCCAGGTAGTACCCCGTCGCCCAGATGACCGCGTCCGGTCGCATGGCGAACGTGCCCTTGCGCTTCCCGTTCGCATCGAGCCAGAGGATGTCCTGCCCGGAGACGATGAGGTGCGTCAGGTCCGCCACCAGATGGCGCTGCGTCGGGTCCAGCGCATTGGAGACGGCTTCCCGCCCCTCCGCCACCATCTGCCTGTTGGTGCGCGCAGTGGGGCGCACGGGCACGACGTCCGCTTCCGGCCCGGCGTCCAGGTTCATGCTCACGTCGCGCATCACCGCGCCGGCGCTGGGCGTGAGCCGGGGAACCGGCAAGCCGTTCACCGCGAGCGAGGCGGCCCGCTCCGCCTCCACCTCGGCCGGGTGCGAGGGCGTGGACACGGACTCCGGAAAGGCCGCCAACCCACTCACGCCCGCCGAGCGCTGCTGCACCACATGCGCCAATTCATGCGCGATGAGGCGCTCTCCCGAGGGGACACCGGGGCGGTAGTTCCCCGCTCCGAAGACGATGTCCGTCCCCACCGCGAAGGCCCGTGCCCCGAGCGCCCGCGCCGCGGCACCCGCCTCGGGTGAGGTGTGCACGCGCACGTCGCCAAAGCCCGTGCCGAAGGCGGACTCCATCGAGTGGCGCGTGGCGGGCGCCAGGGCCTGCCCGGGGGCGAGGATGTCCCGCACCTTCGCCCGCTCGGCCTCCAGGTCCTGCCGCGCATCGAAGCGAGGGCCCACGGACGACGTGGACGGGGCATGCACCGCTTCTCGAGTGGTTTGCGCCTTCACGCCTGACATGAAGCAACATCCCCCTGACATTCGAGTGCTTCACTCGAGTCAATGCTTCCGCGGTGCTGCCCCCTGGCGGAACCGCAACCACTGTACCGCACCGGATTATTGGGGCTCCAGGTTGGCTGCAATCAGACAACCTGCTGCGAATGCATGGGTTAGGCACACACCGGGAAGACGCCATTCCGGGAAGAACCGACACGTCAGAGTGAATGGCTGACACGTCATTCCCTGTCAAAACCTGCCTCTGGCGAAGGCACCGGGAGTCAATCCCTCACCCGGGAATCCAGTGGGTCCCATGAGGCGGGCGGCGCGCCGTGGGGAGCGCCCGCCTCATGGGACCAGCGCTCCTTGCCGCAGGCGAGGTCGAGTGCGCGAAGTCGCTTCCCCAGGCCGGACAGGGCATAGACCGTGCTGCCTTCGAACGCGGGCGCTCCGCCATCGCACCGGCCTTCGCTCAGCTCCCGTGCGCGCGTCGACGGCAACCACCCCACCGCGCCGCGTTCCCACGTAGACGTCGTCGTCGACAACCCTTGGCGAGGAGGTCGCCTCGGAGCCGCACGAGACGCTCCAGCGGATGGCCGTCCAGCGGGATCGCTTGACCACGAGCGGCCCCGTTCCCTCGAAGTGTCCGGTCCGCGCGGCAGTGGCGCCAAAGAATACGGAGCGAGATGAACCCAACATGGGCAGCTCCCTCTCAGTAGCGTGCATGCACTGACGCGTTCGCTGACGCACGCGTAGTACTGGACCCGATTTTTCCGACGGGAGAATACAGCATGCGCAGGTTTTCCCGGATTCCATCTCCTTGCAATATGATGGGTGGCGGCCAAGATGACCGACGACACCCTCAGCGCCGAGCACGCGCCCTCTGCTGAAGGCGGAACTGGAGCGGCGGCGCTCGTCCTTGCCTATACGCGGAACGCGTTCATCGGGGATGAGCGGCATGGGCTTGCAAACGGCTCGACGCTCCTGGGGCGTGGCGCACCACTCTTCTCCCGGGTCGCCCTGGACGACGCCCGGCTCTCCCGTGGCCATGCGCGCATCGAACGCGTCGAGGGGAGCTGGTTCGTCGAAGACCTGGGAAGCCACAATGGAACCCGTCTCAATGGACGACAGCTCACGGGACGCGCCCCCCTCGCGTGGGGGGATGTCCTTCGAATGGGGGACACGCTGTTTGTCTTCGCCGAGGCCTCCGAGGCCCCGAATGACAAACAGCGTATCGACGGACTGGTGGGCAGGAGCGCGGCGCTGACGCGGCTCCACCGCGACCTGGAGCGGGCGGCGCGGTATGAGCAGTCGGTGCTCATCCTGGGCGAAACCGGGACGGGCAAGGAGGTCGTGGCGCGCGCGCTCCATGAACTGAGCGGCCGCGCGGGGCCCTTCATCGCGCTCAACTGCGGTGGCGTCGCGGAGAGCGTGCTGGACAGCGAGCTGTTCGGGCATGTGCGCGGCGCGTTCACTGGCGCGGCGGCCTCCCGGGACGGGCTTCTGCGCGAGGCGCATGGAGGCACGCTGTTCCTGGACGAGCTGGGGGAGATGCCTCCCATGCTCCAGGTCAAGCTGCTCCGCGTGCTGGAGACGCGGCAGGTCCGCGCCCTGGGAGGAACGCAGGAGCTCCCCATCGACGTGCGGGTGCTCGCGGCCACCCACCGGGACCTCGTCTCCCAGGTGAACGAGGCCGCCTTCCGCGCGGACCTCTACGCGAGGCTCGTCCAGTGGCGCCTCCTGATGCCTCCCTTGCGCGAGCGCCGCGAGGACATCGCGCCGCTCGCGCGCCACCTCCTCGGCCGCATGAAGGCCGAAGCCCGGCCCATCGACGTGGGCCTCGCCGAGGCACTGCTCCTGCATGACTGGCCGCTCAACGTGCGAGGCCTGCTCAACGTGCTCTCCATCGCGGTCATCGCTTCGGACGGAGGACCGCTGAAACTGGGGATGCAGGTGGAGCACGAGCTGAAGGCGGAGCGACGGATGCTGACGGCCAGGACTCTCGCGCCGACGTCAGCGGAGGAGGGGTCCTCCCAGCCTCCTGCTCCGCGTCCGGCGCGCGCCATCGAAGCCACCCCCCTGGAGTTGGAGACCCACCTGCGCGCGCACCAGGGAAAGGTCGCGGAGGTCGCCCGGCACCTCGGGTGCTCGCGGCAGCAGGTGTATCGGTGGATCGAGGACTTCGGGCTCGAGCTGGACCACTACCGCGTCCCCCCGCCGCGTCCCGGTTGAGACTTCCCAGAGGGTCCCATGCGTTCTCTGCTTCCCCTGTCGATGATGGCCTTGATGGCGGCGCTGAGCGGCCAGGACTGTGCCGTGCTCATCGCATCCGGGCCGCGGGCCCAGGCCTCCCGCGCGGCCACGCTCCCGCAGCCGGAGCACGTCAACCCTCAGGCGCCAAGCCCTACCGGCTGGGCTGGAGTCGATGGCGGCAGCGTCTTCTTCCGGAAACGGTTCGACGGCGTCGTCGGCATCTGGACGGGCAGCGATGAGCGGCCCTATCGAATCACCGAGGTCCCGCCCGTGGACCCGTGCCTGCCCGCGGTCCTTCAAGACGCGGGCGCCAGGCTCAAGCTCTATACCGTGACCGATGTCGCCCTGAACCGCAACGTCTGCGCCGGCAAGGGCTATCGCACGCAGAACCCCAATGAATGCTCACCGGACGCGGGCGACTTCTATCAAGGGAAGGCCGTGATCATCCCCGGCTGCTGGATGCCGGATGGAGGCTTCAACGACGGAGGCGGCGACGCGCCCTGTTTCACGGCGAGCTGCACGACGGGCGCGGTCGGCGTCTGCGCGCACTGGGGCTACCTCCCGGATCAGGAGTGGGAGGGAGGCCCCCCGCTCGCGCGGCTGTTCCAGGCGTGTGTGCGGGCCGCGCGCGCCGACTACAACGGTGACGGCGAGCCCTTCACGTGCCAGGGCACCTACGTCGACTTCGTCGATGGCCATGGCATCCAGACCCAGGACACCTTCGACGGCGGAGGGCTCCCGCCGCTGCTCTTCGAGGCCGCCTGGAACGAGCAAGGCGCCCTGCCCTTCGGGGTGATGCCAGGCGGGGGAAGTTGTCTGCGGCCGCGTTACGCCCCCGCCCCCCTCTCGAGCATCCACGGGGCGCCAGGAGCGCGCCTGAAGGCGAGCTACGACTGCCAGCAGCCCGGCAAGGCGGGGACCCCCTTGAGGGAGTACTTCGATGGGGGCGTGCCCTTCCTGTTGCTGACCCAGACCTGGAAGAACGAGTACTGCGTCACGGACGATGGGTCGGGGGGCGGGCTCCGCACCCGTTGTCCCGCGTGCGGCGGGGATCCCCTCGGGCCGAAAACCTGTGAGGGTGGGAACTGCGCGTTTCCTCCAATGCCTTGAGCGCCTCCGGCCCGGAGGGCTGGGAGCCTCCCCCAGCGTTCGACGAGTACCGCCTCATCCGCCTGCTGGGCCAGGGGGGAATGGGCCGCGTCTACCTGGCTGAAGACACGGCACTCCAGCGGAGGGTCGCCATCAAGTTCATCGGCGCTGAGCGGTCCGGCCCGGGCCAGCGCGACCGGCTCCTCGCCGAAGCCCGGGCGCTCGCCCGCCTCCGCCATCCGAACGTGGTGACGGTGTACCGGGTCTCGGAAGTGGGCTCCCACCCCTATCTGGTGCAGGAGTTCCTGCCCGGTGACTCCCTGGGGAGCCTGTCCACGCCGCTCCCCCCGGAGCGGGTCCTGGCCATCGCGCTGGGACTGGGACGGGGACTGGCCGCCGCGCACCGCGCGCAGGTGCTCCACCGCGACGTCAAACCAGACAACGTCATGGTGCTTCCAGATGGCGAGGTGAAGCTCGTCGACTTCGGGCTCGCCCTCTCCTGGACGGCGGCTCCGGAGGACGCCGCGCCCGCGGCCCGGCGCAACGTCCCAATCGCAGGCACGCGCGGGTACATGGCGCCGGAGGCTTTGCGTGGCGAACCGCCCGGCCCGCGGGGAGACGTCTATGGCCTGGGCATGGTGCTTCATGAACTGCTGGCGGGCCATCGCCCCTTCGACGAGCTCACCGCGAGCGGATCGGTGGACGAACCCAGGGCCCCCGAAGCGCGCGCACCCAACCCGGAGCCGGAGCCCTCCGGAAGCGGGCTCGGCGTCCGCCTGCGCGCCATCATCCTCCGGTGTCTGGAATACGATCCGGCACGGCGCTTCGCCTCCGCAGACACCCTGTGCGCGGAGCTCGAACGCCTGAAGGAGGACGGCGCCCCGGTGCCGGTCCCCCCTGGCAATCCCTATCGCGGGCTCCAGGCCTTCGAGGCGGAGCACCGGGGGTTCTTCTTTGGACGCGGAGCGGAGATCCGCGCCATCCATGAGCGGCTTCGCGCCCAGGCGCTGGTGCTCGTCGCGGGGGACTCGGGCGTGGGCAAGTCCTCGTTGTGCCGGGCGGGAGTGGCGCCGCTCGTCACGCAAGCGGGGCTCGAGGACGGTTGTGCATACACCGTGCTGTCGCTCATGCCCGGGCGCCGGCCCCTCACGGCGTTGGTCGCCGCGGTGGCGAGCCGGCTCGGCCTGTCCGAGGAGACGCTGGCCGCCCAGGTGCGGCGTGAGCCCGCGGCGATGGCACGGACCCTGCGCGCCGCCGGGCCCATGCGGGGCACCCTGCTGTTCATCGATCAGCTCGAGGAGCTGTTCACCCAGAGCGAGCCGGACGAGGCGTCCGCCTTCACGCAGGTGCTCGGGCACCTGGCCATCCTGGCCCGGGGGGTGCGCACGCTGGCCACGGTGCGAGGTGACTATTTCACGCGTCTGGCGGCGCTGCCGGGGCTGGAGGATGAAGTGGCGCGCGCCCTCTTCCTCGTCAAGCCGCTGGGCCCGGAAGGGACGCGCGAGGCCGTGGTCGGTCCGGCGCGCGTGACGGGCGTCGCGTTCGAGACGGAGGCCCTGGTGGACACGCTCGTGGCGTCCTCCGCCCACGCCCCGGGAGGACTGCCCATCCTCCAGTTCACGCTCGCCGAACTGTGGGATGCCCGCGACCGGGTGACACAGCACATCCGGGAGGCGTCGCTGGAGGCGCTCGGGGGCGTGGCCGGGGCCCTGGGACGTCACGCGGACGGAGCGCTGGCGGCGCTGGCCCCCGATGCGCGCCTGGCGGCTCGCGGCCTGCTCTTGCGACTCATCAGCCCGGAAGGCGCCCGGGTCCGGCGGACCACCGGGGAGCTCGGTGCGGAGACCTCCGCGAATCGCATCGCGCTGGAGGCCCTGGTCCGGGCGCGGCTCGTCGTGGTCCGGCAGGACGGCGAGTCGCACGTCCACGAGGTGGCGCACGAAGCCCTGCTCGCGGGCTGGTCCACCCTGCGCGGATGGCTTGAAGCGGCCCACCAGGAGCGGCAGCTGCTCGAACGGGTGAGGCTCGCCGCGGCCGGCTGGGAGCGCGCGGACCGCCCCGCCTCGGCGCTGTGGAGCCGGCGTGAGCTCGACGTGGTGACCGCGGCCGGCAACCTCGCGCTGACGCGGCGGGAAGCTGCATTCCTCAAGGCCTCGCGGCGGGCGCTCCGGCGCACCTTCGCGCGGCGCCTGGGGCTGGCGCTGGCCCTGCCCCTCACCGCGATGGTGGCGGGGGGAACGGCCTGGCTCAAGGGCCGCCACGCGCTGGAGCGCACCGTGCAGGAGCACCTGGATGAAGCCCGGGCGTCCATCACCGAAGCCCGGGCCCACCACTCCGCGGCGAAGGCCTCGCGCGCGGACGCCTTCCAGACATGGGACGCGCGAGGGGAGCGCGCCCTCACCGGTGCTCCGGCCGTGGCAGAGGGAGGGCCGCCGGAGGAGACCTGGGCCGAGGCACGAAAGAGCGATGGCCGCGCGGACGAGGCCTACCAGCGCGCCACGCAGGCGCTCGACACCGCCCTGCTGCTGGACGGCTCGCGGCGGGAGGCCCGCGGACTGCTCGCGGAGGTCCTGATCCGGCGCATGGAGCTGGCGGAGTGGTTCTTCCGTCCCGGACAGCGGCGCGAAGCCCTGCGCAGGCTGGCGAGCCTCGATGACGACGGCACCGGCCAACGCCAGCTCCTCGCACCGCCGGTCCTGGACCTCGCCACGGAGCCACCGGGCGCGGAGGTGCTGCTCCAGCACGACACGGGCGTGCCCGGAGCGCCCAGGCTGTCCGAAGGCATCTCCCTGGGCCCGACGCCCATCGCGTCGCACGCCCTCGCTACGGGCCCGGGGTCCTATGTCCTCACCTTCCAGGCGCCGGGCCTGACGCGCGCCGTCCTGCCGGTGGTGCTCGCATCGGGAGAGAACCTGCAGGCGCGCATCCCCCTGCCGCGGGCGGCCGACGTCCCGGAGGGCTTCGTCTACGTCCCGCCGGGCCGGTTCCTCTTCGGAAGTAGCGACGACGAGGCCCTGCGGCGCGAGTTCCTCCAGGCGCCCCCGCTCCGGCAGGTGACGACCGGGGGGTACCTCATCGCCCGCCATGAGGTGACGTTCGCCGAGTGGCTCGCGTTCCTTGAGGCGCTGCCACCGGACGAGCGGAGGCGACGGACGCCTGGCGTGCGTTCCACGGCCGGCGCGCTGGCGCTCACCCGGGAGACGGCGGGCTGGCGGCTCATGTTGCAGCCCACGCAGCACCCCCTCTCCGCGAGCAGCGGCGAGCCCATCCGTTACCCGGGCCGCGCCCACAGGGCCGTGCAGGACTGGTTGCGCTTTCCCATCTCGGCCATCTCGCTAGAGGACGCACGGGCGTACCTCGCATGGCTGGACCGCTCCGGGCGCGTTCCGGGAGCCCGGCTGTGTTCCGAATACGAGTGGGAGCGCGCGGCGCGTGGCGCGGACGCCCGCCTGTTCCCCATGGGCGACCTGCTCGCGCCGGACGACGCGAACTTCGATGAGACCTATGGCCGGCAACCGCTGGGCTTCGGTCCAGACGAGGTGGGGGCCCACCCTGCTTCCGCCAGCCCCTTCGGGGTGATGGACCTGGCCGGCAACGTCATCGAATGGGTGCGGTCGGTCCGCGAGCCCGGAGAGGCGGTGGCCCGCGGCGGGTCCTGGTACTACGACCGGATCTCCAACCGCTCCAATTCGCGCATGCCCAACGAGCCCTCGTCGAGGGACATCCGCATCGGCCTCCGCGTCTGCGCGCCCGCCCCGGTACCGCGACACGCCCCCTGACGAGACTGAAGCCGTCCGCGTCCGGACATGTCCGGACATGTCCAGGACAGGCGCGTGCACGCGACAGCGCCACCACCGCCACGGCTGTCACTGCCGTCACCGCGTCAGCGTGGGCTGGCACGACGCGTGCTCAAGGGGACGCCCGAGCCCACGCTCAACCCCCTTGAACATCCTGTTCAGACACACCCGCCAACAGCAGTCCCCCCACCGGAGAGAAACCCATGATGTTTGCCATGGACGTGTCGCCCGAGATGACGCTCCCGCAAGATGAGAGCGCTTACGTTGCCAAGGTGGATACACAGGCGCGTGGAAGAGACAATCCCTATGGCTTCGAGGCGGGGGCTGTGAATTCGGCCGCCGACGGCACGACCTACACCCTCACCATGGTGAATCAATCCGCCGAGCCGTGGATTTTCTATGTGTATCAGACGTTTCCGGAGCAGACGAGCGACATCTTCTCGCTGGCGTGGCTCGCCAGCCCGTACATGATCGTGCCGAAAGCACAGATCACCTTCAAGTGGACGATCAACTACACCTTCCTCTGGGGACAGACGGGTGTCCTGCAGCCCGGCGTGCCGTTCGTGGCAGGGATGTCAATCGATGCGGATCCCTCAGTCGGGGACACGACCGAGTTTTCGGTGAAGCCTGGCCCGAACCTGACTCCGGCGCAGCCCGGCGGCGGCCTCGGGACCTTGACCATCTACGATCAGTCTGACGTCCCCAACTCCCAGTTCTCGGTGGGCATCGGAATGGGGGATGCCGGGACGTTCGCGACCCAGGCCGGCGCCAACCTCAAGCATGTCTTTACGCCCACGCCCTCGTATTGGGTTGCGGCCGGGGTTGACCAGAAAGTGGGGACGGTGCTGGACATCCAGACCGTCACCCAGACGGCTCCGGTCGTCTACCCGGACAATGTCTACTCACTCACTGCGACACTGCAAGACGACAACACGTGGAGCGTCAAGCCCTGAACCCGCGCCCATGATTCTCGAACGACCTCGGGAGGTGCGCCTGAGGTCGGTTCGGCGCTCCGGTCGCAGCGGACTTCTCCGCCATCTCCAACACGGTCCTCCAGGTGCAGTCCGCGAGCTGGCCGTCCGTCGAGGGCACCGTCACCCGGAGCGAGGTGGAGCGGCGGGGTTCGAACAAGGGCACCACCGTTCGTCTGAAGCTGGCCTATACCTACTCCGGGAAGTCCGGGCACTACGACCTGCGCCTCCACGCCCCGTCGCGAAGTCTCTCCCTTCCGCCTGTCTCCGGACGGAGGCACCGGCTCGACCTACGGTGGCGCGACGTGCGGTCGCTCCGCGTCGGGCCAAGGGTTTCCTCGGGCCAGGTGGGACACCTCCACAGCTACCCTGTCACGCTCGAACACGATGGAGTAACGAAGGGGGCGCATTCCGTAGCACTCAGTCGCAGGCACGGCGGCACTCGCCCACACACTTCGACTTGTTCCTGGCGCCCTTGCAGTTGCTGTTGCACGCGCGCTTGCACTGGGTGACCGCCGCGGAAACACCGCCCCCGGTGCCCTCCCCTTCGTCGCCTTCGGAGAACTTCTCGCCTGCGAGGTCCTCCGCCGGGAGTTCGGGTCGGGCATGGCTCGGCGACCAGGCCCAGCGCCAGCCTCAGGCCCCCGTCGCCGGGACCGGCGTCTCACCGCGCGGCAGGACGCCCTGCATCACCAGGCTCAGCACCACCACCAGCGCACAGCCGATGACGTTGAACCAGAGGTAGCCCACGTCGGAGAGGAAGAAGAGGGCAATCACCGTCGCCTGGGAGATGACGGCCGCCGCGAACACGGCATGGCCGCGCACGTGCTTCACGAAGAAGGCCACCAGGAAGAGGCCCAGCACCGTGCCGTAGAAGATGGAGCCCAGGATGTTGATGGCCTGGATGAGGTTGTCCAGCAGCGAAGCGAAGGTCGCGAAGGCCACCGCGACCAGCCCCCAGAACACGGTGAACAGCTTGGACGCCACCAGCACCTGCCGGTCCGAGGCGCCGGGCCGGAACACCCGCCGGTAGAAGTCCACCGTCGTGGTGGTCCCCAACGCCGTCAGCTCGCTGGCGATGGAGCTCATGGCCGCGGACAGGATGACGGCGATGAGCAACCCGAACAGCCCGCTGGGCAACCAGCGCTTCACGAAGGCGATGAAGATGTAGTCCGAGTCCTTTGTCTCCGCGCCCGGAAGCGCGCGCGCCACCATGGCCTTGGCCTCCTTGCGGACCTCGCTCGCCTGCCGCTGTGCGCCCTGGAGCAGCGCCCGTGACGCCTCGCCGGCCGCCACGTCGCCCGACTCGACGGCCGACAGGTAGCGCTCCACCTCCGCGCGCTTGCCGGACTGGACCTGCTCCCACTTCGCTTCCAGGTCGGCGTACTCGGCCGCCTGCGCCGTGCCCTGCACGCGGGTGCGCAGCGCGTCGTTGAAGAGCAGCGGCGGCGTGCTGAACTGGTAGAAGACGAAGACGAGAATCCCGACGAAGAGGATGAAGAACTGCATCGGGATCTTCAGCACGCCGTTGAAGAGCAGCCCCAGCCGGCTCTCGGAGATGGAGCGGCCCGTCAGGTAGCGACCCACCTGGGACTGGTCCGTGCCGAAGTAAGACAGTGACAGGAACAGACCTCCCGTGATGCCGGACCAGAAGTTGTAGCGGTCCTGCATGTCGAAGTCGAAGCTCACCACGTTCATCCGGCCGAACGCGCCGGCGACGTCCACCGCCTTGCCGAACGACACGTGCTCCGGCAGGCGCCAGAGGATGACCGCCGCGGCCACCACCATGCCGCCCATCATCACCACCATCTGCTGCTTCTGCGTCTGGCTCACCGCCCTGGAGCCTCCCGTCACCGTGTAGAGGATGACGAGCGCGCCCATGACGATGACCGTGGGCTCCAGCGGCCAACCGAGGATGGTGGAGAGGATGATGGCCGGCGCGTAGAGGGTGATGCCCGCGGCCAGCCCGCGCTGGATGAGGAAGAGGAAGGCGCCCAAGAGCCGCGTCTTCAGGTCGAATCGCGACTCCAGGTACTCGTACGCGGTGATGACGTTCAGCCGGTAGTAGATGGGCACGAAGACCGCGCTGATGATGATCATCGCGAACGGCAGCCCGAAATAGAACTGCACGAAGCGCATCCCGTCCTCGTAGGCCTGCCCGGGGACGGAGAGGAAGGTGACGGCGCTTGCTTGCGTGGCCATGACGGCCAGGCCAATGGTGGGCCACCGCAGCTCACGGCCTCCACGCATGTACTCGTCGCTGGTGGCCTGCCCCCGGGACTTCCAGAGGCCCCACACCACGATGAACGCAATCGTCCCGCCCAGGACCAGCCAGTCGAGCCCCGTCACGCGTACGCCTCGGTGAGTCCCCAGAACACGGCGACGAACAGCACGAAGGCGCCCAGCACCAGGATGTAGATGTTGCGCCAGGAGCCCAGCAGCGGCGGCGCGTCATCGAGCTCGGGCCGGCGCGCGGGGGCGGCGGCGGCAGCGGGCTCGGGAGGGGTCAGGTTGGGAGCGGTGCTCATGGAGAAAGGATGTTGGCCAACAGGCGGTAGGCGCCGGGAACCCCGGCGGGGAGCTGACGGAAGAAGGCGAGGCCCGTGTAGATGAAGGTGCCCTTGCCATGACGCGCGACCAGCAGCGCGCCCTGGAGCGGCGCCTCGCCGGCATCGTGCATGGCGAACACGGGCTGATAGCGGGCGTCCCACGACGACGCGAAGTAGAGGCCACGCTCCTGCACCCAGCCCTCGAAGTCCGCGGCCGTCAGCGCATTGGGCGCGCGCAGCAGCGGTTCATTGGCCCGCACGGGAGTCATCGCCGCCGTCTCATCCGTCACCCGGTCGCGGCCAATCTCCAGCGGATAGGGCCCGACGAAGGACGTGAGCGGCCCCACGCGGCTGTTGGTGTTGTACTGCACCACCAGCCGCCCGCCGCCTTCCACGTACTGGAGCAGCCGCTCCCGGTGGACGGCCAGGTGCGTGTTGGCGTTGAAGGCGCGCACGCCCACGAGGATGGCGTCGAAGCGCTCCAGCGGCTCCCGGGCCAGCCGCTCCTCGGGGAGCAGCGTCACGTCGTAGCCCACCGCGCTCAGGCTCTCCGCGACGCGGTCGCCCGGACCGGGGATGTAGCCAATGCGCTTGCCCTTCATGGCCAGGGAGAACGGCACCCCCGTGGCCGTGGAGGGCTGGCGCACCGTCAACGGCGGGATGTGGGGATGGGACACGGGACGGGCACTCCACGACCAGGCGCGGTCCCCCACGTCGACCTCCACGGAGAGGGCTCCCTCCTGCGTCGCGCCCGGGGGCGGCGTGACATGGAAGGTGACGGTGCGCTCGTCTCCGCGCGCCGCGAGCTTGAACTCGACCGACGCGGGCTCCACGCGCCAGCCGGGCGGCGCCACCATCCGCACCGTGCCCGGCACCTGGTCCATCCCCGCGGCCAGCTCCACCGGCACGGCACGGGACTCGCCGTTGGGGAACATGAGCACGTCCTGCGCCAGCGTGGCGGTGACGGGCGGGACGACCTCGAAGTCACGGTAGAGTTCGCCGCGCACCGGGTCCGTCCAGGCGTGGACCACCGGACGCACCGCGCGGAAGCGCCGGCCCGCGACCTGGTACTCGAACGCCACCGACAGCGCGGGAACGCCCTCTGGCTGGCCGGTGAGCGCGCGGTCCTCGCCCTTGAGCGTGTAGAGCCCTCCGGTGACAGGCTCCCGGAGCCAGTAGGGCGTGGAGATGGGCGCCGTCGCCGGCAGCGTCACCGTGCGCGACAGCTTCAGGGGCACGTTCGCGGCCAGCGCCTTCCCCACGGCCTCGGGTTTCCCGCCTGGCAGTGTCAGCCCCACCCACTCGACGGCGGCGGGCGAGCGGTTCAGCGCCACCACGTCCAACGCCACGGGCAGCCCCGGGATGCCCGTGGGCGCGGCGGCGCGCACCTCCAGGAACAGCCCCGCGCAGTGGGCGATGAGCGCCTCCACCTCACGCAGCTTGGGCGCCTTCCACGGGTGGGTGTCAGGCAGCGCGGTCAGCGCCTCGTGGACGCGGACGAGCGCGGGCAGGGAGCGGTGGGGGGCGCGCGCATCGAACGCCTTCGTCGCGGCGGCCACCGCGCGGGACACCGCCTCCGAGCCCGTCCAACGCTTCCAGGAGAAGTCGAGCCCCTCGAACACCTCGCGCTTCGGAAGCGTCCCCGCCAGCGGCGTGAAGTACTCGGCGGCGGGGCCCCGGTCCGCGGCCTGGCCGAAGCCCTGGCTCTTGTGTTGGCTGCGGCTCTCCGCGGCGACCTCGCCCCACGAACGCCCGAGCAACGCGTCGTAGCCGCCCACCTCCAGCTTCACGTAGCGGGACAGGTCCTCATCGGGCTTGAACGACCATGAGGAGGCGTTCTGCAGCAGGCGGTCCGCCTTCCACGGCTTCACCTCGGACAACTGCTCGGGAAAGCGCTTCGGGTCGGCGGCGGCGATGAAGGCCTCCGCCGCCAGCAGCGCGGAGGCCGTGTGGTGGCCGTGGTTCGGAGGCTCCGTGGTGAAGCGGGTGATGATGACGTCCGGCTGGAAGCGCCGGATGGCGAGCACCACATCCGCCAGCACCGCTTCATGTCCCCAGATGCGCAGCGTCTCTTCCGCGCTCTTCGAATAACCGAAGTCCCGCGCCCGCGTGAAGAGCTGCTCCGCGCCGTCCACACTCCGCGCGGCGAGCAACTCATGCGTGCGGATCAGCCCGAGCAGGGCGCCCTGCTCGGTGCCGATGAGGTTCTGCCCACCATCCCCACGCGTCACGGACAGGTAACCCGCGCGCAGGCCGCGTTCTCCCACCAGCCATGCGAGCAGGCGCGTGTTCTCGTCGTCCGGGTGGGCCGCGACATAGAGCACACTGCCCGTCACTCCGAGCCGCTTCAGGCCCGCCGCGATTTCACCCGCGTGGAGCTGCCGGGCTGGCCGCGCCACCGCCGTCGACCCGAATCCAAGGCTCATGGCCAGCATCATTCCGAGGAGCAGGTTCCGCATCCGGACGGACCCTATACCAACCCGCGCGGTCCGCATTCATTCCGGGATGACGCCCGCCGTCACGTCCGGACGCGACGTGCGAGCACGCACTTCCGGTGGCGGGCCCGCCGCGACCTGTTATCACCGCAGGCCGTGACGTCCTCCTTCTCGACCGCGTGGCTTCGCGGAGATGCGTCCGCGCTCTCCTTCCTTTCGGATGACTATCGGCACCGTGAAGCGCGCGCCCGGGCCGTGGCCGCCGCCGCGTCGCGCACGGTGTCGCCCGCGCTGCTGGACGTCCTCGCCGCGCAGAACGCGCGCCTCGCGCCGAGTCCCGCCCGGGAGCGAAACCTCGCGCTGCTCGCGCGGCCCGGCACCGTGGCGGTGGTGACGGGACAGCAGATGGGCCTCTTCCTGGGCCCGCTGTACACGCTCTACAAAGCCGCGTCCGCCATCGTCACGGCGCGCGCGCTCCAGGAAGAAACCGGCCGGCCCTGCGTTCCCGTCTTCTGGCTCCAGACGGAGGACCACGACCTTCCGGAGATCGACCACTGTGTCATCCCACGCCCGGGCAAAGGGCCCTGTCGCCTGGCGCTCGAGCTTCCAGATGCGGCAACGTCTCGAGCGCCCATCGCCCACCGCCACCTGGGCCCGAGCGTCCTCCCTGCCCTGGCCACCCTCCGCGCCGAGCTGGGAGCAGAGCCCCACGCGGAGGAGTTCCTCTCCCTGCTGGAGCAGGCCTACCGTCCCGAAGCCACGCTCGCGGGTGCCTTCACCGACGTGCTGTCGTCCCTCTTCGCCGACGAGGGCCTGGTCTTCCTCGACCCGAGAGACGCACGGCTGGCGCCACTGGCCGCGCCCGTGCATCGCTTCGCCCTCCAGGAAGCGGGAACACTCTCCGCGGTGCTCGCGGCCCGTGCGGAGGCGCTCACCCGCGCGGGCTACGCGGTGCAGGTCCATGTCCGCCCCGGCTCGCCGCTCAGCTTCTTCTCACCGGATGCGCTCGATGGCCCGCGCTACCGGCTGGATCCGGCGGAAGCAGGCGCCTGGAGTCTGGTGGGCCACCCGGAAGGCAGCGCCATCCCCCAGGACGCGCTGCACGCCGCCCTGGAGCGTGAACCGCTGCGCTTCACCACGTCCGCGCTGCTGCGCCCCTTCCTCCAGGACACCTGGCTCCCCACGGCGGCGTATGTCGGCGGCCCGGGCGAGCTGGCCTACTTCGCGCAACTGGCGCCGCTCTACGCCCACGCGGGCCAGCCGATGCCGCTCGCCATTCCCCGGGCCCGCTTCCGCGTGCTCGATGACCGCGCGCGCCGGTGGCTGGGCAAGGTGGGGCTCCAGCCGGATGAGGTGAACGTGCCGCGCGACACGCTGCTCACGCGGCTGGCCACGCGGAATGCCCCGGAGCCGGTGGAGACGCCCGAGGCCCTGGAGGCCCGCCTCTTCGGCGCATTCTCCTCCGAGTTGGAGCGCGTCGCCGGACAGGTGTCGGCGGTGGACGCGAGCCTCCAGGATGCGCTGCGCCGCACCCAGGGCACGGTGCGGGTCGCGGTGTCCCGCCTGACGGGCCGCTACCGCCGCGCGCTCGCCCGGCGCGATGCCACGGCGGCCGGACAGGTGGACCGCCTGCGCACGTTCCTCTTCCCGGAGGACGCGCCCCAGGAGCGTGTCCTGGGGTTGCCCTACTTCGCCTGCCGCATCGGGATGCGTGCCTTCACGAAGCAGGTGCTCGACGCGTGTGTCCCCTTCTCCGGTGACTCGAAGGACCTGACGCCATGAGCGCGACCAACACCGCCTACGACATCGACGTCCTCGCGTTTGGCCCACACCCGGATGACGTGGAGCTGTTCTGCGGCGGGCTGATGGCGAGCATGGCCGCCCGCGGCTACCGCACCGGCATCGTCGACCTGACGCGCGGCGAGAAGAGCTCGCGCGGCACGCCACAATCCCGCGCGGAGGAGACAGAAGCCGCCACCCGCGCGCTGGGGCTGGCCCACCGGGAGAACCTGGAGCTTCCAGACGGCTGGCTCAATCCATGGGCGGGCTTCGACACGCCCGAGCCCGAGCGCGCCCGCACCGCCGCCGTGGTCCGCGTGGTGGAGGCGCTGCGCCGCCTGCGTCCGGAGCTGGTCGTCGTGCCCTGGGAGCAGGAGCGACACCCGGACCACGAGGCGGCCAGCGCGCTGGTGACGCGCGCCCTCTTCTTCGCGGGCGTGCGCAAGTTCGACGCGCAGTCCGCCGCGGAGCCCTTCACGCCGCGGCAGGTCCTCTACTATCCGCTGCGGCACCTGGCCGAGCCTGGCGTCATCATCGACGTCTCCGCCGTCTACGAGCGCAAGCTCGCGGCGGTGCACTGCTACGCCAGCCAGGTGATGCCCCGCCCGGACGCGCCGCCCACGCTGGTGGGCTCACCGCTGTCGCTGTCCTCGCTGGAAGCCCGGGACCGCTTCCACGGCGCGCAGATTGGCGTCACCCACGGCGAGCCCTACATCCTCCGCGAGGCGCTGGGACTGGCCGACCCGCTCGACCACTTCCGCAGGAATAGCTTCGCCCGGCCCCTGTTCTTCCCAGCACGCCCATGAACGCCCCGCTCAACGTGGCCATCACCTGCTTTCCGACGTTCGGTGGCAGCGGCATGGTCGCCACGGAGATTGGCCTCGCGATGGCGGACCGGGGCCACCGCGTCCACTTCATCGCCCGGGACCTGCCGGTCCGGCTCCATGGGGCGAACCGGAAGGTCGTCTTCCACGAGGTGACGGAGAGCGACTACCCGGCGCTCCAGCAGTCCAGCACCTATCCCATCGCGCTGGCCTCCAAGATGATCGAGGTCGCCAGCTACGAGCGCCTGGACATCCTGCACGTCCACTACGCGGTGCCGCACGCCACCGCCGCGTGGATGGCGCGCGAGGTGCTGGGCCCCAGGGCGCCGCGCGTCGTCACCACGCTGCACGGGACGGACACCACGCTGGTGGGAATCGACCCCAGCTACCTGCCGATTACGCGCTTCTCCATCATGCGCAGCGACGCGGTGACGGTGCCGTCGGCCTACCTGCGCCGCGCGACGTGGCGGGGCTTCGACATCCCCGAGAACGTCCCCATCGACGTCATCGCCAACTTCGCGGACACCGCGCGCTTCGCCCCGGTACGCGACCGCGCCTGCCTGCGCGCGCTCTTCCCGGCCCTGCAAGACCACGAGCCGGTGCTCATCCACGTCTCCAACTTCCGGCCGGTGAAGCGCATCGTCGACGTGGTCTCCATCTTCACGGAGGTCCACCGCCGCCGTCCCTGCCGGTTGGTGATGGTGGGAGACGGTCCAGAGCGCTCGCCCGCGGAGCGGATGCTGCGGGAGATGGGCCTGGAGGCCCGCGTCGCGTTCCTCGGCAAGCAGGACCGCTTCGAGGAGCTGCTCGCCGCCTCCGACGTCTTCCTGCTCCCCAGCGAGCAGGAGAGCTTCGGGCTCGCCGCGCTGGAGGCGCTGAGCTGCGGCATTCCCGTGGTGGCCAGCGACCTGGGCGGAATCCCAGAGCTTGTCACGCACGGAGAGACGGGCTTCCTGGCGCCGCTGGGGGATGTCCCCGCCATGGCCCGGCACGTGCTCACGCTGGTCGAGGACGTGGAGCGCTGGCGGGGCTTCTCACACCGCGCGCGGGCGCGGGTCCTGGAGCACTTCCAGATGGCCCCCGCCATCGACCGCTACGAGGCGCTCTACCGCCGGCTCCTCACGGAGCCCCTCGGTCGCTGAGGGGCCCCGGGAGCGAAAGCGGGCTACTTCTTGTTCTTCCACTCCGCCAGCGACTGGGTGACCTGATCACGGGCGTAGAAGTTCTTGTCCTTCTGCCCCAGGTCCCACGCGGTCTGCGCGGCCTTGCGGGCCTCGGCGTACTTGCCCATCTGCGACAGGACGTTCGCGCGAGTCCAGTGGGCGTACCACGTGGGGTTGGCGGCCACGGCCGCGTCGGCGTGCTTCAGCGCGGCGGGAAGGTCCTGGGGGGTGCCCGCCAGGTAGGAGGCCGCGTTCGCGTGCATGCTGGCCGCGCTCTTCTCCGCCTGCTCGATATTGGCCTTCGCGAAGGCGGCGGTGTCCACCGTGATGGGCACGGAGACGCGCAGCTTCTCCCACTCCAGGTCCAGCCGCGTGCTGGTGTCCGTGGTGTCGGTGAAGAGGTACGTCAGGCGCTCGCGCGCCGGAATCGCCGCGGTGGTGGCGCTCACCGAGGCCACGTCCTTGGAGGCGTCATAGGGCGCGGCGCCGCGCCACAGGCCCAGGTCCGTGTTCAGCATCACCTTCCAGCCCTTCTGCGAGGGCAGGCTGACGATGGCATAGGAACCGGCCGGGACGGCCTTGTCGCCGAAGGTGACAGGGTGGCTGAAGGTGATCTTCGTCGCCGCGTTGGCGCCGCTGCGCCACGCCTTGTCATTGGGGACCAGCTCGCCCCAGACCTTCCGGCCCTTCACTCCGGGGCTGGAATATTCGACGGAGATTTCGGAGACACCCACCGCCTGCGACACCTTCGCCGCGGGACTGGGGGCCGGCAGTTGGAGCTGCGCCAGCGCGGGCGTCGCCGCCAGGGTCATGAGCGCGGAGGCCATACAGCCGAAAAGCGGGTTCCTCATCGTCTTCACTTCGTCCTTTCCGACCCGCGAAGGGTCGCAGTGCCCGCGGAGTGTAGGGACGCGCAGTCGGATGTCCACCACCACCACCCGTCGTAACGCGCCCTTCCCAGTCGACCCGAAGAACGAGATGTTCGACCCTTCCTCCTTTTCCCCCTCTGGAGTGAGTCGCATGCGCATCCTGACAACGTCCCTCATCGTCGCCACCCTCCTGGTCGGTTGCCAGGAGGATCCAGAAACCACACCCCAGGACTCGGGCGTCACGCAGCAGGACTCGGGCGTTCCCCCACAGGACGCGGGCGTCACTGAAGACGCGGGCGTCACAGCAGACGCGGGTGTCACTGAAGACGCGGGCGTTCCGGAAGATCCGCTCCCCAGCGGCCCCCCGGTTCCGCGGGGCCCGCCCAACGTGCCTGAAAACACGCCGGCCTTCCCCGGGCAGACGCGCGTCCCCGCCATCCAGACGAAGACGCCCTTCCAGGTCACCGAGATTGCCTCGGGCTTCAGGAACCCCTGGGCCATCGCCTTCCTGCCGGACCAGCGCATGCTGGTGACGGAGAAGGCCACCGGCTCGCTCTACATCGTCACGCAGCAGGGCGCGAAGTCCCCCGCCGTCAGCGGCCTGCCCGCCGTGGACGCGCGCGGTCAGGGCGGCTTGCTCGACGTGGAGGTGGGCCCGGACTACGCAGAGAGCCAGCGCATCTACTGGACCTATACCGAGCCCCGCACGGGCGGCAACGGGCTGGCGGTGGCGCGCGCGCGGTTGGTGGACGGAGCGCAGCCTCGCGTGGAGAACGTCCAGGTCATCTTCCGCATGATGCCCACGCTCGAGTCGACGCTGCACTCCGGGGGACGGATGGTGTTCACCCCGGACGGCAAGCTGTTCGTCACGCTCGGGGAGCGCTCCATCCTCGCGGGCCGTGTCCAGGCCCAGGACGTGAAGAGCCACTTCGGCAAGATCGTCCGCATCAATCCCGACGGCAGCGTGCCCCAGGACAACCCGTACCTGAACAACCCGGAGGCGAAGCCGGAGATCTGGTCCATCGGTCACCGCAACGTCCTGTCCGCGGCGCTCGACAGCCAGAACCGGCTGTGGACGGTGGAGATGGGGCCGCAGGGAGGTGACGAAGTGAACCGCCCCGAGGCGGGCAAGGACTACGGCTGGCCCACCATCGGATATGGCGAGGAGTACTCCGGCGCGCCCATCCACCAAAGCACCCAGGCTCCGGGCATGGAGCAGCCCGTGTACTACTGGGACCCGGTGATTGCGCCCTCCGGGATGACCATCTACTCCGGGACCCTGTTCCCCGAGTGGCGCAACAACATGTTCATCGGCGGACTGGCCGCCCAGACGCTGGTGCGGCTCATGGTGCGCAATGACCGCGTGGTGGGCGAGGAGCACCTCCTCAAGAACCTGAACTCGCGCATCCGCGAGGTGGTGCAGGGTCCCGAGGGCGCCCTCTACCTGCTCACCGACGCCACCAACGGCAAGCTGCTCAAGGTCACGCCGGAGTGAAGCATCCGTAGGCCACGCGCCCCCCACCCCCCGAGAGAATCAAACCTCGGGGAGCGGAAGGGGCGCCGTGGCTACTCCGCAGGCATCCAGGCCAGCCCCAGGTTCCTGGCGCTGCCCGAGTTCACGGTCTGGATGTCTCCACCGTCGGCCAGATTCGCGCTCCGGACCGCGGTCCCCAGCCAATCCGCCCAATACACCCGCCCGGCCGTGACATCGATGGCAATCCCATGCACCGTGCTCTGGTTGGTCACCAGGGCAGTGGAGCTGGCGCCGTCCAGGTTGGTGACATAGAGGCTGGCGCCGCGGGTCGAGTAGTACACCTTCCCGCCGCTCGAATCGACCGCCAGGCCCACGCCCTGTCCGCCCAGGCTTGAAGCGACCGTCTCCAGGTTGGTGCCATCCAGATTGAAGCGTACGAGCTTGGTGTTGTTATAGGTAATGACATACGCCTTGCCGTTCGGGACATCGAACGCGAGGGCGGACGGACTATCGATGTTGCCGACGACCTGCGTGGGATTGCTGCCGTCCAGCTCGGCGCGCATGACCCGCTTGCCGTTGAAGTCGGACCAGTACAGCTTGCGGTTCGTCGAATCGACGGCAAGCCCGCTGGGGAAGCCTCCGTTCGCCACGACATCGACCGGGTTTGCCCCATCACTGTCCACTCGAACGATTGCGCTGTCGCGATTGTAGAAGAGGGTCCGGGTGACCGGGTCGACCGCGATGGAAGACGCCCCGCTGATGCTGGTCTTGAGCTCAATGGCATTCGCGCCGTTCACGTCGACCCGCCACAGCGAGCCGGAGGCGGTCATCCAGTAGAGGCGCGCAAGAACGGCGACGTCGACCGTGAAGGTGGTGGAGGTGGTGTCGGAACCGTCACTCACCGAGAGGGTGATGGTGGTGGAGCCGCTGGCGTTGGCGACGGGAACCACCTTGAGGGTGCGGCTGGTGCCGGAGCCCCCGAAGACGAGGTTCGCGGGGGCGTTGGGCACCAGATCGGGATTGGAGGACGTGGCGATGACCGTGAGGCCGTCGGCGGCGGTCTCCACGTCGCCCACGGTGAAAGCCAGATCGCCGGTCGAGCTGCCAGCAGGGATGCGCTGGTCAGCCACCGGGGAAAGGGTGGGAACGTCGTTCACCTCGGTGACGTCGACCGTGAAGGTGGTGGAGGTGGTGGCGGAGCCATCGCTCACCGAGAGGGTGATGGTGGTGGAACCGCTGGCGTTGGCGACGGGAACCACCTTGAGGGTGCGGCTGCCGCTGGAGCCTCCGAAGATGAGGTTCGCGGGAGCGTTGGGCACCAGGGCGGGGTTGGAGGACGTGGCGGAGACCGTGAGGCCGTCGGCGGGGGTCTCCACGTCGCTCAGGGCGAACGCCAGGTCACCGGTCGAGCTGTCCTCGGCGAGGGTCTGGTTGGCCACCGAGGAGAGCTCGGGCGCGTCATTCACCGGGGTGATGGTGAGGGTCACCGTGCCCTGGGAGCTTTGGCCCTGGCTGTTGGTGGCACGAAAGATGAGCGCATCTTCGCCACTGTAGTCGGCGGCGGGGGTGTAGGTGATGGAGCCATTGGCGCGGACCTCACTCAACGTGCCGTGGTCCGGTGCATCGACGATGGTGAAGGTGAGTGCCCCTTTACCGCTGGCCGGCAGGTCCACCTCGAGGGGCGTGTCTTCCACCGCCTCGAGGATGACATCGCGGGCGACCGGCGGCGTCGGGGCGTTGGGCGCCGGATCCTTGTCGCGACAAGCGCCGAGGGTGCTGGCGGCCATTCCAAGCACCAATGCGGTGCGCAATGCCGCAGCCGATTTAGAGAACAAATATGACATGGACTTTCCTCTACTCCGTCCAGGCCCGGCCGGTCCACCCCATACCTGGCCGGTGTTCCTTTCAGCGCCGGGCGGGAGGGACGCTCACCTCCGTCACGCCCCGAGCGCGAAGTCAACGGGAGCGCTTCTCAGCTGAGTGAGCGAAGGACTCGCGCCGGAACGCTGCCGGGCCTGTGCCCTGCCAACGCTTGAACGCGCGGCTGAATGCAGGAACGCTCTCGTACCCCACGCGGCCTGCGATGGTCTCCACCTTCTCGGTGGTGTCGCGAAGCAGCTCCGCGGCCCGCGCGATGCGCCAGCGCGCGAGGTATTGGAGCGGGGACTCTCCCACGAGGTCCGTGAAGCGCGCCGCGAACCCCGAGCGCGACATGCCCACGCGTCGCGCGAGCAGGTCGACGGTCCATGGGTCGGCGACGCGGGCATGCATGAGGCTCAGCGATTCGTAGATCCGTGGGTCGGCCACGGCGGCGATGGCGCCGCGCTGACATTGCCCCTCCCCTACCGTCGAGCGGAGGGCGAGCACGAACAGCACGTCAGCAAGACGCTGCAGCACGATGTTGCTCGCCGGTCGGGGCGACGCGCTCTCGGCGAGCATGAACTGAACCGCGGCGGAGACCCAAGGCACCGAAGCAGGGTCGCTCGCCGACAAGACGACGAGCGGCGGCACGCCTTGAAGGAGCACCGGGCCCAGTCCGTCGCTCAGTTCGAAGAAGCCAGCGACCAGGGTGGTCGCCGCGCCGCGCCCACCGATGCGCAGGGGCCGCCGGTTGAGTGAGTACGAACCGTCGCAGACCGGGAGCGACTCGCTGTCTGCCGAATCGCGCAGCACGTGAGCCGTGCCGTGAGGGACGAAACCGACATCTCCAGGCGAGAGGACATGCGTTCGCGCCCCTTCGACCTCGAGTCGCGCGCTGCCATGCGCGACAAGGTAGAAGCTCGCGCGATTCCGGCGGGGCATGCGAAGCCCCCACGGCACGCGCGCCTCGATGGGATTGTAGAGAGCGTGGCGGATCAACGAGGCGCCGAGCACGTCAGCGACCGCGTCTCCACGTGGATCCCTGAGCTCCAACGGCGTTGGCTTTTCAGCTAACAGGTTTGGAGTTTTGCGCATGGACCGTCCATAGCGCAGGCCGTATCCCAAGACCCATGAGCAAATCCATCCCTCGAAATGAAGCGCCCGCGCCGGTGGTGTCGGTGCGTCCAGTCGTCCTCCCCGCACCGGGGCGTGGCGCGGATCTGGAAGTGCGGGTCTCCGCGCCCGTCACGGGAAGCGGTTTGCCCATCATCGTCTTCGCGCACGGCCATGGCTCGTCGTCGGACGGCTATCTTCCCCTTGCGCATTATTGGGCGGCTCGTGGCTTCGTCGTGATCCAACCCACGTTTCTTGATTCGAGGACGTTCGGCCTCGGACCGGAGGATCCACGGAGCCCGTTGGTCTGGAAATTCCGCATCGAGGATGTCACGCGCGTCCTCGATCATCTGGACGTCATCGAAGCGTCCGTTCCGGGGCTCACGGGCCGCGTCGATCGCAACCGGCTCGCCATGGCTGGACACTCATTCGGGGCGCAGACGACGGCCATGCTGCTCGGCGCGAGAATCCGGGGGCCGGATGGCCGATTGAGTGACGACCTTTCCGATCCCCGGATCAAGGTTGGCGTATTGCTTTGCGCAGGTGGCCGAGTGGGCGATGCACTGAGCCCTCTCGCGCGTGAGCATTTTCCGTATTTGAATCAGGTCTATACGGAGATGACCACGCCGACCCTCGTCGTGGCGGGCGACCAGGACCATTCTCCTTTGACCGTCCTCGGTCCGGAGTGGTTCACGGACGCGTACACCTTGAGCCCGGGCCCCAAGTCGCTTCTGACGCTGTTTGGAGCCGAGCACATGCTGGGTGGAATCTCCGGGTATCGCGTGACGGAGACGACCGACGAGAACCCCGCGAGGGTCGCAGCCGTTCAGCGTCTTACCTGGGCGTACCTCCACGAGGCGTTCTACCCCGGCAAGCGTGCGTGGGCCGTGGCGTGCGAGGAGTTGATGGCAAGCCCAACCCCGCAGGGACGGGTTGAAAGCAAGACACGGGCACCCTGATGCCGCAGGTCTTACTCCCAATCCTTTGAGACATCCCGAGGAGGCGCCTGGGGCGGGGCTGGCGGGTAGTAGCGCTCGGGATGACGCTGCTTGTCCGAGGAGATGAGCACCTTTCCAAACTCGCGGATGTTGACCAGGTGCTTCACCTCCTCGAGGGAGTGCCGCCGCTCGCGTCCGTCGGTGAAGACCTCGGTGATGCGACCGTCCTTGAACGTGGCGCGGAAGATGAGGGAGTCCTCGCCGCACCCCCGCGAGGTGATGGGCTCGTAGCGGAAGCCATCCACGCCGACCAGATGGAACAACATCCGATTGTACTTCTGGTTGGGCTCCAGCGGCCCCTTGCTGCAGCGGGCAACGACCTCGGCCACCTCTCGCAGGAACACGCGCGAGTTGGCCGCCGCTTCTGGAATCAGGCCGGGCCACTTCTTCGGGTCCAGGTCCGCCACGGCCGTGTCGATGCTCTCGTTGAGCACCTTCGCGAGCGTGGGGCTGGAGAGGTCACCGGGCTCCGCGGGAGGCGCCAGGAGGGGCGTCAGGGACAAGTAGGTGATGGGCAGCGCGGCGGCCAGGACCACGCCCACGGCCAGGACCCAGTACGGTTTCGCGCTCCCCTGCTCCGACTGCGCCATCGCTTCTCCCTCCTGCCTCTCCCCTCTTTCCACAGCCAGCAAATGCCAGACCCCGGGTGTTGCCGCAAGCCCCCCCGGCCATGCTCCACCATCGCCCGTTTCGGTCCACGAGCGGGAGGTCGGAGAGATGCACACGGACAGGGTGACGCAGCACGCGGTGGTGATTGCTGGAGGAGGCCCGACCGGGCTGATGCTGGCGGCGGAGCTGGCGTTGGCGCAGGTGGACGTGGCCATCGTCGAGCGGCGCGCCAGTCAGGAGGTCGCCGGCTCACGCGCGCGCGGCCTGCACGCGCGCAGCCTGGAGGTGCTCGACCAGCGAGGGGTCGTCGAGCGCTTCACCTCGCAAGGGCAAGCGGTCCAGAACGTCGCGTTCGGGCAGGCGCCCCTGGACCTCAGCGACTTCCCGACGCGTCACAACCATGGGCTCGCGCTCTTGCAGGAGCGCTTCGAGCGCATCCTGGCGGAGTGGGTGGCCGAGCTGGCGGTGCCCATCTACCGTGGGTGCGAGGTGACGGGCTTCGCGCAGGACGACACCGGCGTCGACGTCGCGCTGTCCGACGGCCGTGCGCTGCGGGCGAAGTACCTCGTCGGATGCGACGGGGGTCGCAGCCTCGTCCGCAAGCAGGCGGGCATCGGGTTCCCGGGGTGGGACGCGTCCATCAGCTACCTCATCGCCGAGGTCGAGATGACCGGAGCGCCGACGTTCGGCATCCGCCGGGACGAGAAGGGCACCTACGCCATGGGCAAGCTGGAGGACGGACGCGTGGGCGTCGTGCTGAGAGAGGAGCAGGTCTGCACGGGCGACGCGCCGACCCTCGAAACTCTGCGCGAAGGACTCGTCGCGCTCCACGGGACGGACTACGGCCTGCGCGGCGCCACGTACCTCTCCAGGTTCACCGACATGACGCGGCAGGCGGCGGCCTACAGAGACCGGCGGGTGCTCCTGGCCGGCGACGCGGCCCACGTGCATTCGCCCATGGGCGGACAGGGGCTCAACCTCGGCGTGCAGGATGCCGTGAACCTGGGGTGGAAGCTGGCCCAGGTCGTGCGCGGCGTCTCGCCGGAGGACCTGCTGGACACGTACCAGGCCGAGCGGCACCCCGTCGCGGCCCGTGCGCTGCGCAAGACCATGGCGCAGACCGCGCTGAGCCGCGGTGACGCGCGGATGGACGCCGTGCGCGAGACGCTGTCCGAGTTGCTGCGGATGGACGGGCCACGCAAGGAGTACGCGGCGATGATGTCGGGGCTGGACGTCCGCTACGACCTGGGCGACGGACACCCGCTGCTCGGGCGCCGCATGCCGGACCTCGACCTGGTCACCGCCGACGGCCCCCGGCGCGTGTTCCACTTGTTGCACGCCGCGCGGCCGGTGCTGCTCGACCTGGGCGAGCCCGGCACGCTCGAGGTCATGCCCTGGGCGGACCGGGTTCGGTGCGTCGCTGCGCGCTACACGGGAGCGTGGGAGCTCCCGGTGCTCGGCGCGGTCACGGCGCCCGTCGCGGTGCTGATTCGACCGGACGGGCACGTCGCGTGGGTCGGGGCGGGCACGGACCAGGGTCTGCGAGAGGCCCTGACCCGATGGTTCGGCCCGCCGCTTGCGGCGTAACGCGTTTCGCTTGCCGATAGCCCGGCGTCAGAAGTGGCAGGTCCAGTCCGAGCCGCAGTAGCCCGCGACGCCGTTGCAGCTGCACTCCCAGTTCTCGGTGCAGATCTGCTCGGTGCAGAACGGACCACCAGGGCCACCGCCACCGCCCGTGTAGGTGAACTCGCAGGTGTTCTGGACGCAGGTCGCGGTGCGAGCGCTGGGGCAGGAGTTCCGGCAGTCCTGGTCCGTGTCGCAAATGCTCTCATGACAGATGGGGCCGAGCATGGTCTGGCTGGAGGAGGCTTCCTCGTAGCTCGCGTTCGGGGCTTCCGCGGAGGCCACGGAGGCGGCGAGGAGGGTCGCGGCGAACAACTGACGAAAGAAGGACATGGGGCTCCTTGAGGGAAAGGCGCGACATCCGGAGATGTCGCGCCTCGATAAGCATACAGGCCCCACGTTGTGGATGAACGGGTTCAGCCCGCCTCCCTCAACGAGGCCCCATGCGTTCTATCCTCAGGACAACTCTCGAAGTGTGCTCGCTGCGCATCGCATCAACTCGACAGTCCACCCGTTCCGGATGACGTCAATCGCAGACGGCGGCGCTACAGGAATTCGTCCCCTCCCCCAGTCTCCGGCTCCTGGGCGGAGATGAGGACATCCCCGGGCCGCTGCTCCACGCGGAGGCCCAGGCCCATGGCCGTCAACTCCTCGAGCGCGGCGAGGGCCTCCATGACGGGCGGGACATCGGCGACCCTGGCCGGCACGGCGATGCGCTCGAGACGCGAGCCCACCTGTTCCAGCAGCGCGTGCGGAGGGAGTGCCTCTATGTATCGGCCATACAGATAGGCGGGCGCGGTCAGATGGGCGACGCCGGAGGGCGAAACGGTCGCGACATACGCATCGAAGCGCGCCCTCACCTCCTCCACCGAAGTGTCCTGACGCCACAAGCCGAGCAGGGAGCGCAGGAAGTCCATCAACGGTTGCGACCGGGACGAGCCCATCTGGGCCGAGGCGACCTCCAGCGCCCGCTCAGCGCGTGCGGGGTCGGGCTCGACGAAGAACAGCGGCAGCACCTCCTCGATGCCTGGAGTGTAGAGGGGCTCCGCGAGTTGCTCCGGCGCGCCCGCGAACGAGCGCAGCGTCCCGGGTTCGAGCGGCTCACCCGCCAGCCAGCGGCACCACAGCGCCTCGAGCGAGCCCGCGGCGAGCGACGCGCGGCGCAGCAGATGGGCTCGCGCCTGCTCCACGCCTCCGAACAACAAGACGGTCACCAGGTCCCCGGCGGGAGGCCCCTCGGGAAACTCGAGCGCATCCGCCCCCGTCCAGCGCGCGTACCGCTTGCGCTTCAGGTCGCGCTGGACCTCGCTCGCCACCTCGCTCCACGCGGACCAGGGCACACCGAGCGCCGCGTAGTCCTTCCGGAGGCGCTCATCCGCGGGGGCCGAGACCTCGTTGGGGCGCTTCTTGAAGTCGGCCCGCACGCGCTTGAGCTCCTTCGCGAGCGCGGGCAGTTCCTCCGCCGGACAGCCGCCGGTCAGGAGCCGGAGGTGGGAGATGGGAACGCCGTGCAACTTGAGCAGCCAGGCCTTGAACGCCGACCAGGCGGGGGCGGAGAGGTGTCGGATTTCCACGGTCTGTCCTCGATCATGCACGGGGGCACGTGGCCTGCTCCGTATCACGCCCCATGCACGCCAACAGGCAATACATCCCAGCTGAAACGGACGTTCCGCCTTTCACGCAGAGGCAATGGGACGCGGTGCACGGGCTCGGATTCTTTTCCTTAAGACGAGCGGGACTACCGCCGCGAGCGGCATCTGCGAGGTCAACACGGCCTGCGCCGTGCTGAAGGCAAGCGACACCTTCTTCAACGCCAAGACGTTCCCGTCCGTGAGCGAGCACAACGGGATGTTCGTGATCAACGGCAACGACGTGACGATCGACCACCTGGTCTTCGACGGCAACAGGAGTGGAAGACTCGCGGCGCAGGGGGCCCCTGCCTACAGGATGCTTTGCAGGGCCACCTACCCGGGCCTGGAAGGCTACACGTTCGGGCGCAACGTGCTCGCGGTCGGCGAGTACAGGTCGAACCGGACCATCCAGTACTCCGTCTCCAAGAACGCCATGTGCGGGACGGCCCTGGGATGGGGCGGCACCAACGCGAGGGTGGTCTTGAACTACGTCCACACCAACGGCTCACCCTTCCCGGTGGACTCGGCGCTGATCGCCGACGGCATCACGCTCGGCACGGTCAGCAACGGCGACATCTCGAGCAACATCGTCGCCGATAGCACGGACGTCGACATCATCATCGGAGGCGCCACGAACAACTCGCGCATGCAGTACAACCAGATCATCCATAACGGTTACCCTGCATTCGCGGGCATCATGCTCACCAACTGGCAAGCCCTCGCCGCGACGCCCACCAAGGCCGACTTCCGGGGCTTCGATTTCTCGGGCAACTCCATCAACTGCTACTCCTACTGCGACATCGGCATGCAACTAGGCGTGCTGACCTGGGTCTACGACAGCAATTGGCCGAACGCGGTGTTCATGGGCGGCGACGTCCATCACAACACCATCAACACGACCAAGCAGGGCATCAACGTGTCGGGTGCCGGCGATGCGAGCTACGCGATGCGGTTGGCGGACAACACCATCAACACCACGTACAACTCCTCGACCAGTCTGATCGTCGTCCCGGGGTCGCTCTGCCCGAATCCGCGGCCGACCGGGAAGCTCAACGTCCCAGGGCTCTGGACGGAGAACGTCATCTGGTTCCAGAACAACCAGGACCTGGACATGGACATGACCACCGCCTGGCACAAGTGCTACTGAGGCGGGTTTCCGCGGCGACCCAGCGGCGGCTTCGTTCATTCCGGAGCCGCCCTGTAGACTGAGGTCATGTCATCTCGCGCGACATCCTCCGCCTTGTGGCTCCTGGTCCTGTTGCCGCTGACAGCCGGCATGTTGGCCGCGGATTTCTTTGTCGTATCCACCGCGGTCCTCCAGGCGCGGTCCTCGAGCTGGCCGACCGTGCAGGGCACCATCACCCGGAGCGAGGTGGAGACGGTGCGCTCGAACAAGAGCACCACCTATCGCCTGAAGCTGGCCTACACCTACTCCGTCGCCGGACAGTCCCATGAGGGCGGCAAGCGCCGCTTGTACTCATGGAGTACGGGGGACCTCGAGCCCGTGGAGGCGCTGGTGACGCGCTACCCCGTGGGGGCCAGCATCCCCGTGTACTACCGCCCCGCTCAGCCATCGGAGGCGGTGTTGCAGCCGGGCCCCGGGAGCGCGGAGCTGTTCATGCTCATGTTCATGCTGCCCTTCAATCTGCTGGCGATCTGGCCGTGGATCATGGTGTCGCGAAGCTGGAGGCCAGAGCCGCCGCACGTGCCCACCTTCGTCCGGGAGGACGGCAGCGAGTGCGTGACGCTCACGGAGATGGGGACCACCCTCTGGGTGTTCCTGGCCTTGGGTGGATCCGCCTTCCTTTGCGGCGTGCTCGGAGGAGTCACCGGGGGACACAACGCACCGGCGATTGTGGGCGTGGGGGCCTGGGGGGTCGTCATCGCCTGCGGTGTGCTCACCGGACGGCTGTCGAGCGCATGGCGGAAGGCCGGGCGCTACGATCTGCGCCTCCACGTCCAGGCGCGCAGTCTTTCCCTGCCGCCCGTCTCCGGACGGAAGCACCGGCTCGACCTACGGTGGCGCGACGTGCGGGCGATCCGCGTCGACCCGCCGGTTCGCGGGAACCAACGGGGAAGCGTCAACCGCTACCCTCTCACGCTCGAACACGTCACCGCCGACGGCGAAGCGCGCCGGGAAACCATCGACTTCTTCCTCCGCGAGGAGCAGGCGGAAGCCATGGCGCACTGGCTGCGGACGCACCTCGATGTTGGCGAGGAGGCTCCGGAAGAACGGCGCGCCGCGCAGCCTCGCGCCAGGCCTCCAGGCCGCCAGCGACTGTCTTGAGTGTCAGCTCCACGGTGTCGACTTGATGAAGTCGACGAACGTACGCAGCGGCACCGGCAGGTGCTTCCGGCCTGAATAGTAGAGGAAGGGCCCCGAGAAGCTCGGCCACCACCGTTCGAGCACGGGCTCCAGTTCTCCCCGGTCCATGTACGGGCGCAACCAGTCCTCCAACAGATAGACGATTCCACCGCCCGCGACCGCGGACTCCACGGCGAGGTCGGTGCTCGTGTTGAGGCTGAAGAGCAGCGGCCCCTTGGGTTCGACGTGGATCGTCTCTCCACGACGCTCAAACTCCCACGCATACACCGGTCCGCTCAGCAAGCGCCCGCGCAGGCAGTCGCGTTCGAGCAGCTCGCGAGGATGCTTCGGCCGGCCCCGACGCGCGAGGTATGCGGGCGAGGCGGCAGCCGCGTAACGCTGCGTGCGTGGCCCGATGGGCACCGCCACCATGTCCTGCTCGAGTCGCTCCTCGTAGCGGATCCCGGCGTCATAGCCTTCCGCGACCACGTCGATGAGCCGCTCTTCGGCGGTCACCTCCATGGAGATGTCGGGGTACTTCGCGAGGAACGGCTGCACGATGCGAGGGAGGATGAGGCGCGCGGCGGCGATGGGCACATTGAGCCTCAAGCGCCCCGCGGGCCGGTCACGGAAGGTGTTGACCACGTCCAGTGCGGACCGCACCTCACCCAGCGCTGGAGTGAGCCGTTCGAGCAAACGCGCCCCCGCGTCCGTCGGCGTCACGCTGCGCGTGTTCCTGTTGAGCAGGCGAACGCCCAGACGGGACTCGAGGCGGCGGATCGCGTCACCCAAACGGGAGGCGCTCGTGCCCGACGCGCGAGCCGCGCTGCGGAAGCCGCCCTCGCGAGCGACCGCCAGGAACGCCGTGAGATCAGAGAGGTCATCCATCACCGTGCGGATTTTCGCACGACCTGTGCGGATTGCCACCGATAGTCGTGCAGTGATTCCTTGCGTAAACGAGTGGGCAACCTCGAACAACGAAGGAGCCTCGCCTTGGCCCACAATTCCACCTCAGGCAGCTATCGCATTGGCACACACACCGTTCGCCGCGTGGGTTACGGCGCGATGCAGCTCTCCGGCCCCGGCGTCTTCGGCCCGCCCAGGGACCGCAAGGCGGCGGTCGCGGTGCTGCGAGAGGCCATCGCCCAGGGCGTCGACCATCTGGACACCAGCGACATCTACGGCCCCCACGTGACCAACCAGCTCATCCGTGAGGCGCTGCACCCGTATCGCGATGGTCTGGTGATCGCCACGAAGGTCGGCGCGGTCCGCGGGCCCAACGGTTCGTGGGAGCCCGCGTTCTCCCCCGCTGACCTCGAACGCGCGGTCCACGACAACCTGCGCAATCTCGGGCTCGAGGTGCTCGATGTCGTGAACTTCCGTGCGATGTTCAGCGCCGCGGGCCCGGTGGAAGGCTCCATCGAGGCGCCGCTCACCGCGCTCGCGGAGCTTCAGCAGCGAGGCCTCATCCGCCACATCGGCTTGAGCAACGTCACGCCGACGCAGGTCGCCGAGGGCTGCAAGGTCGCCGAGATCGTCTGCGTGCAGAACCACTACAACCTGGCGCACCGGAGTGACGACGCCCTGCTCGACCAGCTCGCCGACACGGGTACGGCCTACGTGCCGTTCTACCCGCTGGGCGGTTTCACGCCGCTGCAGTCGAGCGCGCTGAACGACGTGGCCGCGCGGTTGGGCGCGACACCCATGCAGGTAGCGCTGGCCTGGCTCCTGCACCGGTCTCCCAACGTACTTCTCATCCCGGGCACGTCGTCAATCACACACCTCCGGGAGAACCTCGCCAGTGCGGAGCTCGCCTTGAGCGCGGAGGACATGGACACCTTGAACCATCTTGCAGAGCGGACCTGACCGCATGCGAGCGGGCCCCCGTTCCGCCTATCCTGGGCCAGCGGACTCGAAGCGCGCATGGGGGGCAGCATGGACAAGCACCGGCTGGAAGCGTTCAGCGACGGCGTCATCGCCATCATCATCACCATCATGGTGCTGGAGCTCAAGGTACCGCACGGCAGCCAACTGGCCGACCTGCGGCCGCTGATCCCCGTCTTCCTCAGCTATGTGCTCAGCTTCATCTACATCGGCATCTACTGGAACAACCACCATCATCTCCTGCACACCATCGCCCATGTCACCGGCGGCGTGCTGTGGGCGAACCTGTACTTGTTGTTCTGGCTGTCGCTGATCCCCTTCGCCACCGGCTGGATGGGCGAAAACCATTTCTCGGCCGTGCCGCTGGCGCTCTATGGCTTCGTGCTCCTGATGAGCGCCTTCGCCTGGAGGCTGTTGCAAACCCGCCTGGTGGTGATGCAAGGCCAGCAGTCGGCACTGGCCCTGGCGGTCGGGCGCGATTTCAAGGGCAAGATTTCACCGCTCTTCTATCTGGCCGGCATCGTCAGCGCCTTCTTCAACGGGCATTTTTCCGAGGCAATCTATGTGCTGGCCGCGATGATGTGGCTGGTGCCGGATCGCCGCTTCGAGAAGGCGACACATGCAAGCTAGTCCTCGGACCGCTACCGGCTCAGCATCACCTGCTCGCCGAGCCGGCCCATCTTTTGAGGGTTGCGCATGGCATAGATCCGGGTGATCCGGCCGCTCTCGACAACGACGCTGATTGCTGTGTCGAGGTTTCCATCGATGTCGACACGGAGCGAGGGCGCTCCGTTGAGCCACATGGTCGCGATCCGGGCGCCAGGCGCGAGCGTGGGGAAGCGGGACAGGAGCCGGGCCACGTGTTCGCCGCCGACAATCGGGCGCCGGACCGCCGTCACCACGCCGCCGCCGTCCGCGACCAGCACCACGTCGGGGGCGAGCACGTCGAGCAGGCTCTTCACGTCACCGGAGTTGACCGCGGCCAGGAACCGCTCCAGGACCGCCTCTTGCTCCGCCCGGCCGACCTGCATCCGGGGCCGTCGCGCGGCCACGTGCTCCCGCGCCCGGTGGGCAATCTGCCGGACGGCGGCGGGCGTCTTGTCGAGCGCCGGAGCAATCTCGTCGTACGGCATGTCGAAGACCTCCCGGAGCACGAACACCACCCGCTCGGCCGGAGTGAGGGTCTCCAGCACGGTGAGCATCGCGATCGAGACGCTCTCCGCGAGCGCGAGGTCGTCGGCGACGTCGGGGCTGGTGAGCAGCGGCTCGGGCAGCCATTCGCCGACGTACTCCTCCTTGCGACGGGTGAGCGTGCGCAGCCGGTTGAGCGCCTGACGGGTGACGATCCGGACCAGGTAGCTGCGCGGGTCGCGCACCTCCGCCCGGCTTGCATCACCGATGTCCGCCCACCGCAGCCAGGTCTCCTGCACGACGTCCTCGGCGTCGGCCGCGGAGCCGAGCATCTCGTACGCGATCGTGAAGAGCAGGCTGCGCTGGGTGACGAAGAACTCCTCCGAGCCTGGCGGAGCGCCGGCCGCATCGGACGAGGACGTCATGACGCGGACGCCTCCCCCAGCCTTGCGCTCGGCTGGGCCATCGGCTTCAGCCCGCACGAGGCGGCGAAGCCCTCCGACTCGATGCCCAGAGCGGTGTTGGAGCGGGTCGTCAGGTTGGCGAACCCAATCACCGTGGTGAGCTCGATGAGCGCCGCGGCCCCCAGCTGCGCCCGCAGGCTCGCGACCATCTCGTCCGTCACCGTGGGGGGCGTCTGGCTCACCGCCTCGGCATACTCCAGCACCTCTCGTTCCAGGGAGGTGAACACGGCCGACTCCCGCCACCGCGGAATCTCCCGCGCCTTGGCGACGTCCAACCCGTGGTTGTGGGCCATGAAGTAGTTGAAGTCCAGACAGAACGAGCAGCCCACCAGCGAAGCCACCACCATGTGCGCATACGACTTCAGGCTCTCATCGCACTGGTCCCACTTCTGGACCTTCTGCCCGAAGCCCATGCTGGCCTTGAGCACCGGCAGGTGGTGCCACATCACGCCAAGTGACTTGGGGACCCGGCCGAACGTCCGGCTGGCGAACAACTTCGCCATGGCGCCATAGAGTCCGGTGAGCTCCTTCGGGGGAATCCTGGTCGAGGTCATGTCTTCTCCGGTGTCAGCATCGGGTGCCGTCGGCCTGAAGACACCGGTCCTCCGCGGGATGTGACATCCCCCGAAGAGGGCTCCACCTTTTCATCGCTCCCGGCCGCCCAATGCCCGCAGATGCTCAACCGTAGCCGTTACGCCACCGCAGACGATCACCGCGATGCGTGACGCGGCGGCAAGCGCCGGCGACGCCGAGTCGAGCGCGGCCAGTGCGGCCCCGCACGCGGGCTCCACCAGAATCCGGTGTTCGTCGAGAAACCGCAGGGAGGCCGCCACTGCGGCCGCATCGGACACAACGATGGTGTCGACCGCGTGGCGCGTCGCCCACTCAACCGCGGCGTCGCAAGGCCTCTTCGCGCCGAGCGACGTGGCGACGCTCGAAATCCCTGGCAATTCGACGGGTCGCCCCTGCGCGACCGAACGCGCATAGCAGTCCGCGCCCTGGGTCTCGGCCGCGACGACCGGCACATCGCCCCAACCGTTGCGCGCCATCCCTTCGAGCACGCCGCACAGCAACCCGCCACCGCCAACCGCCAGCACGACTGCGTCCGGTTTCGGTCCGGATGCCGCCATCTCGTCGATCATCGTTGAATGGCCCTGCCACAGCACGGGATCGTCGAAGGGATGCACGAACGCGTCGTGCGAGCCGATCACGGATTGCGCGAACGTGTTCGCCTCTGCCCACGAAGCGCCGTGGACGATCAACTCCGCGCCTTCGAGACGGATCAGCTCGCGTGCGCGCGCGGACGTGCTCTCCGGAACAACGACGAGCACGGGCACGCCGAGCTCGCGACCGGAATAGGCGACCGCAATGCCCGCGTTGCCGCCCGAAGACGACACGAAACGACACGCGCCTGCCGCGCGCCGCGCGTCGCATACCGCACCGACGCCGCGCAGCTTGAACGACCCGGACGGCTGCATCGCCTCGAGCTTGAGCAGGACATCTTTGCCGAGCCGGCGGGACGCGGCTTGCGAACGGAGGTAGGGAGTCTGGATATGGAGTGGCATGTGAAGAAGCGCGGCAAACGTCCGCGACGCGCGGACAGGTGTCACGACGCAGGCCAACCTAGACCGGGCCACCCATACCTCCCAATACCATTTAATTCAGCATGCTATACCTTCCAGGCATATTCACGGAACGGACAGACACTGCATGCGACAGGTCGAGTTGCGCCATCTACGCTACTTCGTGGCGGTCGCTGAAGCCGGCAGTGTGATGGCCGGCGCCCGCGCAATCGGGATTGTGCAACCCGCGCTTTCCCGCCAGCTCCGTGAGCTTGAGGAGGCGATCGGCACCCCGCTGTTGATCCGCCGCTCGACGGGCATCGCGCTCACAGCGGCCGGCGCGAGCTTCCTGCGGGATGCCACGCGCATGCTCTCCGAGCTGCAGGGCAGCCGCGAACGTGCGCTGCGCAGCGCGGCCGGCCAACTCGGCGAGCTGCGTCTCGGCGTGCTGCCGAACTATTTCCCACTGCCTGTGGTGTCGAACGTTCTCAAGGCCTTCCGGAGCGCCTGCCCGGACGTGATGCTGTCCATCTCGCCAATGCTGTCGGCCGAGCAGGCGACGGCCATCGCACGCGGCGATCTCGATGGCGGCATCATGGCGTGGAGGCAGGACGAGGCGCCGCATCTGTCAGGCACGAGGCTGCTACGCGACCGGTTCGTGCTCGCGATGCTATCCACGCCGGGCCAGCGCTCCCGCGCGCCCCGTCGACTGGCCGAACTCGCAGGCGCGCCGTTTGTCTGGTTCGACCCGCTCCGGTCCGCCGCGAATCACCGGTTCTTGCTCGAGCAGTGCCGGCGGGCTGGCTTCACGCCTCGCATCGCGCAGGTCGGCAGCGACATCCCGACGCTCATCGGGCTCGTCGCAGCCGGAATGGGCTATGCGTTCGTGCCGGAGAGCACTTCACCTACGTGCCCGCGCACGGTGCGACTGATCGCGCTTGACGAGCTCGACGGCCGCTTCGACGTCGAATTCGTGTATGACGGCCAGGCGGGCTCGCCGGTCGTGCAGCAATTCCTCGCGGCGCTGCGCGCGACCGCCAACGCATGAGCGGGACCGCGCCGGAGGTCGCAACATCGGCAGCGCGTGCGGGGCTGCCTTGCCGCACGCAGCTTGCGCCAGTCCGCGGCTCACTCCCCAGGACGGCGCAATCCAAACGCCTCGGGCCGGTGTGTCGCGGATGGCGTTCAGCCGCCCGATCCCGTCTTGCGCGACAGGTAGTAGACGTTCCCGCCCGGGTCCGTGTGCGTCGCTTCCAGCGTGAGCCCGTGCGCCCGCAGCAGGTCGCGATACCCGTCGACGCTGTACGAGTGATAGCGGAACGGGACGCCATTCATCGGCTCGCCGTCGATGGAGCCGTGGGCGCCGCCCGAGGTGAAGAGGAACGCGGCGCCAGGTTTCAATGCCCGCGCGATATGGGTGATTGCCTGTTCCTGCTCTTCGTGGCGCAGGTGGAACAAGACGCCCCACGCGATGGCGGCATCGAACGCCTGCTCCTGAAGCTCACAGGACTGGATGGGCGCGCACTTCACCGGCACGTGGGGGAAGTTCGCTTGAAACCGCGCCAGCAACTCGCGGGAGCTATCCACGCCCATCACATGGCAGCCATGCTCCAGCAGCACCCGCGTCAGTGGCAGTCCCGTGCCGCAGCCGACGTCCAGCACCGAGGCACCGGCCGGCAGTGAGGCCGCGAGCGCCGTCACTTCCGGGACGCCCATGGGGCCCACGCGGTGGGATGCATACCAGTCCGCGATCAAATCGTACTCGTGCACGCGTCAGCCTCCTCCATCGGAGCCGAAGTCGCGGGCCACGTGCGCCCTCAGGATTCGCGCGAAGCTCTCACGCTGCCTTGCACCGGAACGACGCAGGGAGTCCTGTTCGGAAATCCAAGACGATTCAAGCCGCCTCGAATCCTCGCTCACCACCTCGACGAGCGCTTCGAGGTAGTGCCGGACACGCTCCGGCTCCAGTCGTGCGGAGGGTGGCACGGCATTCCACTCCTGTTCCTCCACTTGGGTGAGCACTTCCTCTTCAAAGGTGACCACCCGGAACGTGATGGAGAGAGCGCCGTCCGGACGCTGCTGGGTGTCCACCCAGTGGAGGGCGCTCTCAAGCGGTGAACGCACCACTTGGGTGCTTGCCATGGCACCCTGCTCGACGGGAGGCACTGGGTGCGAGCCCGAGGTGTACACAGCGATCGCTCCTGGAATCGACATGGCACGCTCCCACCCGATGCAGGGCCCGGCGTCATCCACCGAGAGCCGTTCGGGTAGGCCGCACTCTTCCCACATTGTAGACCCGGCATCCATCCAGGACGCCCGGAGCCGAGAAGCTCCGGGCGCTGACTGCGCGGAGGGCTAGCGACTGACCCAGAAGGACCTGCTGCCGCAGGAGACCGCCCGTTTGAAGAACGCAACGTCGAGTGCCGCCCCCTTGTCGTCGACCGCGGCCACCAGTTGCACGGTGTCGCTGAGTCTGTTCGCGGGAATCCTGACGGTTGTCCCAGCCGCCACACCGCCACGGACCTCGAAGACGACCACACGCTTCGTGGGGTCAAAGACGACGATCCCTCCCACCCTTCTCGTGATGTTCACCAAGACGTAGTCCGCCGAGCTATTGATGTCGCCCATCGTTTCGCCCTGGCCCCCCGAGCTGTCGCCCCTGGGCGTGTAGGTCGACTCGTGCCACTTCCCTTCCTCATCGAAGTAGCCAGCCCAGACAGCCTCGTGATTTTGATCGTAGAGGATGACTCTGTTGCCCGTCTCCCCCATGTGCCAACCGCCGGGAAGGGCTTCGGCCTTGCCTCCAACCAGAATGACACTGACAGCCAGAATGCATGCAAACAGTTGATTGCGCATTGACTCTCTCCTTGGCGTACAGCGGGGTTACCACCGTGAGCACCTGCCCACGGGCAAGCTCGGCTCAGTTCTCGTAGACCTCCACCTCCCGGGTGCCGACAGGCCTCAGGAAGGCCATGACCGCATGGCATACGGGAACCCGTTGAAAGCGGGCATCACCCATAGGGGTGACGCTGTCCCGCATGGTAAAACCATCCCAAACGTCGTGCTTACGCTTGAATCCAGACGTGGAGGAAAGTCATGCGCGTGAAGGGCCAGCCGGATTCCATGCAGCGGGAGCAGGTGCTGTTGGATGTCATGACAGCGCTGACCAGCTCACTCGACATGAAAGAGGTCTTCTCCGAGTCCCACAGGATTCTGTCGCGCGTGCTGGCCGCGGACTTTGGCGGGCTCTGCGTGTCCAGGCCCGGTGAGCCCGGTCAATACGACTGGCCCATGATCCAGGACATGCCGCAGGTCTTCTTTGACCGCTACCCGGAGATTTCACACGAGTGCTTCGTGAGCGCCGCGGTGGTCCAGCAGCCCAACACCGTGCTGCGGGAGTCCGAGATGCTGTCGCGCCAGGCGATGCGGAACAGCGCCATGTACGCGCACTGCCGGGAGATGCACATGCCGGTGGAGCGCATCATCTCCGTGTCCCTGGACATGGGGCTGGGCTGGCACAGCGGCTTCACCCTGTACCGGGAGAACCGGAAGGCCTTCTCGGAGCAGGAGCAGGCCTTTCTTCAACGCCTGACGCCCATCCTGGCCAGAACGGTTCGCAACTGTCTCATGCTGGGAGACCTGGTCCGTCAGGGAGACCTCCTGGACCAGCTCTTCCGCCATACAGGGCTTGAGAGCATCGTGCTGAGCCCACCGGCCATCGAGCTGATGCGCACGCCCCGCTCCACGGCGCTGCTCCATCGCTGGTTCCCGGATGAGCCCTGTGGCCGCTTCGGCCTGCCCCAGGTCCTCCTGGACGCCTTGGAGCGGCTCAGTCGCTCCGGACAGCGGATGCTCGCCGGGCAGGACGTCCTGACGTTCCGGCGGCTGGGGCGGAGCTTGAAGGTGACATTCCTCCCGTTGCCAGCCCATCCCGGGAGAACGCCCTGGGCGCTGTTGTTCCAGGAGGTGTCTCACAGCGTTCAGGTTCCCTCCGAGTGGCGCAAACGACTCACCCCTCGCGAGCTGGACGTGGTGCAGCGTGTCTTGAATGGTTGGGACAACCGAACCATCGCGGAGGACATGGGAAGCTCGCTGAACACGTTGAAGACGCACCTGAAGCGGGTCTTCGTCAAGCTGGCCGTGCCCAGCCGCGCCAAGCTGATCCTCCTCGCGCAGGAGCAGAGCGCCGAGGCAGCAGGGTAGGCCCTTGGCCCATGCTCAGACCGTCCCACCGGGTTCGTCGCCAGCAAGGAAGGCCGCTTCGCTGACGTCGAACCGGTAGGGCTCCGACTCGCCCCGGGCGCGGTCGAGGAAGGCGAGCGCCAGCGGTCGTGCTTCCGGGAGCGTCCGCCCTGACAGCCGGGCGCAATCGGCGAGGTGGACGATCAAGGTCTTGGCCTCGGACGTACTGGCCCCGGCCCGCACGGCCTCCTCCCCTGCCCTGATGAGCGCGCGGATGATTTCGGGCTGCGCCTCTGGCGTTTCCTGGAAGAGCTCAATCAACGCCTCGCAGAGCCCGTAGGCCGCTTTGCGTGCCGGACGCGCCACCAGCCTCGCCTCTATGGGCTCGAGGATCTCCCTCCCGCGCTGGACCAGCTCATGGACGATGTGGAGCAGCGCCCACTCGCCGAGCGGCTCGAGGCCGAGCGCGTCGAGGAGTTCTTCAAGCGAAGCCTTCTCGGCGTTCCTTCGCGCGAACGCTCCCTGGTCATCCGCGCTGAGACCTGTCAGTCGCTCTGGAAGTCGCATATCGATGGGGCCCTCAGGGGAATACCATGCCGATCCTGCCGAAAGAGCGAGACCCCCGGTTGATCACGATTCGTCGTGGCGGGAGCCTGACCGACGAGGACCACCACCTGCTCGCGGAGTGGGCCGCCCTCTGCGCGGAGCACGTCCTGCCCTTCTTCGAGAAAGCATGCCCTGGGGACGCGCGCCCCCGTGACGCCATCGCCGTGGGACGGGGGTGGATCCGGGGCGAAGTGCCGATGCGTGACGCCCACAAGACCGCGTTCGTGGCCAACGCCGCGGCGCGTGGGTTGCCGGACCCGGCGAAGTTCGCGGCGCTCGCGGCGGGCCAGGCGGTGGCCGTCGCCCACGTCGCCGCGCACTACCTGGGCGCGGCGGCGTACGCCATCCGGGCCGCCGCCGCATCAGTCGCCGAGGGTGACGCGGAAGGGGCTCGACTGAAGGAGCTGGGATGGCAGCGGAAACGGATCCCCGCCACCCTCCGGGAGTTCGTCCTCGAAGACCAGCGGGCGCGGAACGACATCTGCTGGGGCGCCTTCACAGGGTGACCCGGCTCAAGTCTTGCGGCGCAGCCCCATCGCGCTCACGAGCCACAGGCACATGGATGCCGCGACCGTCCGCAGCGAGCCCCTCGCCCACCCAGACCCTGGTTTCGCTGTCGCGCTCGAACTCCAGGGAACCCCCGTGCGGGCCCAGACGTCCACAGGCGCATGGTCCCCATCCTGCTGCTCCTCGCCCTGCCCCCTGTCGACGCGGAGCCCGAGCCCCCAAGTCCAGAGCGTCCCTATGCCGAGGTGGTCGCCGGGTTGGAGGCCCGACGACAGGACTTCGGCACGCGGTGGAACCAGCCCGGCGTCAAGCGCACATCCCTGCGGGACGAGGCCCGTTCAACCGTACTGGATGCCATCACCCGACAGCTGATGCCGGCCTGGTACGGCACGCCCTGGGAGTTCTACGGCCACAGCCAGACTCCCGGAACCGGGAGCATTGCCTGTGGCTACTTCGTCTCCACCGTACTGCGGGACGCGGGCTTCCGAATCGAGCGCGTACGGATGGCCCAACAGCCCGCCGAGCACATCGTGAAGACGCTGGCACCCGCGCTGAAGACCTGGCGGTTTCGCGACCGTCCCGTGTCCGAAGTCATCGACCGGTTGAGGAGCGCCGGTGCCGGGCTCTACGTCGTCGGACTCGACTACCACGTCGGGCTCCTCTGGAACGACAGCGCGAAGGTATGGATGTGTCACTCGTCCTACCTGGGCGAAGCCAAGGTCGTCTGCGAGGACGCGCTCACCTCCCCGGCGATGGTGTCGCGCTACCACGTCGTCGGGAAACTGCTCGAGGACGGGATGATGGACGCCTGGATGAAGGGGCGGGCTCTCCCGACCTTCATCCCGTAGCCCAGGTGGAACCGAAGACTTCCGGAATGACACGGCACCTCAGGCATCCGGTGCGGCGCCGCCGGTCAGCAGGTTGATCAGCCCGTGCGGTGCGTTGTCATCGTTGAAGCAGAGCGTGTGGATCTTCGCGGCCTCGGCTGAGGCATCCACGCTCCTCAGGAACATGGCCTCCTCGTACTCGGCGACCGCGGCATCGAAGTCGCCCCGGTGCGCGGCCAGGGCCTTGCCCAGCTCGGCGCCGTCGTACATCGCGAGGTTCGCGCCCTCTCCGTCGGGCGGGTTCAGATGCGCGGCGTCGCCGAGCAGTGTCACACCGGGCACGTGAGTCCACCGATGTCCGGGCGGGAGCGCATGGATCTTCCGGAGGACGGGGGCTGTCTCACCGTCGGTGATCAGCGCGGTGAGCTCCGGCGCCCAGCCGTCGAACTCCGCCGCGACTCGAGCCTTCACCTCCTTCGGGTCGGAGAAGTCGATGTCCGTGAACCACTCCTGCGGCCGGCTGAGCGCGACGTAGGTGTGCAGGACGCCGTGGGGCTCGCGGTGGGCGAGGATGGCCTTGCTGGGTGCGAGGACGTAGAGGGCTCCTCCTCCGACGAGCTTCGCGCTGGCCGGGTGGCGTGCGTCGGCGTCGAGCAGGTAGGTCTCGACGAACGAGGTGCCGACATACGCGGGCTTCGCGTCGGACAGCAGCGGCCGGACCTTCGACCAGGCGCCGTCCGCGCCCACCACGAGGCTCGCCGTCACGCTCGCCCCATCCGCGAACGTCAGCGTGTGCTGCCCGCCGCCGAGCGAGCGGAGGGACGTGACCTTGCGTCCCCACTGCACGGTGCCGTCAGGCAGCGAGTCGAGGAGGATGCGCCGCAGTTCGCCGCGCGGCACCTCGGGGCGAATGCCACTGCCGTCGTCGGGCTGGTCGAGCAGGACCGTGCCGTGCGGGTCGAGGATCCGCGAAGCCTCGCCGCCTTCATGGATGATCCGGCGGAACTCGTCGAACAGCCCAGCCGCCTTCAGCGCGAGCTGCCCGTTGTAGTCATGGATGTCGAGCATGCCGCCCTGCGTGCGCGCATCGGCGGACGCGTCGGCCTCGTAGACGGTGGCGGAGATGCCGTGGACGTGCAGGACGCGAGCGAGCGTCAGCCCGCCCAGGCCAGCGCCAATGATGGCAATGGGAGTCATCGTGCTTCCTCTCGGAACGGCATCTAGAACACCGTTCCATAGACCACATTGGAACGCCGTTCCAGTTCTGTCAAGATGGGGTCATGGGAAAGGAAAAGCGTGGGTCGGAACGGCGTGAGGACGCGCTCTCACGTGAGCGGATCGTCGAAGCGGCGATCGCGCTGCTCGACGACCAGGGAGAGGACGGGTTGACCTTCCGCGCGCTCGCCACGCGGCTGGAGACCGGCGCCGGCGCGATCTACTGGCACATCGCGAACAAGGACGAGCTGCTCGTCGCCGCCGCCGACGTCGTCATCGCCCGCGCGCTGCCCGAAGTCCCCGCCTCCGCCACGCCCCAGGAATCACTCCGCGGGCTCGCCGTCGCTGTGTTCGAGACGGTCGATGCGCATCCGTGGGTGGGCGCGCAGCTCTCTCGCGCCCCGTGGGAGTCCCCGATGCTGCGGATCTTCGAGCGCATCGGGCACCAGCTCCAGGCGATGGAGCTTTCAGGCAGAGCCCAATTCACGGCGGGGTCGACGCTGATGAGCTACATCGTCGGCGTGAGCATCCAGAATGCCGCGAACGGTCGGCTGCTCGATCCGTCCGTGGACCGCGTTGAGTTTCTCAACACGGTGTCGGCCCGGTGGAAGGAGCTCGACGCGAATGAGTATCCGTTCACCCGCAAGCTCGCGGCCCAACTGCCCGGGCACGATGACCTCGCCGAGTTCCTGGCCGGCATCGATCTCATCCTGACGGGGATCGCGGCCTCCCGCTAAAGGGGGTTCCCATGGCGTCCGCAGGAACCTACTTTGGCGGGATGGTGTCGAACCGCGGCACCCCGTCCGCCACGTCGTAATAGTCGCCCTTGTTGGCCATGTAGACATGGACGGCGATGCGGGTGTGGGTAGGCGTGTCGAAGGCTCCCAACGCGATTCCCATCCAATCGCGTTGAAGCGGATCCCAGAACAGCGACGAGCCGCAGACAGAGCAGAACCCGCGACGCGCCTTCTCGGACGACTGGAACCAGCCGACCTTGTCCGCGCCCTCGATCGTGACGGCGGAGCGCGGCACGTCGGTCGAGACGAAGTAGTGGCCCGAGTGCTTGCGACACCGGGTGCAGTGGCAGGCGTCAGGGGCGGGCAGCTCGCCCTCCACGGTGAAGCGGACCGCGCCGCACAAGCAGGAACCGCGATGCATGGACGACCTCCTCTCGACACCCGCTTCGGTCAGCGCATGTCCTCCGGCCACTTGCGCTCCACGCCGGTGGGGTTCTGATTGTACAGCTCCGCGAGCCGGGCCTTCACCTCCTCCACGGTGCCGACGATGACGTAGCTCCGCGTCTTGATGTCCTCCGGCACGCCGCCCGACATCCCGAAGGTGACGCTGAGCTTGGAGCAGTCGTCCGTGGGGTTGTTGAGGTCGAACTGGTGCAGGCGGTACTGGAGGTCCGGCAGCGCCTCGTCCGGCGACCAGATGGCCATGGCATGCTTGCCGTCCTCCGTGGCGACGATGAGCGGCACGTTGCCCGCCTCATCATTGAAGCCGCCCGGCTTCGGGTCCTCCGAGTGCACCCGGGGGTACTCGCGCGACTCGCCCGTCGCCGGGTCGAAGCGGTAGTGCTTCTCGAACTCGCGGTTGACGTAGGTGGTGGGGGCCTCGACGTAGGCCGTGTCGTGGGGCGCGGCGAGGTGGATGTGGCTGTCGTACTGGATGACGTTGTCGTGACCGCCCACGCCGACGGTGATGTCCTTGGTGATGAGATCCTCGGAGACCAGGGTCGTGTTCTTGGCGTGGGAAACGCCGTTGTACGGGCCCGCCTCCTCTCCCGGCTCCAGCCAGTAGGCGGGATGCACGGTGCTGGTCATGTGGCCCGGCTGCGCGCCGTAGCCCACCACCTGCGTCGTGGAAATGGGGTCCGTGCCGTTCCGGTGGCTCCCCGCCTCGGTGGGCATCAGGGCCTCGTTGTAACCGTCCAGGGAGAAGGCCACCTGCATCTGCCGGCCATGGTCCTTGTTGTTGATGTACTCCTTGCCGTCGTAGACGAGGCTGGTCACAGCGCCGCCGTGGCTCGCGGAGGTGCCCATTTGCACCGTCGCGTTGCCGAAGGAGGTGTCCCCGTTCAACGGGCCGGTGGTGCCGTAGGGGCCCGTGGGCTGCTGGACGCCCCCTGGGTCCTGCGTCGGCGCCGCGGTCATGTCCCCGCCGGGCCACGCGGTGCCCAGGCGCTGTCCATCCTTGGAGAAGGCCTGCACCTTGCCGCCAAGGTCGGCGAGGTAGCCGTTCTGGAACTCCTGGAAGGGCACCGCGTCGGGCTTGCCGGAGGCGACCCGGGCGTCACGGAACGCCTTCACCATCGGATCATCGAGGAAGGGCGGACGGGTCTTCACGGCGTCCTCGAGGCCGGAGTTGGGGTAGCCCAGGCGGGAGTTGGTGCCCTGCCGGCCGTGGGTGAAGGTGTTGTCCGAGTAGGCCTTGCAGATGTCGCCGTGCACCTCGAAGGACACCCACTGGTTGCGGTCCTCGGGCTTCAGGGCCTGGCCTGGAGGCGGACGGCAGAAGGTGTAGAGCTGCATCTGCCGCTCGCCGGTGGCGGGGAAGTCCTGGAAGAAGGCGGGGACGTTCTCGTTGCCGGTCACGGTGGAACGGCCCGCGGCATACATGGGCGAGCGGGAACCATGCATGGCCTGGTCGGCGGCGAGGTCCGGCAGGGTGGTGCCGCGCTTGCGGGTGAGCTCGGCCTCTGCATTGCCTTTGAATTGTTCGCACCAGGCCTGCCAATCATCCACGGACGGGTTGGACACGTCCGGAGGAGGCGTGCTCTCGGCCAGGGCCCTGTAGGACGAGGATGTCGAGGGCCGGGATTGCGGTTCGAAGCTGCTGTGGAAGAACAGCTCCCGGAGCGTGCGCTCGGCGGTGGAGTCCTGGGACGTCGTTGCCTGCGACGCCGGCTCCGAAACCGAAGACACGCGGATACCATTCAGACCCGATTGGAAACGAGAAACACTGTCCATGTGAGCCTCCCCCCTGAGGCATGCCGCGATATCCGCTGCACTCATGACGATGGCCGGGGGAATCCATTGCCGAACTGCTGAATCGGCCCCGGCCGAACAGGACTTCAGTGTAAAAGCGGGAAACACCACCCGCAGTTCGACCGGGATGAGCAGCGATGACAGGAACGAATGTACGAGCCGTCGTGTGCGCGGTCTTCTCCCTCCTCGTGGGCTGCTCGACGCAGTCCCCCCCGGAGCTGGCGGAAGCGCGAGCGGCCGCGGTCATGCAAGACGCCAACTTCGCCGACTCGGTCTTTGTCAGTGGCCTCCAGGGCCCCACCACCATGACCTTCGCGCCTGACGGGCGCCTGTTCATCTCGGAGAAGAATGGCGCGCTGCGCGTCGTCGTGAACGGCCAGCTTCTGGCGACTCCGTTCATGACGCTCGCCGTGGACAACGACAACGAGCGTGGGCTGATGGGCATCGCGTTCGATCCCAACTTCGCCAGCAACCACTATCTCTACGTCTATTACACGTCGGTCGCCGGCAGCATCCACAACCGGGTCAGCCGCTTCACCGCCAACGGCAACGTGGTGGTTCCCGGAAGCGAGTTGGTGCTCGCCGACTTTCCGACGCTCGACGCCGCCAACCACAACGGCGGCGCGGTCCGCTTCGGACTCGACGGCAAGCTCTATGTCTCCGTCGGTGAGAACGCGGTCTCCTCCAATTCGCAGAGCCTGAACACGCCGCTCGGCAAGCTGCTGCGCTTCAACCCGGACGGCAGCATCCCCACGGACAATCCGTTCTATGCGACCGCCACCGGGCTCGCGAAGGCGACCTGGGCGATGGGACTGCGCAACCCCTTCACCTTCGACGTTCAACCCGGCACGGGCATCCTGTTCATCAACGACGTGGGCGAAGGCGGCTGGGAAGAAATCAACCGCGGCCAGGCCGGCGCCAACTACGGCTGGCCGATGACGGAGGGCTACTTCACGAACCGCCCGGAGCTCACGCAGCCGTTCTACGCGTACCCGCATGGCTCCGGCACGGCCGCTGGCAACTGCATCGCGGGCGGTGCCTTCTACAATCCGCCCATCTCGGCCTTTCCCAGCGCGTATGTCGGTCAGTACTTCTTCGCGGACTACACCAACAATTGGATTGCGCGCATCGACCCGAACACCGGTGCGAATTCGCTCTTCGCGACGGCCGCCGCGGGACCCGTGGACCTCGATGTCGGGCCCGATGGCGCGCTCTACTACCTGGCGCGCGGATCGGGCCAGGTGGGCCGCATCGCCTACACGGCCTCGCTGCCGCCGAGCATCGCGCAGCAGCCGGCGAGCACGTTGGTATCGGTCGGCTATCCTGCCACCTTCACGGTGTCGGCGAGCGGCGAGCCGCCCCTCACCTACCGGTGGCAGCGCAACGGCGTGGACATCGCTGGCGCGACCTCGCCGAGCTACGAACTGACCGCCGCGCAGCTCTCCGACAGCGGCGCGCGCTTCCGCGCGGTCGTGACCAACGGGCTTGGCTCGGCCACCAGCGCCGAGGCCGTGCTGACGGTGACCTCCAACAAGCCGCCGGTGGCCACGATCGTGACGCCGGCCACGGGCGCGACCTACATCGCCTCCACCAACCTGATGTTCTCCGGCTCGGCCAGCGACCTGGAGGATGGCGCGCTGCCACCGAGCGCGATGACCTGGAACATCACCTTCCATCACGACACCCACACGCACCCGGCCATGGCGGATACCACCGGCGTCGCGAGTGGGAGCTGGCCCGTCCCGAGCATCGGCGAGAGCTCAGCCAATGTCTGGTATCGCCTGCGGCTCACGGTGCGCGACTCGATTGGCCTCACCCACACGACGTATCGCGACGTCCACCCCGTCACGGTCCCGCTCACGGTGACCAGCGTGCCGAGCGGCATGCAGGTCCTGATGGACGGGCGGCCGGTCGCGGCGCCGCACGAAACGACGGGTGTGGTCGGTGTCGTCCGCTCCGTGGGCGCCGAGTCGCCGCAGTATGCGGGCGGCAAGTTCTGGGCGTTCTCGTCGTGGTCTGACGGAGGCGCGCAATCACACACCTTCATCACGCCTGGCAGCGCGGCCACCTACACCGCCTGGTTCGTCGAGACCTCGGGCGGGAGCTGCTATCAGATTCAAAGCGAGCGCACCGACAAGTGGCTCACCGTCAACCTCGCGGGCAAGGTCATCGCCGGCAGCGCGACGCAAGCCGGTGGGCAGGTCTTCCAGCTCGTTCCGAACGGCACCCAGTACAAGCTCAAGGGCTCGGGAGACGCGTTCCTGACGGTGGTGGCGAACCAGCTCACGATGGGCGCCAACTTCACCAGCGGGGAGTCGTTCACCCAGCTGGCCTGCGGCTACGGCGGGCGCACCCGCGTCGGCTTCCGGGCCTCCGTGGGGAGCGCGCCCCATTGGAAGGAGACCGCGCCGGGCGAGCCCATCCAGAGTGGTGACGGCGGCAATGGCGGCGCCTGCAATCCGGCCGATGGTGGGGCCTGGGAGGCCTTCTACCTCGAACCGGTTTCCTGCCCGGGCAGCGGCGGCGGCCCCGTGTGCGGCAACGGCACGGTCGAGAGCGGCGAGCAGTGCGACGATGGCAACACCCAGTCGGGCGATGGCTGCGATGCGACCTGCCATACCGAGGCCAGCGGCAGCGCGGGCTGCTTCCGCATCCAGAGTGAGCGCACCGACCAGTGGCTCACCGTCGACGGCGCGGGCAAGGTGGCTGCCCTCGGCACGACGCAGACCGGTGGCGAGGTCTTCGAGCTCGTCACCAGTGGCGCGAAATACAAGCTCAAGGGAACCAGCGGCGCGTACCTGGCGGTGGTCGCGGATCAGCTCACCGTGAATGCCTCGCTCGGCACGGCGGAGTCGTTCACCCGCCACGCATGCGGCGTCTTCGGCGGCCGCAATCGCTATGGCTTCGAATCGACGACAGGCACTGCGCGCAACTGGAAGGAGAACACCCCCGGCGCTCCCATCCAGAGCGGCAATGGCGGCAACGGAGGCATCTGCAATCCCACCGACACGGGCTCGTGGGAAGCCTTCTACCTCGAGCCCGCGACCTGCCCCCCATCGGGTCCGTAGTCGAAGGCCTCCGGTACCGCCCGCGGGTCTTCGCGTTGGGGGCGTGCCGTCGCATGCGCCCCCAGGACCCGCTCGCCCTCGACCGCGCTCAGCGCCGGATGCCGGTGAGCGCGAGGCGCAGCACCCGGCGCGCGGTGACCGGATCATTCTCGTTCGCGACGGCAATCGCGTTCGCCAGCATCATCAGGTCCTGCGCCGTGGCGCCCGCTTGAAGCGCACCCACGGATGACGCCCGCGCCACCAGGACCTTCAGCACTTTGAGCAGCATGTCGGTGCAGCAGATGTCTTCGGCGGAGAGGCCATCCGGGCCGGCCAGCAGCGCGGCGGCGAGCCCGCGGTGGGTCGCGGTGTAGACCGTCACCTCCTCGAGCCAGTCCGCCAGCTCGGCGGCGGGCGCCTTGCCCGGTTGCGCGGCGGCCCGCTCACAGAGCTGCGCGACGCCATCCCGGAAGACCACCTCCAGCAGCGCCTGCCGCGACGGGAAATGCCGGTGCAGGGTCGCCGAACCGACCCCCGCCTTCCGAGCGATCTCCTCGAGCGACACCTGCGCGCCCTCCTTGGCGACGAGCGCCGCGGCGACGGCGACAATCCGCTCCCGGTTGCGTTGCCCGTCCGCGCGCAACCGCTTCATCTGCTCCACGGCGAACTCCTCCTCACGAGACCCTTCTCTTTGACAAACGGGGGGCCCCTCCGTATTTAACACGAACAATAAACGGTGGGGTCCCCCACTTAAGAAGGAGCCGCCGATGAGCCGAAATGATGCCGTTCTCGTCACCGCCGCCACAGGACGTCAGGGGGGCGCCACCGCCCGGGCGTTGCTGGCCGAGGGCCGCACGAAAGTGCGCGTCCTGGTGCGCAATCCGGAGGCGGCGAACGCCAGGGCCCTCGCGGCGGCTGGCGCGGAGGTGGTCGTCGGGGACCTGGACGATCCAGCGTCGTTGCGCGCCGCCTGCGCCGGGACGCGGGCGGTCTTCTCCATGCAGTCACCCATCGTCTCCGCGACCGGCATCGACTTCAGCAAGGAGCGCCAGCAAGGGAAGAACCTCGTCGAGGCCGCGCTTGCCGAGGGCGTCGAGACCTTCGTGCACACCGCGACGACCGGCGTCGGCGCCCACCGCGACGTCGAGGGCTGGTCGGAGGGGCGCTGGAAGTTCCACGAGGAGTACTGGGAGAACAAGCTGGCCACGTGCGACCTGGTCCGCACCGCGGGCTTCAAGCACTGGACCCTCCTCCTGCCCGCCACCTTCATGGACCACGCGATGTTGGATCCCTCCGGCTTCGTCGACGGGCGCCGGTTGCTCACGGTGGTCAGGGCCGACAAGCCCATCGGGCTCATCGCCCCCGAGGACATCGGGAAGGCGGCCGCGGCGGCGATCAACGAGCCCGCGAAGTTCCATGGAGTGACGCTGGAGCTCGCGGGTGACGTGCTCACGCTCCCTCAAATCACCGAGGTCCTCTCGCGCGTCGACGGCAAGGAGTACGTGGTCCAGTCCTCCACGATCGAAGAGGCCGTCGCGGCCGGCCTGCATCCCGGCGTGGCTCAAGGCATGACGTACATGAACGTCGCCCCGGTGCTGGCTCGGCCTGAAATCGCGCGCTCCTACGGCCTTTCACCCATGAGCTTCGAGGCCTGGGCGCGGCTGCGTCGTGAAATGACATGACGCGTCCATGTGTCACGGCCGTGCTCAAGCCAGACACTGTCGCATGTGTGTCTTTAATTACCCATCTTCCGCGCGCCCGTTTCTCGTGGTCTTGCAAGAGTGCCGTGACGTCAGATTCCCCTCCCTGACGCCGCGGTGCTGTTCCCCCCACTGAGAAATGGAGTTCGTGATGAAACACCTTCTCTTGAGCATGTTTGGGTTCGCGGGCGTCGTCGGCGCCGCGGGCGTCCCCTCCGTCGCCGCGGCCCAGGTTCCGTCCCCCTCCTGGGTGGCCCAGCTCGGCGCCAACCTGGATGAGCAGGCCAACGCCGTGGCCGTGTCAGGCTCGAGCGTCTACGTGGTGGGCCAGACGACCAGCCAGCTCGGCTCCGACCCGAAGGCCGGCGGTCAGGACGCGTTCATTGCCCGGTACGACACCGCCGGCAACCTCCAGTGGGTCCACCAGCTCGGCACCACCGGGTCGGACCGCGCCACCGCCGTGGCCACCGACGCGGACGGCAACGCGTATGTGGCTGGAACCACCTTCGGTGGCTTCGACTTCTACACCAACGCGGGCGGCATCGACTTCTTCATCGCCAAGTATGACTCAGCCGGCAACCGCCTGTGGTTGCGCCAGAACGGCACGCAGATGGATGACTTCGCCACGGGCATCGCCATTGGCGCGGACGACACCCTCTACTTCACCGGTTACACCGGCGGCAGCTTCGCCAACGGCGGCAACCCCAACAACTACGACATCATCGCCGGGCTCTATGACACGGCGGGCAACCCGTACTGGCTCCAGCAGTTCGGCAGCTCCGCGAGCGACATGGCGCGCGGCATCGCCGTCACGTCCACCCACGAGGTCTACATCGTCGGGAACACCTACGGCAGCCTCGACGGCACCACCTCGCCGGTGAACAGCGACATCTTCCTGCTCAAGCTCAACATCCTGGGCGCCCAGCAGTGGGTCCGGCAGATTGACGCGGGCGACCTGGATGACGGCAAGAGCGTCGCCGTGGGCCCCGATGGCGGCGTCTACATTGTTGGTGAAACGTTTGGCAGCATGGACGGCAACACCAACAACGGCACCATCGACGTGCTGCTCGCCCGCTACGACAGCGCCGGCAACCGCGACTGGAGCCGCATGCTCGGAGGTGGGCAGCCCGACTACGCGTTCGGCGTCGCCGTCTCCTCGAACAACGTCGTGCAGGTGGTCGGCTACACGGGCGGGCTCGCCGGCATCCCGTATGCGGGCGCCTCCGATGCCTTCCTCACCCGCTACGACGCGCTCGGCACGAAGCTGGGCACCCAGACCCTGGGCACCTCGCGCCAGGACGTCGCCCGCGGCGTGGCCGTGGACGCTTCCGGCAACGCCTACGTCGCGGGACAGACGGGCGGAAGCCTTGGCGGCAACACCAGCGCCGGTAGCAACGACGCCTTCCTCGCCCGCTTCTGAGCAAGGCCTCTGACGAAAGCCCGGCAGGGCCCAACGCGTTCTGGGCCCTGCCGCGGTTCGCGCGTGACTAGCGCCGGTGCTTCGCGATGAGCGCGTTCGCCGCTTCCGGATGGCCCTGGCACTCCAGCAGCGCGCGGAGCAACAGCGGGACGACGATGGTGGCGTCCGACTCGATGACGTACATCGGCGTCGTCTCCGTCAGCTTGTCCCAGGTGATCTTCTCGTTGGGCGTCGCGCCCGAGTACGAGCCGTAGGACGTCGTCGAGTCGCTGATCTGGCAGAAGTAGGCCCACGGCTTCACGGGCTTCTGCATGTCGTACTTCGTCGACGGCACGACGCAGATGGGGAAGTCACCGGCGATGCCGCCGCCAATCTGGAAGAAGCCCACGCCCTTGCCCGCGGACAGCTCCTCGTAGCGGTCGTAGAAGTCGGCCATGTACTCGATGCCGGACTTGGCGATGCTCGGGTTGCAGTCGCCCGTCTTCACGTAGGACGCGAAGATGTTCCCGAACGTCGAGTCCTCGTAGCCCGGGACGACGATGGGCAGCTTGCGCTTCGCCGCCTCCATCAGCCAGCAGGCCTCCGGGTCTCCCTCGTATGCCGCGGGCTCCAGCACCTGGATGAGCTCGTAGAAGTACTCGTGCCAGAAGCGGCGCTCGCCCTTCGCGGAGGCGTTCTTCCACATGGGGACGACAATCTTCTCCACCGCCCGGAACGCCTCGTCCTCGGGGATGCTCGTGTCGGTGACCCGGCGCATCCGCTGCTCGAGGATTTTCGTGTCGTCCTGCTTGGTGAAGTAGCGGTACTCGGGGAAGTCCTTGTACGCCGTGTGCGCGACGAGCCGGAAGAGAGACTCCTCCAGGTTGGCGCCCGTCACCGACAGGCCGTGAATCAGGCCCGAGCGGATGGCGGGCGCGAGCGTGATGCCGAGCTGTGCGGACGACATCGCGCCCGCGACGCTCCAGAACATCCGGCCACCGCTCGACACATGCTCCCAGTAGGACAGGAGCGCGTCGCGCGTCGCGCGGGCGTTGAAGTTCTTGTAGTTCGTGAGGATGAACTCGAGGACGGGCAGTTCGGACGTGGACATGGGGGCCTCCAGAAACAACGGGGTCATGACCCGGGAGGCGCCAGCCGACGGAATGCCACCCGAGGACACCCTACGGTCGCGACAGAACGTCGCACCGCCATCGGAGCGTCAAGTGGCTGCCGGCTGGGTACCACGGAAGGGGGCTTGCGGCTATCGCTTCCCCACCGGCGCGGCCAGGCGGTTCGCCATGTACCGCGCGGGCGACGTCCCGAGCGCCTTGCGGAACATGGTCACGAAGCTGCTCGCGTTCTCGTAGCCGAGGTCCAGTGCCACGCTCTGCACGGTCGCGTCCCGGGAGAGCTTCTGGATGGCCAGGATGATGTGAAGCTGCTGGCGCCAGCGGCCGAAGCTCAAGCCCGTCTCCTCGACGAGGACGCGGTTCAAGGTGCGCTCGCTGACGCCGATTCGCTTCGCCCACGTCTTCGTCGTCACGCCAATCGCCGGCTCGGCGGCCATCGCGTCCACCAGACGCCGGAGCCGGGGGTCGCTCGGCATCGGCAGGCGGTGCTTCTCGATGGAGACCGTCGCCAGCTCGTCGAGGAGCACGGCCACCAGGCGCGCGTCCGGCCCCTTGAGGCCGTATAGCGCGGGACGCGTCGCCAGGCGCAGCAGGAGCTCACGGAAGAGCGGCGTCACCGACACCGCGCAGCAGTCCTTCGGAAGGTTCGGCGCCGAGCGCGGATTGAGGAAGACACTGTAGCCTTCGAGCGGCGCGCGCCCCCGGATCCGGTGCGTCACGCCCCCGGGGATCCACAGCGCGGATTGCGGCGGGACGATCCAGAGGGCGTTCGACGCTTCGCAGATCATCTCTCCGCGCACCAGGTACATGAGCTGCGATTCGCGGTGCTCGTGGGGTTCGCTCTCGATCCCCCCGCTCGCCATGCGGATCCCGATCGCGTTCGCCGGCCGCTCGACCGCGGTCTTCAACCATCCACGCGCATCGAGCGTGAACCGGCTCCCGAGTGCCTCGAGCGAAGCCACCGCGCCAGGAGGCCCGTTCGCCACCTGGACGTCTCCGCTGAACGTCCAGCTCGTCGGATCCACGGGCCGTGTCGCCTTCGATTTCCGCCGCTTCGCCGCCATGACCGTTTTGATAAACAAATTGTCCTGACTGCGCAATGCGGCCAGGGGCGCGACTCCCTATCGTCTCCCGCATGCCGTCGCCATCCACCGCGCCTTCGGGCGTCGTCGAGTCCATGTTCCATCGCCTCGTCTCGCGCCGCGCCAGGGTTCGCGAAGTCGAGTCCGTGGGAGATGCGTTCCGCCTCGTCACGATTGAGGGAGAAGACCTGGAAGGCCGCCGCTGGACACCCGGCGACATGATCCAGATCGGCTTCGCAGGCCTGGCCGGGCGGGCGTACACGCCGCTCTCCTTCGAGCCGCGAACCGGCACCGCCACGTTTCTCGGTTTCGTTCATGGCCAGGGCATCGCGTCGAACTGGCTCGCGTCGGCGACCATGGGAGAGCCGCTCTTCCTCGTGGGTCCACGTTCGGCGCTGGACCTCGCCTCCGTCGACCGGCCGTTGTTCTTCTTCGGCGACGAAACCTCGTTCAGCACCGCGGCCGCGCTTCGAGCGACACCCGAGGGAATCCGGGAGGTGGCGTTCTCGTTCGAAGTGGAATCCACCGAAGCCTCGCGCATCGCACTCGACCGGATTGGCGTCACCACCGGCGTGACGCTGACCGCACGCGAAACCGAGGAGCGTCACCTCGATCGCATCGAGAACGAACTCATGCGCGCGCTGCTCGCCGAACCGCGGACGCGGTGTGTCTTCACCGGGAAGGCTCCGTCAATCCAGCGCCTCTACAAGGCGGTGCGGCGAGCAGGCATCTCCGCGAAGCAGGTCACCAACGTCGCCTATTGGGCGCCAGGCCGAAAGGGATTCTCCGGTGTTCAGCGCTAACGACAATGCCAGGGGTCCCCTGTCCGTCCTGCCCGACGAACGGGTGCGCGCCGTGCTGCGGCGACTCCACGGAGAGGCCGAACGGCAGATGCCGGGCGTCCTCCTCCACCTCCTGCCACAGCTGCCGCGAATGCTCCTCGGCCGCCCCATCGACAAGCCGGGCACCGAGCACGCCTTCGCGGACAAGTACCTTGCGATCGAGCGCGCCCAGGGCGCCTTCTGCTACCTGACGGCGCGGGCGCTCCGCGCCAGGACCGTCGTCGAGTTCGGCACGTCCTTTGGCGTCTCGACGCTGTGGCTGGCGGCGGCGGTGCGCGACAACGGCGGCGGCCGCGTCATTGGCACCGAACTCCTGCCAGAGAAGGCGCGGCGCGCGCAGGCGCACCTGGAGGAGGCGGGGCTCGCGTCCTTCGCGGAGATTCGCGTGGGTGACGCGACGGAGACGCTGCGAGCGGACCTTGGCGAGGTGGACTTCATGCTCAACGATGGGTTCCCCGTGCGGGCGCTCGACGTGCTCAAGCTCGTCGCCCCGGCCCTGCGTCCGGGCGCCGTGGTGGTGACCGACAACGTCGGCGTCTTCAAGGCCGACTACCGCGACTACGTCACCTGGGTGCGCGACCCACGCCACGGCTTCGCGTCCATGACCGTCCCCTTCCGCTCGGGCACCGAGTACTCGGTCCGGCAGTAGGCGCGGCCGGGCCTGTGCGGATCCAGCCACACCCGTGGCTGCTCACCCGCGGGCGAGCGCATGGAGTCGGGACCTTGCCTCGAACATGCCGTCCGTAATGCTGGCATGCCCCCTGCTTCGTTGCCCGGGTATGACTCAGCGCTCTACGCGGCGAGAGGTCCTGCTCCAAGCACTGACGGGCTATGCCCTGATCCCCATGCTCCTGCGGCAGGACGCGCTCGCGGGGCCCGTGCGCAAGGAGGTCCAGGCGTGGCTCTCCCGTACCCATCAACTCTGTTCGGATGTCCATGACCGGAAGCTCGAGCCACGGGAATGGCAGCAGCAGGTCGAGGCGCTCTTTGCCCGGGTCCCCCTCTCCGAGCTGGTCCGGGCCATCGACGCCGACCGACTGAAGCCCGGCCTCGAGCTGCCGGATGACCGAGCCGGTGCGATGTCCGCGCCATTGCCCAGGGTCGAGGGGTTGCCGCGCGTCTTTGGCACGAAGCTCTTCGGGCTGGCTCAAGGCAGAGCCATCGTGCCTCACGGACATCAGAACATGGTGTCCATGCACGTGGTGCTCGCCGGGGAGTTCCACCTGCGCCACTTCGAACGCGTCGAAAGTCAGCCCAAGCACCTGGTGCTGCGTCCAAGCATCGACCGCGTGTCCGGACCCGGGGATCTCTCAAGCATCTCGGACCAACACGGCAACGTGCATGGGTTGGTGGCCACGAAGGGCCCCGCCTACACCTTCGACCTCATCGTCGACCGGCTCGACCCGGCACTCGGCTTCGCCTGGAAGCTCGACTACGTGGACGTCGACGGAGCAGAGCCCCTGGCGGGTGGACTGCTGCGGGCACGCCGGATCGAATTCGAGGAGGCCGTGCGCCGCTACGGCAAGACCTGACTTCGCAGCGTGTCATTTGCACTCACCCATCAAAATACATCCACACTCAACACCCCCGAACGCCAAACAAAGCCAGACTCCGGAGTCTTGGATTGCGGGACACGTTGGGAGTACCATCCCAGACGCCTCTCAACCCAAGGAGCATCAGATGCTGCGGACGCTTGTTTCCGGAGTTGCCCTGAGTTTTGCCTTCGTGGTGGGAATGGCTGTTTCCTCTTCTCAGCTCGCCCCGAGCGAAGTCGTGCCGAACGAGGCCGTGCTCGTTTCGACCAGCCCCAGCAGCGCGGTTCCGGACGAGACCACGGACGAGTCCTCGCGTTTGCTCGGGTGCTGCACGGGTGATGGCTTGTTCTGCATCAACACGGCGGCATGTCAGGCCCGTGGGGCGGGCACCTGCGGCGCGCCCTGTAACTAGCCTTCGCTTCCGTTGATGTCGCTGGACCGGCCTGGAAGCAGGCGCTGGACGCGAGCTACGTCCAGCGCCTGGTCACCGCATGAAGCATCACAGACGGAAGACGATCACGTCCTGGTCCGCGGGGCTCATCCACACGATGGCGTCGAGGCTGGGGAAGTAGATGGCCCGGCGCCGCGCGATGCCGCTCGGCAGGACGGGAGCAGCGTTGGCGAAGGTCTTCGGCCGCAACGTCGCGGGCGTCGTCTTGAGGTCGAGCTCCAGCCAGGCCATGCCGCTGTTGAGCTTCGTGTACACCCAGTAGACGCCCTCGGTCGGCACGTAGACCATGCCGTGACCGTCGGTGGCATGATCGGTGTCTGGGAATGACGCGAGCGACAGACCGCCTTCGTAGTTCCACGTCGAGCCCGACGCGAGCACGGAGTGGGTGGCCACGTCGTAGCGCTGCCAGCGGCCGGGAGAGGCGTAGTTCCCGGAGCTGTGCGGCGGCATGAAGATGGTGACGATGTCGCCATCCTGCGTGTAGGCGGCGCCGGTCCAGTCCCAGCTTCCCCAGCTCGCACGCGGGGCGAGCCAGGTGTCGGTGCGCAGGTCGTAGTCCGCGGCGAAGGGGCCACCGGAACCACAGGAGCCAATCACCAGCTTCGACTCGTGGTCGAGCACCGCGATCACGTCCTCCGTGAAGGCATATTCGTCACCGTTCGCGCGCGGATGCGTCTTGATTGTCCACGTGTGGCTTTCGAGCGAGTACCGCCACAGCCGACGGCAGGCGACGATGAGTTCGTCACTCTCCGGCACGTAGATGAAACCGTCGTACACGTGCCGCGCCGTGGGATTGCCCATGGGATTGCTCGCGGTGCGGTCCCAGAAGATTTCGTCGTAGTACCAGTGGTCGCGCTGCGCCCAGGTGCCCGCGTCGACCTCCGCGTGGTAGGCCGCACTCGACTCCGGGCAACCCGCGAAGGTGGCGGACTGGCGGTACGCCTGACTCCAGAGGTGGGTGTCGCTCGGCATGTGTTCAATCGACCAGCGCATCGAGTCCAGGTCGAAGCGGTAGATGCCGTTGTTGCTCGAGTCGCCGTGACCGCCGCCGTGACGCCACAGCCTGCGGCCGGCGAGGTCGAAGGCCGGCGCGTTCCACGCCTCGGTGACACCGCCCCAGCCCTGGCTGCCGTAGTCCCTCCACCCGGGAATGGCGACCTGCACCTGCGCCCCCAGGACGTCGAGGTTCGTGTCCGAGACGCTCACCCACCGGCCATGCGGCACCAGCGCCCAGCTGGATTCGTTCACGCGGCCGTCATTGTCACGCCCGGGGGTCCAGACGTCGTTGACGACCGTGCCGACCTCCGTGCCCTGCCCCCAGCCCGGGGAGACGCCAGCGTCGCGTATGCCCGCGTCGCTGGACACTCCCGCATCAGACGGCGAGACAGAGCCCGTACATCCCGAAAGCATCAGCAGCGCAATCAGCCATCGTGACATGACTGCCAGTGTAGAGGATTCGGCGGCTGCCTTTCACCTCATGTGCTGGGTATTGGCCGTCACGATGTCGCACCCGCCGCCAATGCCTATCTCCGCCGGGCAGTACCCTCGAGGTAGGTCCGGAAGCCGGCACCGGGAGGGGCGATCTCGAACTTGACGTTGAGCGTGCCGTCTGTGTTCAGCAGATACGACAGACGGAACCGGGGCGTGCCAGTGGCCTCGTCGGTGACGAACTCCGCGCTCGCCGGGGAACTCTCCGCGCGGGCCGAGTACTGAATGACGTGCCCTTCGTTGTCGAAGTAGCTCGCACGCACCGCTCCAGGCGCTCCCGGATACAGGACCATCAGGTCCTCGTGCCGCCCACCCGGCGTGGAGGATTCGTTCCGGCGGATCAGCACATGACCCTGCACATCCGGCTGGAACGTGAAGGTTCCGGCGGACGCACCGGGCGTACCGCCACCCTCCGCGTCCCACGTCCCCATCAGGAAGGAAAAGGGCTTCAGTGCCTCGGTCAGCTCCGCCGCGGGAGGAGCGGTATGCGGCGGCTGCTCGTGACGCTGTGGGGCCGTGGCGCAGGCGGAGAGCGCCTGGAGAACAAAAACACCGAGGAGGAGGGTTCGGAGGATGGACGTCGTCATGGAGTGGGAAGCGCTCGAAGGACTGGGGGAGCGCAACCTACGAAGTGGCCCATGACGACGCCAGGGAGGAACACCCGGACGGGGGGTATGCCCCCAGCGGGTCACTCCTTGCCGAAGGCCTTGGCGAAGAGCTTCTCGATGCCCGACTTCTCGGGCTCGATGGCGATCGCGGGCGCGGGCACGCCCATCGCGGTGCCGAGGGCGGGGCGCAGGCCCGACGCGATCCCCGGCTTGATGTGGTGACGCAGGTCGACCGCCACGTCCGACTTCACGTGGGTGCCCACGCCCAGGGCGGTGTTCACGTCCGCGGACTGCTTGAGGAAGCCATTCTCCAGGCCGAACTTGCCGCCCGCCTGGGCCGACGCGCCCGCCACCGCGCCGGCGGTGACCGAGCCGTGCACCCGGCCCACGTGCCCGCCCGCCGTGGCGTACGCGCCCGCCGTGGCACCCGCGCCCACCTGCCCGGAGACCATCGCCGTGGCCGTCTTCGGGTCCAGGGTGGCCACGCCTTCCGCGAAGGCGGAGGCGCCGGCCTTCGCCTCACCCTTCACGTAGCCGCCCACGTGCCGGTTGAAGTCGTGGCTCGCACTCGCCGTGACGCCCACGCCCGTCTCCGCCTTGGCCGTCAGCGCGGCGGTGTAGGCGTGCGAGCCCGTGTCGGCCGACACGCCGGCCTGCGCCTGCGCCTTGAAGCTGTTGGCCTCGCCGGTGAGCTGCGCGCTCGACACGCCCAGCCGGCCCGCGTGCGTCTTCTGCATCCCGAAGGAGGCGTTGGGGCCCTGGACCTCGGCCTGGGCCGAGTAGTGGTGCACGCCACCACCGCTGTGGCTGGTGGTGGAGGCCTGCATCGAACCCATGTTGGCGCTCAGCTTGCCGCCGCCGAAGGTGTCCTTCTGGTAGGGCGTGGCCGGCTTGTCGATGAACATGGTCTGCTTCGCGGCCGCGGGCGCCGTGAGCTTGTTGTCACCGCCGCTCACCGCCACGTCCGAGGCGCCCGAGGTCAGCTCCCAGGGGCTGTAGGAGGGCTGCCCCTCGGGAGCACCCGCGTGCTTCGGCGGCGTCGCCGTATTCGCCGTGGCCGTCGTCGCCGTGGGCTTGGTGGCCGTCGCCGTGTTCGCCGTGGCCGTCGTCGCCGTGGGCTTGGTGGCCGTCGCCGTGTTCGCCGTGGCCGTCGTCGCCGTGGGCTTGGTGGCCGTCGCCGTGTTCGCCGTGGCCGTCGTCGCCGTGGGCTTGGTGGCCGTCGCCGTGTTCGCCGTGGCCGTCGTCGCCGTGGGCTTGGTGGCCGTCGCCGTGTTCGCCGTGGCCGTCGTCGCCGTGGGCTTCGCGGCCGTCGTCGAGGCGGGGAGCGTCGACGCGCGCGCCGGGGGCTTCGGCTGGGACACCGTGGAGGTCGGGAGGCTGGAGGTGCGGGGCAGGGACGAACCGATGCGACGGGCCATGGCGGGAACCTCAGGAGTGCGACGAAGGGGGAGCAGTACAGCGATGCCCTGCCCTACTGCACCCGGCATGCCGGGCCCATGTCGACCGGTGTGGTCCCATGCCCGCCTGTGGTTTCAACGAGTTGGCGGAAGGGGCTTCACGGGAGGAGCCCGCGGGCTGGTGACTGCGGTCACCAGGAGGATGGCTCCAGTCACCATGGGCCCGCGCTTGCCGCCCGGTGTGATTGCCCGGAAGCTGCCTGGGCATGATCGACCCACGCTTTCCCGCCAGGCTCCTGGAAGACCTCTCCGAGCCGCGCACCATCGCCGGGCCGAGGACGCGCCTCAATCTCGACAGGTGGGGCGATGAGAGCGACGAACTGCCCCCCGGACTGGTTCCCTTCGCCAGGGATGGGGGCGGCGGCGTCTGGTACCTCGACGTCGAGGACCGGCTGAAGAAGGGCGTGGGGGCCGTCTTCTACCTCCACATGAGCGAGACGTACGGCGACACCCGCTATATGGCGTCGTCCTATGACGAGCTCCTGCAGCGCGTCTCCGAGGGCCTGCACCCGGATGACATGCCCTCCTTCGATGCGCTCGCGTCGCGGCAGGCTCCGAAGGGAGTGCGCGTGCCGGGCATCGAAGGCCTGGTGGACGTCGAGCGCATCCATGCGAGCACCGGCAGACCCGCGCTCGTGACCGTGCATGACAACGCGCGCTGCGAGGGAGGCTTCGTTGCTCGGGCGGGCACGTCCGTCTACATGACCGACGCGGGCCGCATCCACTTCGTCACCCTGGCGGAACGCGCGGTCGTGGACGGCATCCCGTGCGCTGGGGACACGGTGCTCGCCCCTCATCCGATGACGGGACGCCCGCTGCGCTTCACCCCGGCCGAGCCCATCGTCGTCGACGGCATCCCGCTGGCCCCCTTCCACGAGGTCATGGTCGAGGATCCCATCTACTCCCCCGGAATGTCCGGCGTGCTGGCCCGCGACCACGACGTGGAGGGGCTCCCCCTGGCCGCCGGCACCCCGGTGCATTTCCTCCACGGGAGTCTCTTCAACGGCACGTTGCGCGCCGACGCGAACGTCGCGGGGACCCCGCTTCCCGCCGGCACCTCGTTCGAGCTCGCGAACGGAGTTCTCTACCGCACCCGCCCGCCGGCGACGTGACGCCAGCGGGCGGAGCTCCTGCTCAAGCGGCCTGCGAGTCCGAGCGGTGCGCCTTCATGAACCGGTGTCGTCCCAGGTAGCGCTCGAAGGCCTCCAGCACCGCGTCCTGCTCCTTCAGCTTGCTCAAGCAGATGGCGCGCCCGCCCTTGAAGCGGCCCTCGCCGGTGACCTTCAGGTCCAGGTACTTCTTGAACATGCGGTCGGCGGTGGAGGCGGAGGCGATCCGCTCGAACTCGACGGGCTCTTCCCACTCCGAGCAGCTCACCTGCGAGTAGTCCATCCGCACCTCGTAGCCGGCCTCCTTGCCCTCGAAGACGAGCGGCGGGAAGAACTTCTCCACGTGCTGCCGCTCCTCGTCCGTGGACGGCTCGTAACGGCACGCGAGCGCCAGGTCATGGGCCTGGGAGAAGCGCGCCTCGTAGGCGCCCCACAGCCGCGCCTCGATGGCCTCCGCGTCCTCGAAGGCCTCCGCCCACGAAGACTCCACGGGCTCCAGGAGCACCTGCGCCATGTCCGCGGGCTTGAGGTGGACGCCCACGTTCTCCATGCGCGCGCCCAGCGGCGGGTGTGAGTCGAACGGATGGGGTGTCACGGCGCCCTGCAGGTCGTCGTGCACCGCCTCCGACTGGGCGTATTCGGAGAAGCCGTGCGCGACCCGCTGCGAGATGCCCACCGACTGGTGCTGCTCGTCCTGGGCGAAGAGCTTCGCCTCCACGCGGTCCCGGAAGCTCGAGTACGCGCCCACCTTCACCAGCGAGCGGGCGATGTCCTGCCCCGACGTGACACCCGCCGCCAGCCGGTCCGCCGCGAGCTCGCTGGCGCGACGGCTGCGGCCCAGGGACAGCTCGAACAGCCCGCGGTAGGCCGCCATGAAATAGAAGACAGGGCGCGTCACGCCGCCCTCGTACAGCGTCTCCAGGTAGTGGCCGAAGTGCGAGAGCATGGGCGCCAGCCGCTTGCCGTGCCCGGTGTCGCCGCCCAGCAGGTGCCCCATCTCGTGCGCCAGCACGGCCTCCGCTTCGGAGCGCTCCAGCAGGCGCAGCAGGGACAGGCTCACGAAGAGCGTGCGGCCGGAGAGGATGCGCCCGTCCACGCGCACGTCGTTCTCCGTGACGAAGAAGTTGGTGTCGATGCCCGCGAGGATGTGGTCGGGCGGTGTCGTCTGGAGCCGCTCGCACAGCCGGCGCACGCAGGCCCACAGCTCCGGGGCGCGCGCTTCGGGAACCTCTTCCGCCTCCACGTCGAAGTCCATGGGCGGGCGGAGGAAGATGGCCACCACCACCAGGAAGACGGCGGCCGCCGCCATGAGGGCCATGATGCCGATGAGCTTCGGGTAGTAGCGATCGGCCCAGAGCGCGGTCACCCAGTAGGAGAGCCACACCAGCAGCACACCCTGCCCCAGCACCTGGAGCGCGCTGGCGACCCGGAGCACGAGCCAGCCCACCACGAAGCTGCCGTACTGGAAGGGACGCGAGATGAACGCCGCCAGGCCGCACAGGAGCGCGACCGCCGTGGAGGCAAGCCCGAGCGCCAGCAGGACCCAGGAGGCCAGGTACGCCCACCCGAACTGCTTCGCATCCGAGCACGCTTCGCCCAGGCTGTTGCGGTAGCGCGCCAGGTCCTCACTGTCGCTCGTGCAGGCCGCCGACGCGGGGACCTCGCGGTAGAAGGCGAGCGCCTCCTGGCGGTCCTCCGCGCTCAACTCCGTGTCGCGTCCAATCTGCTTCTCGATGACTTCGAACACCTGCGCGTCGAAGCGGTCGGAGGCATGGCCGGAGAACCAGAGCCCGAACAGCGGCAGGGCGAAGAGCAGCAGCGCGGGCAACACGAGGCTGCGGACGAAACCAGGGGACTTGCGAGAAGAGGCCATGATGATTGGGGACGCAGCATAGCGCGGCGCACGCCCTGCCCCATCCCCTGCTCCGTCTCTATCGCGACATGGCCGACCTCGAAGCCATGGAGCGCCTCATGGCGCGGGCGCATGCACGGGCTGGGCGCCAGGCGCGCCATCGTGCACGCATTCGAAGACACCCCGGCGTCCGCTGCCAGTCCCCCGAATTCGCCGTGGTGGACCGCGATCTCGGCCACATTCTGGAGTCCCCCTGATTGCTCCACCCTGCGAAATAGCCCCCACTGAGAGTTCGTTCTCCCGATAGGAGAGCAACCGATCTTCAGCGGGAGCAGAACCCATGTGCCACCTGGCCTTCCCTTCTCCTCAGATGTGGCGCATGCGCGTGCTTTCGCTCGCGGTGATGGGGGCCGCGGCAAGCCTCGCCGCCTGCGCCGCGCCGTCCGCGCTCGCGGTGTCTCCGTCCGGGGTGCCCGCGTTCAGCGAAGACATGCTGTCGCCCGAGTTCTGGATCCGCCGCGCGCCGTCTCCCGATGTGGTGCTGCTCGATGCCGGCCAGGTGGCGGCGAAGCGCGAACTCGCGTTCGGTCCGGAAGGCGGACTGATCGACCTGAAGGCCATCCCCGCCACGCTGACACGGGCACAGGTCGCGGGCTGGGTCAGGGATGCGCAGCAGACGCCCATCAAAGCGGCCATCAACGAGCAGGGCCGCCCCGTGACGGAGGCGATGCTCGACGAGCTTCGCCAGAACGCGTCGGCCGAGCACATCCCTGAAACCACCGCCGCGCGCCATGGCCTCAGCGTGCGGCGCACATATCTGCGCTCGCTGCCGTCCGGCCAGCGGTTCTTCGCTTCGGAAGACCTGCGCGACTACGAGAGCCTTCAGGCCGGCGTCCTGTTCCCGGGCGAGCCGGTCGTCATCGCGCATCAGAGCGCGGACCAGCAATGGCTGTTCGTCCAGACGACGCAGGGTCCCGCGTGGGTCCAGCGCGGCGACATCGCGGAAGGCACGGCGGACGCGGTGTTCTCCTACGTGGCGAAGGCGCCTGGGCGCGTCGTCACCGGCGACCAGGTGCGCACGGTCTTCACGCCGGAAGCGCCGGGGGTGTCCGAGCTGGAGCTCGACATGGGGGTCGCGCTGCCACGAGCTGACGTGTCGCCCGGCGAGCCCGTCAATGGCGCCAGCAGCTATGCCTCATGGCCGGTGCAGTTGCCGGTGCGCGAAGAAGACGGCTCGCTGGCCTTCCGGAGCGTGCTGCTGCGCCGGACCGCCGACACCGCGCCGGGCTATCTGCCGCTGACCCGCGCCAACATCCTCCGCCAGTCCTTCAAGTTCCTCGGCGAGCGCTACGGCTGGGGGCACCAGTTCAATGCGCGCGACTGCAGCGGCCTGACCAGCGAGGTGTACCGCAGCATGGGGCTGCTCCTGCCGCCCAACTCCGGGATGCAAGGGAAGAGCGCGGCGATGAACCACCGCCTCTTCACGGCGCAGGACTCACACGCCGAACGGGTGCGCGCGCTGGAACAGGCGGAGGTGGGCGACCTCGTCGTCGTCCCCGGCCATGTGCTGATGATCATCGGCCACGTGAACGGCGAGCCCTACGTCATCCAGGATGTCCCGTATGCCGTGTTCAAGGACCCGGCCACGCAGCAGGTCCGCAAGACGAAGCTCAACCAGGTGTCGGTCACCCCGCTGCTGCCGCTGTACGCCGACGACACGCCCCTGTACGTGGACGCGATGACGAGCCTCGTGCACGTCACGCGGCCCTAGAGCGCCGAACAGGTCAGGTCACGCTGCGAGTTGGTAACGCGCGGCGACCTCGAGGTTTTGGACGACCGCGAGTCGCCTGAGGTCAAAGCGGTTGCGGCGCGTGCCTCGGTAACATCGTGACGCTGCGCCCCTTGCCGGATGCGCCGTGCCGCCATGAAGTCGCGCCATCGTCCACGAACCAGAGTAGGCTCCCCCTCCCTGTTCGTTGGAGTTCCGTCGATGCCACAAGCCACACCGCGCTCGTCACTTCAGGGAGCGCGTCCCAGCGTCTTCCTGCTCGCCGGAGCGTTCGTCACCGGCATGTTCCTCTTCGCCCATGGCGGCTGCGGAGGTGACGAGTGCCAGGACGCCGCCGGCTGCCGTGAAGACAAGGGACCGCCGGCTTCGAACACGGAGTGGGTCTGCGAGGACAAGCGCTGTGAGCAGCATTCCGTCCAGGTGCCGCCCCCGGATTCCGGCACGGACTCGGGGATGCCCGACTCGGGGATGCCCGACTCGGGGATGCCCGACTCGGGGATGCCCGACGCGGGGACGCCCGACGCGGGTCCCACCACGGTGAGCGTGCAGGTGCTCGCGTTCAATGACTTCCACGGGCAGCTCGAGGAGCCCGCGGGCCAGATTCTGACGGGCGTGGCCCCCGACGGTGGACAGGTGCGGGTGAACGCGGGCGGCGTGACGTACTTCGCCCGGCACATCGCGGCCCTGCGGGCCACCAATCCGAACACGGTGGTGGTAGCGGCGGGAGACCTCATCGGCGCCTCCCCGCTGCTGTCGGGGCTCTTCCACGACGAGCCCACCGTCGAGGCGATGAACCTGATTGGCCTGGACCTGGTCGCGGTGGGCAACCACGAGTTCGACGAGGGCAGCACGGAGCTGTTGCGCATGCAGTCGGGCGGCTGCCACCCGGTGGATGGCTGCCTGGACGGGGATGGCTTCCCGGGCGCGAAGTTCAAGTTCCTGGCGGCCAACGTGGCTACGAGCGTGGACCGCACGCTGTTCCCCCGCTACGACGTGCGCGAGTTCGAGGGCGTGAAGGTGGCCTTCATCGGCATGACGTTGGAGAACACGCCGGAAAGCGTCATACCCACGGGCGTGGCGGGGCTCACCTTCAAGGACGAAGTGCAGACGGTGAACGCGCTGGTGCCGGAGCTGCGGCGGCAGGGCGTCGAAGCCATCATCGTGGTGGTGCACCAGGGCGGAATTCCGACCTCGGGCTCGCTGGTGAACGAATGCAAGGGCGCGGGTGCGGACGGCCTCATCTCAGGTGCCATCGTGGGCATGGCCAAGGGCCTCAACGACGCGGTGGATGTCATCGTCAGCGGCCACACGCATCAGGCCTACAACTGCGTCATCGATGGCAAGGTCGTCACGAGCGCCTCGTCGATGGGGCAGCTCGTCACGGACATCGACCTGACGTTGAGCAAGGCGACGGGCGACGTCTTGGAGGCGCGAGCGAACAACGTCATCGTCACTCGCGACGTGCAGGAGGTCGGCGCGGTGAAGGAGCTGGTGACGAAGTACCAGGAGCTCGTCACGCCGAGGGCCAACCGGGTCATCGGATGGGTGTCGCAGACGCTCAGGACACAGACGGACTCCGCGGGCCAGTCCACCCTGGGCTTCGTCATCGCGGACTCGCATCTGGAGGCGACGAAGCCCGCGAACCTGGGTGGGGCGCAGGTGGCCTTCATGAACCCGGGCGGCATGCGCGCGAACATCGCCCAGGGCGAGGTCACCTACGGCGAGGCCTTCACCACGCAGCCGTTCGGCAACAGCCTGGTCACCCTGACGCTGACGGGCGCGCAAATCGAGCAACTGCTGGAGCGGCAGTGGCGGCCGTCGGGAGCCACCCTCATGCTGCTTCCGTCGGCGGGCTTCACCTATGCGTTCAGCGCGTCGGCGCCCATCGGAAGCCGCGTCGACCCGGCGTCCATCCGGATCAACGGCGTGCCAGTGAGCCTGACGGCGGAGTACCGCGTCACCGCGAACAACTACCTCGCGAGTGGGAGTGATGGCTTCCCGGTGTTCGCCGAGGGGACGAACCGGCTGGGTGGTGCCGTGGACAGCGACGCGCTGGAGGCATACCTGAAGGCGCACAGCAGTATGGCGAGCCCCTTGCCCACCCCCGCGCTCAATCGCATCACCCTGCTGCCCTAGGGCTCATCGAGCGGCTACGCCTGGATGCGCCACTCCGGCCTCGTGCTCGCGTATCGCGCTGGAGTCGTTCCGACGATGCGCCGGAAGTGGCGGTTCAGCTGACTCTGGTCGTAGAAGCCGACGCGCGTCGCGACCTCCGACGCCCGGAGGCCGCTTTCGAGCAACACCTTCGCCCATGCGATGCGCAGGTGCATGAGGTACGCGTGCGGCGGCATCCCGACCTGGGCGCGGAACGCGCGGCAGAGATGGAACTTGTCGTAGCCGGCATGGTCCGCGAGGTCATCCAGCGTGATGGCGTCCCCCACGCGCTCGCGGAGGTACTCCATCGCCCGTCGCACCGGCCGCGTGTGGTCCGGCGTGGCGCCCCTCAAGACCGTGAACGCCTCCACGGCTTCGACCACCGCGACCTCCAGCGTAAGGCGATCCGCGCCCGCGGCGACCGCGTCGTGGAGACGCTGGAAGGCAAGGCCCCGCTCGTCGCCGGGCTTGAAGTGGGGATGCGCGACGACCTTCCCCTCATGGCGGATGCGCTCGATGTCGCGCTCGGGCAGCACGACGGCCTGGTAGGTCATCGTCCCGTCGTGCGCGACGTCGCGGTGCACGTCGCCCGGCTGCTTCAGGTGGATCTCGCCGGGCCCGCCAGTCCAGACCCGGCCCCTCCCCCACCACTCGCTGCGCCCGCGCTCGATGCGCATGGACGCGTGGAATTCCTTCATGCCGACGCGAAGCAGGTCGGTCGTCATGCGCACGGCCCGGAGGCCAGGGACCGAGACCGGGATCGCGTCGAGGGTGAACATCCCCTCAGTGTAAGGAGCTTCGGCGGCCCTGGCTTGGCGTTTCTTGGCACGAAATCTCCGCCAAGAAGCGCCAAGCGCGCGTGCCACCTGCCCCCGTATCTCCCCGGGCATGAACGACAAACAAGTCGCCCTCGTCACCGGGGCAAACAAGGGCATCGGACTGCGGATCGCCAAGGACCTCGCCGCGCACGGCTTCACGGTGCTCGTCGGCTCACGTGACCTCGCCCGTGGCGAGGCAGCGGCGAAGACCGTCGCCGGTGACGCCCGTGCGCTCGCGCTCGACGTCACGGACGCGAAGTCGATCTCGGCCGCGGCGGAGCGCATCCGACAGGAGCTGGGGCGACTGGACGTGCTCGTGAACAACGCGGGCATCGCCCGTTCGGGCAGGCAGGCGCCCAAGCAGGGCCAGCCGCTGGCGGAGCGCGCGAAGGCGGGCCGTGCGACCGTCGCGCCGCTCGACGAGTTCCGCGCGGTGTTCGAGACGAACGTGTTCGGAGTGATCGCCGTCACGCAAGCGATGCTCCCGCTCCTTCGGGAAGCGCCGGCGGGGCGCATCGTCAACGTCTCGAGCGGGGTCGGCTCTCTCACGAACAACTCGGACCCGGCGAACCCGTACCGCGCGATGTACGGGGTCTACTCGTCGTCGAAGTCGGCCCTCAACGCCATCACGCTCGCCTTCGCCCTGGACCTGGAGTCGACCCGCATCAAGGTGAACGCGGTGTGCCCGGGCTTCACCGCCACGGATCTCAACAACTTCCAGGGTACCCGCACCGTCGAGCAGGCCGCGCGCGCGCCCGTGCGCATGGCGCTCCTCGGACCGGACGGCCCCACGGGCACCTACTCGGACGACCAGGGCGTCATTCCCTGGTGACGCGGGCTCCCCCGCCCCGATACCGCTACAGGGGGCGCAGGGAGGCCCGGTCGATATCGACGGAGTCCTCGTCGTCCTCGTCATGACCGGAAGAGGCTTCACTGGCCCGGAAGCGCTTGCCTTCGGGCGTGACGAGGAACCAGGAGGTGGCGACCGCCGGATCGTCCGCGGGAGGAGAGACAAGGAGCTCCTCGCCAAGCAGTGCGGCGACCCGGGTGGCCACCTCCACCGACGTGAGCCCCGAGGACTCTCGAGTGCGGGAGACATCGACGTAGAGGGTCACATCCGTGCGGAAGCCTTTGGACCGGAGCGCGGTCTCGACGAGCACCGCCGCATCCGAGGGGCCGTCCACGTCGAAGCGCGCCACACCTTCGGGAGGGAGACCGAGCGCGCGGCCGATGCTGTCGAAGAGGCGAGCTTCCTCCACGGCGCCCCGCGCGATGAATCCGACAACCTGTCTTTCCGGCTGCATGGCTCTCCCTCTCAACCCGCTTTGTGCGCCTTGAGCGCGGCCTTCCTGTCGCCCTGGGACGTGCCCATCTTGTCCAGGATCTCCTTGGCGCGCGGGGTGTCGTCAAACTTGTTGTAGACCCCCAATGCCTTGAAGGCCGAGCGGTTCAGCTCATGGAACCCGGTGCCACGGATGGGATACAGCGTACCATTGTCGTGGGCCCCATAGGTCCGCCCGCCAAGCGTCCAGGTCACGGTCCCCGAATCGCTGCCCTTCTTGGCCTTGCCGTCGTTGATGTCCTTCACATCCCGGCTGACATCGACCCGCGACTCGATGACGGTGTTCTTGTCCTTGGCGACGGAGGACTGGTCGACCTTGCGGATGTAGTGCCGGTCCGCGGGCCGGGACGTGGGCTTCGCGGGCTTCTCCGCCCACGCGGGCGGCGCGATGAGCAGGACACCGAGCGCCATCAGCACGGTGGCCAGGGTCAACGGGATGAAAGGCTTCCGGACAGCGGGACGAAGCATCGGAGGCTCTCCTGCGGAGGGGGATGCGGCCGTCCGGTAAGCCTCTCACAGTTACTTTGGACCTGGCTTGCGCTTCGCTCGCGAGGCCTTCGGCTTGCTCTTGCCTTCGAGGTTGAGCACCACCGCGGCGCGGATGAGCGCCTTGAAGGCTGCTTCGTTGATCTTGTCGCCTTCGTGGATGTCGATGGCGCGCCGGACGTTCCCGTCGAGGCTGGAGTTGAAGAGCCCTGAAGCGTCATTCAACGCGGCCCCCTTGATGAACGTCAGCTTGACGGCGGCCTTGTACGACTCGCCCGTGCAGATGATGCCGTCGTGGGACCAGACAGGGGTCCCCATCCACTTCCACTCCTCGACGACCTCGGGGTCCGCTGCGTGGATGAGCGCGCGCACCTTCGCGAGCGTCTTCCCACGCCAGTCCCCCAGGTCCTGGATCCGCTGGTCGATCAACTTGGACGCGGACTCCGTCGCGACGGCCTTCTTCATGCCCGCCCCGCCTGCAGGCTGCGCCAGGAGCCGTACGAGAGCACCCAGAGCACGCCGGTGACCGCCGCGAAGGCCCACGCCTCCGGGCCATCTCCCATTGCGAAGTGGGCGATGAGCGCCGAGACGAGATTGATGGCGAAGCCGGCGTAGGCCCACTCCTTGAGGCGCGCCGGCACCGGTGCGAGCAGCACCAGGATTCCGAGCAACTTGGCCCACGCCAGTTCCACCCGGAAGTAGCTGGGGAAGCCGAGCCGGGTGAACCCCTCCGCCGCATCCCGCAGGTTCAACTGCGCGTAGGCGGTGAAGCCCATCTCCAGGCAGAAGAGCGCGGTGGCGATCCAGAAGGTGATGGTCACGGCTTTGGGGGACGTCCTGGCGGCGACGAGCGCCGGCTTCGGCAGGGTCGATTCCATGGGGTGTTCCTTCACTCCTTCGAGTTGCTGGCCTTCCAGGTGGGACTCTGGACCCCGAACTGCTCCGCGTACTCGGAGTTCAAGCGCTGCCAGTCGTACTGCATCGCATCGGGCCCCACGATGCGGCCCATGGGGTCGCCTGAGAGGAGCTGCTCGAGCACGTCGAAGCAGATGTGCCAGCCCGCGGCGCCCCACGAGATGAAGCCCCGGTCGATGTTGTGCCAGAGCGTGAGCCGGGTACCGCCGACGCCCGTCGCCTCCAGCTCCCAGCGCAGGTCCTGCTGCCCCCAGCTGTACTCGAGCAGCTTCGGCTCTTCCGCCCGCCTCACGGTGGTCTCGGCGACCATGGGCGTCGGCGCACCGACCGTGGAGAGCTTCACCGGCCCCACGCTGGCCATGTTCCGGTCCGCGTCGAACGGCGCCCATTCAGCCAGGTGCGCGGGGTCGGTCAGCGCCTTCCACACCTTCGCCGGGGGATGACGCAGGTCCCGGACGAGGACGAGCGTCCACTTGTCGCCTGCCTTCTGGACACTGGCTCCGGCCGCGGGGCCGGGCGTGTACTTCGCACGGTGGCTCATCGTTTCTTTCCCTTCTTGGGTTCGGGTTCCTGGTCCATCCGGTCGAGATGGCGTTCGAGCGCGTCCACGTGGGCCGCCCAGAAGCGACGGAACGGCGCGAGCCACTCATCGACCTCCATGAGCGGCTCCGGCCGGATGCGATAGACGCGCCGTTGAGCGTCGACGCGCGACTCCACGAAGCCGGCGTCGCGCAGCACGCGGAGGTGCTTGGACACCGACGTCTGAGGCATCCGCAGCTGGTGCTCGATTTCGCCGACGGAGTGCTCCGACGCCGCCAGCAGGCTGAGGATGGCCCGGCGGTTCGGCTCCGCGATGATCGCGAACGATGATTCCATGCCCCATCTATGCCCACGACTTCATATACCCGTCAAGGCATATACGATTCCTGGCGGTGCCCAGGCGGGCCGCCTGGCCGTCTGGTGCTCAAGGAATGCGCTGCATCCAGGGCCGGCGGAACAGGAGCGCGTGGCCGAACAGCGCCGAGCCCACCAGGGCCGCGGGCAGCCACACGATAGAATGGCGCCAACATGATCTCTTCGCTGCTCGTTCGGACCCTTGCCATCGGTGTGTTGCTTCTGGGCGCGGCCGGTTGCACCGGCACTGTCGGCGGTCCGGATGGCGGCGGCGTTGTCGTGGACACGGACGCAGGCGTCGATGCGGGCTCCGATGCCGGCGTCGATGCTGGAGTCGTCTCGTGCGGCGAGCAGCCCGCGCGCCCTGCCCCGCCGACGAACCTCGCCGCGGCCAGCGTCTCCTCCTTCGAAGTCGCGCTGACGTGGGAGCCGTCGCCGGATGCGTTGGTCAAACGCTACCGCGTGCTGCGGGGCCTGGCGCTGGTCGGTCAGGTGCTTCGGCCGTCCTTCGCCCACCGTCCGGTCGTCCCGGGCGAGACGTACACGTACACCGTCACCGCGCTCACTGACGAAGGCGGCGAGAGCCTCCCGTCGAATCCGGTGACGGTGACCATCCCCGTGCCTCCGCCGGATGTGTTCTCCGCGCTGGCACCGGGACACTGGTACGAGTTTCCGGCGTCGAACCTGCGGGCCTCCGCGCTGTCCCCTTCCCTGTACCCGTGGCTCGGTCTGGGCGAGGGCATCAGCGGCATCATGGACGACTGGTCGAGCGGTGCGTTCGACACCCAGCGCGACCGGCTCTACATCTCCGGCGGCGGCCACAACGGCTACTACGGCAATGAGATCTACGGCTTCGACCTCCGGACGGGCGCGTGGGTGCGCCTGACCGATCCGGATCCCGTCGGCTCCGGGCAGGAGTGCCCCGACCGCGCGCTGGGGGTCAACTGCGCCATCCACACGTATGACGGGCTCGAGTACCTGCCGCCGCCCTTCGACCGGTTCCTCGCGATTGGTTGGGATGGCTGGCCGCAGACGGCGCTCAACCTCGACACGAACCGCTGGGAGAACCACCCCGACCTTCCGCAGCTGGGGACACGCACCGGCGCCAACAGCGCCTACGACCCCAACACGCGCGTCGTCTGGTACCACGCCGGCTCGCAGGCGCTGTCGTTCTGGGATCCTGTCACCGGCAAGTGGACGATCCGTGGCGAGGCGGATCAGCAGGGCTATTACAAGAACGCGGTCGTCGACCCGCGGCGCAAGCTCTACGTCGAGATTGGACAGGGCGTCACCGACACCACGGCCATCGACGCGCTGGGGAAGTTCGTTCCGAAGCGCGTGCGGCTCGCCACCACGGGCGCCCGGGAGATCGAAGACGGGGGCAATCCCGGCGTCGACTACGACGCGGTGACCGACCGCATCGTCGCGTGGAAGGGTGGCGGTGACGTCTACTCGCTGGACCTGGACACCCGCGTCTGGACGAAGCACACGGCGCTCAGCACGGTGGTGCCCGGTCCGGCCAACATGAACGGGACCTATGGCCGGTTCCGCTACGTGCCGAGCCTGAATGTCTTCGTGGTCGTGAACACCGTCGACACCCATGTCTTCGTGTACCGGCTCGATCCAAGGCCCGCTCGACTCTTGCGGCGCATCGACGTGACCGCGTCCACCGCGCCGGTCGAGGTGGGGATGGGTGGCAAGCTCCAGGTGACGGCGGTGTTCCAGGACGGGACCTCGGTCGCCGCAACCTCCGAAGTCACGTTCAGCTCGCTCGATCCGATGGTGGCGACCGTGGACGCGGTCGGTAGCTTCCGGGCCCTCAACCCGGGCCGGGCACGGCTGCAGGCCAGCTACACCGACCCGCTCACCCGGCGTGCGCTGGTGGGGGCGCTGGAGCTCGAAGTGGTGCCGATGGCGGGCGACGTCGTGCTCGAAGCGTTGCAGATCCAGCCTCCACCGACGCTCAAGGTGGTTCGTGGCAGGTCGGCGGGCATCAAGGCCGTGGGCTCCTTCCACCGCGGCACCGACGTCTTCACGCGCGACGTCACCTGCGAGGCCACCTGGAGCTCCGACGCTCCGGCCATCGCCACGGTGGCCCACGGCACGGTCCAGGGACTCTCGGAGGGCACCACGACGCTCCACGCGAAGGTCGGGACGGTCGAAGCCCAGGCGGCCCTGGACGTCATTCCGAACGCGACGCTCGATCTGATCGCCTTGAACTTCCAGCCTCCCGGAGCGCCGCTGGTGTCGGGCTGGGCGGTGGCGGACGACTCCGCCTTCGATGCGGCGCGCGGTTGGGGCTGGCAGGGCGCGGGCGGACTCCAGACCCGAGGCGACCGCAACGGCACCCAGGATCCACGCCTCGCCAGCTTCGTGCTGACGACGGGCGCGAAGTTCCGGGTCCAGGTCCCTGATGGCCGGTACCACGTGGCGGCCTCCGTCGGGGACAACAACTTCGGCGCGGGCCTCGCGAGCGTGGAGTTCGCGGGAACAGGCATCGCCTACGGCGTCGGCACAGGCAACACGGCGGGAGCCGGCATCGTCGAAGCCACTGCGGGCCAGGGCCTCGTCTTCGACGTCGTGGGCTCCATCAACTGGCTCGCGGGGATGCGGGTCAACGGCATGGATTTCAACGAGGCGCTCGCCGCGGCGAAGACCTGGTAGCGGATCACCCGGAGACCGCCCTGCGCACCGCGGGGCGTTGAGAGTGGCGCCTGACGTACGCCACCAGCTCCGGATACCCGTCGAGCAGCATCAGCGTGTTCGCGAGGTGGAGGATGGACGCCATCACCACGTCGGCGGCGGTGAAGGCCTCACCCACGAGGAATTCACGGCCGCCGAGTCCCTTTTGGATGAGGTCGAGAGCGGCCGTGAGCCGGGTCCTGAGCTTCGCGGCCTCCCCTTCCGGGACTTCGCGCGCCACCGGCGACTGCGCGTCCCGGTAGAACTCCATCACCAGGGGGTCGAGGCTCAACTCAGCGAAGACCATCCAGCCGTAATAAGGACCGCGCTCCGCGCTCCCCACCGGCGGCGCCAGATGCTTCTCGGGGAACCGGTCGGCCAGGTGCAGACAGATGGCCAGGGACTCGAGCAGCGTGACGTCCCCATCCACCAGGGCGGGGAGGTCTCCCAGCGGATGCACCGCCAGGTATTCAGGAGTGGTGTTCTCCTGCCGGGACAGGTCGAGCCTGACCAGCTCATAGGGCACGCCGAGTTCCTCCAACAGCCAGCGGGGACGGACCGCTCGGGTCCTGGGGGCGAAGTAGAGCTTCATGGGTGGCACTCCTGTGGGTTGCGTGAGGCCACACCATGCGTCCGCTGGAGCACCCGGACAATGCGGCCCCGGGCGAACTCATTGTCAGGTTAATCTTGACGGCCATGATTCCACCGGCCGACATGCTCCTCTTCGCGACAGTCGTCCGCGAGGAGAGCTTCACCCGCGCGGCGCTCAAGCTCGGCATCACCAAGCAGACCGTCAGCGAGCGCATCCGCCACCTGGAGGAGCGGCTGGGCGTACGGCTCCTGGAGCGGACCACGCGGCGACTGCGCGTGACGGGAGCAGGCGTGACGTACTCCGAGCGCTGCGCCGCCATCGCCGCGCTCATCGAAGAAGCGAACAGCGAGGTGCAGCAGGGCAAGGCGGATCCCACCGGCCTGATCCGGGTCTCCTCGCCGGTGCTCTACGGCCGGCGCTACCTCACGCCTGTCATCTCGAAGTTCCTCGGTCGCTATCCCCAGGCGCGGGTGGAGCTGGTGCTGGCGGACCGCCGTGTCCACCTCATCGAAGAGGGGTTCGACGTCGCCATCCACATCGGCCCGCTCAATGATTCGTCGCTCGTGGCGCGAAAGCTGGGAGAGGGCGCGGTCCGCTTCGTGGCCAGCCCCCGCTTCCTGTCGAAGCACGGCCCCCCGGCCGCCAGGGAGCTGGGCTCCGCACGCTGCATTGGATTCAGCGCGTTCGAGACGTGGGAGGCCGAGGGCGTGAAGTCCCGGATCGATCCGGTCCTGATGGTGAACGACAGCGAGCTCGCGTGCGACGCGGCCATCGCCGGGGTCGGCATCGCGCGGGTGCCGGACATCCTCTGCCAGGAGGCCATCCGGGACGGCCGGCTGAAGGTCCTCTTCGGCCCCCGGCCCGCGTCGATGCGGCCCATCCACGTCGTCTATCCCAGCCGGCTGAACCTTCCCCCCAAGGTCCGGCTCTTCGTGGACGCCCTTGCCACCCTGGCCGAGCCGGCGCCGTCGAAGCCCCGTGGCCGGAAGCGGACGTAGGGCTCACCGGGGCGCGGAAATGAAGATCTCCCCCAGCTGCGCTGCCTGCTCCTCCCCGAAGTCCGCGTAGGTGTTGCCCAGCAGGGCCACGACGAGTTGGGAGTCCGGGAAGAGCATCAGCATCGCGCGGCCGCCTTCGATGGCGCCCCGGTGGTGGAGGATGCGCCGTCCCTGCGCGGAGACACCGATGCGCCAGCCGAGGCCCACGCCCGTCTCCTTGCCGGACTTGAGCTTCTGCGAGGTGAAGAGGAGGGCCAGCGTCTCCTTGCGGAGGAAGCCGGGCTGGAGGTGGGCGGAGCCGAAGACGACCAGGTCCTCGGCGGTGGAGAGGAAGCCTCCTCCGGGCCACTTGTAGCTGTTGTCCACGTGGGCGGCGTGCTGGTGGCTGCCCTCCGGGCCGTTCGCATAGAAGCGCGTGCGGTGGGGAATCAGCTGGTGGGGATGATCCGCCCCGGTGTGGCGCATGCCCAGCGGCTCGAAGACAGCGTGCTGCATGTAGCGGAGGAACTCCTCGTGCGCGGCGCCTTCCACCACGGCGCCCACCAGATTGAAGCCATAACTGGAGTAGGCGTACGCCGTTCCGGGCTCGGACAGCAGCGCGTCGTCCTGGAAGAGGCCCATGGCCTGGGTGAGGCTGCTGAAGTGCCTCGCCTCCTGGAAGATGGCTTCATCCCGGTCCAGGTAGTGACGGATGCCCGCCAGATGCCCGGCGAGCTGGCGCGTGGTGATGGGCCATGGCTTCACGGGGAAGGACGGCACGTACTTCTGGATGGGGGCATCCAGGTTCAAGCTCCCCTCCTCCACCAGACGGGCCACCGCGGCGGCGGTGAGGACCTTGGACACGCTGCCCACGCGGAAGCGGGTCAGCGGGGTGACGGGGATGCCCTGCTCAAGGTCCGCGTAGCCAAAGCCTTCGGACCAGAGGACCTGTCCGCGATGCGCGACGGCCACGGAGAGGCCCGGCAGCTGGAAGTCCTTGAGCAACTTCTGGGCGAAGGCCCGCGCCTGCTGGACCTGTGCTTCATGGCGCGAGGAAGCAGGCGGGAGCGGATACGACGCGTTCGGCGCGGCGCTCGCGGGTGCCACCGCGAACAGCGTGCCCAGGACGAGGGCGGACAACCTCAGGACGCTCGGGCGCGGGGCCAGGGCGGATGACGCGGGCATGGAGTGCCTCCGTGGAGAATGAGCGGACGCCACCGTGCCCGCGCGAATGGCTCGCGGGGAAGGTGTTCAGCCGGCGGGGACTGCCTCGCGGCGAACCGGCCCGCCCGTGCGGCGAACGGGCAGACCCTAAAACGCAACACAGTTGCATTTAAATCCGTGGCGCAGTACTTGGAACCACCCTGGCGTTCACCTGACGGGACAAATCCATGCCTGAATCGGACAACAACGCAGTCACGACGGAGGGGGGGCTTCCCGGTGCGTCCTGTGACTGCCTCCACCATCGGGCGGAGGCATCACGCCCCGGGGGCCGCTGGGCTTCATGGGTACCGCTCCTGGCGTGTGCCGTGTGCCCGGGACACCTTTCGGCCTATGCGCAGGTGCTGTCCTTCGTGGGGATCGGCGCCTCGCTCTCCGAGTCTACCCATCAGCTTGTCCTGGGGGTGGCCATCGCCCTGTCACTCGCCGTGAATGCATGGAGGGCGTGGCGCCTTCGCAGCCTGACTCCGCTCGCGATTTCAGGAACTGGTGGCGGACTGCTCGTCCTCAGTCATGCGCTGGATGAGAACGCGCTGCTGCTCTGGAGCGGCGCCGCGGTGCTGCTGGGAGGGATTCTCTGGGAACGCCAGGTGTGGCCGCGACTCCCGCTGCGCCGTGCCTCCACGACCCTGGCTTCGTGACGTTCAGCGCAGGTGCTGGAACTTCTCGCGGTGGCTGCGGGCGACGCGCAGCTCCGCGCCGGAGGTGAGCACCACGACCAGGTCCCTGCGCCCCTCGCTGCGCAGCTCGCGGATGCGGCGCGCGTTCACGATGGCCGACCGGTGGATGCGCATGAAGCGCTCCGGCTCCAGGCGCTCCTCCAGGCTCTGCATCGTCTCGCGGTGGAGGTAGGCCTTTCCGCCCGCGTGAATCTGCACGTAGTAGTCAGCGGCCTCGATGTATTCGATTTCGTCCACGTCGAGGAACACCACCCGGCCCGCGTCGCGGATGGCCAGCCGGCGCATCCACGGCTCGGACGGCGTGGGCGGCGGAGCGGGCGTGCTGTCTCGCTCGCCGTAGGTGGAGAGCACGGACATCAACCGCTGGCTGAGGTCGGACATCCGCGCCATGCGGATCTGCGCCTTGGCGCGGCCAATGGCGTCGTGGAAGCGGTCGTCGCGGAAGGGCTTGAGGAGATAGTCGAGCGCGTGGATGTCGAAGGCGCGCAGCGCGTACTGGTCATACGCGGTGACGAAGATGACGGCGGGCACTTCGCCAGCATCCAGCCGCGCGAGCACCTCGAAGCCGTTGAGCTCCGGCATCTGCACGTCCAGCAGGACCAGGTCCGGCCGGTGCTCGCGGATGAGGCGCACCGCCTCCGGCCCGTTGCCGGCCTCGCCCACCACGCGGACCTCCGGATCCGCGGCCAGCAGCAGGCGCAGTCCCTCGCGAGCCAGGGGCTCGTCATCCACGACGAGCGTGCGGATGGCGGCGGCCGCGCTCATGCCCCGAGCGCCTCCGGCACTGCGGACTGGAAGGGCAGCTCCAGGCGGGCGCGCACGCCGCCCCCGTCGCGGTTCTCCAGCGTGAAGACGTGGCTGTCGCCGTAGAGCTGTCGCAGGCGGTCGCGCACGTTGGCCACGCCAATGCGTCCGTCCTGGCGGTCCCAGCCGGGTGCGAGCCCGGGGCCGTCGTCGAGCACCTCCAGCACCAGCCGGGCTCCTTCGCGCGCGGCGCGCAGCTCCACGCGTCCCGGACCGGAGCGGGTGGCGATGCCGTGCTTGATGGCGTTCTCCACCAGGGGCTGGAGGATGAGGCTGGGCACGAGCGCGCCCAGCGTTGCCGGGTCGATGGCGCGCACCACCTGGAGCCGGTCCTGGAAGCGGGTCTGCTCGATGTCGAGGTAGCGCTCCAGGAAGTCCACGTCCTCGTGGAAGAGGACCTGCTGGCGGCCCGTGGTGTGGAGGGCCATGCGCAGGAGCTCACTGACGCCGGTGAGCATGCGGATGGAGCCAGCGGTGTCCTGCTTGCGCACCAGCACGGAGATGGCGTTGAGCGTGTTGAAGAGGAAGTGCGGGTGGAGCTGCGCGCGCAGGGCGTCCAGCTGCGCGTGCACGAGGCGCGTCTCCAGGTGGGCCTGGGCCAGCTCTCCCTCGCGGAAGCGGCGGTGGTAGTCCACGGCGTAACCGATGGCGAGGATGCCGCCGTAGATGAGCAGGGACAGGACGCTGTACTTGGCCATCATCAAGGGCAGCATCCGCGCCCAGGTGCTCTCCAGCAGCCACGTCTCTCCCGTGGCCCGGGCGGCGAAGTAGATGATGCTCACGTAGGGGACCATGACCGCGACGAGCGCGGCCAGGAGGACCGCGAGGCTCCGGGGCCAGACGCCGCGCTCCAGGCGGAAGCGCTGTCCGAGCGCGAGGATGAAGGGCGTGGCGAATGCCCAGTACTGCCATTGCGGCACCTGCACCAGCAGCGCCCGGCTGAGCGGGTAGCCCGGCTCCCGGGCCTGGGCATAGATCCAGGTGTGGAGCGCGGTGACGACGCCCGGCACCGCGCAGACGAGCATCAGCAGCGGCACGCGGCGCAGCAGTGGCAGCAGCACGGACGGCGCGGCGGGAGAGGTGGATTCCACGGCCGATGGAGTCTACGCCCGAAGCGGGTCCACTTCCGGACGGGTGCAGCCAAAGGGCTCCGGGTTGCAGCGAACGGGACGACGGCGCCTCGCCAGGGGCCATGTATTCTCGCGGGAGCTCGCTCCGCCATGGCCTCTCCCCGTCCCTCCTCCCTCGCCCGGCTCGCGGCCGTGGCTGTCCTGCTCTCCGGCGGTGTGGCGCTCGCGGACAACCCGCCGCTCACCAGCTCGAACTACGCCATCGACGTGTACCAGGGCCCGGTGCTGGCGCCGGTGCGGGTGTCCGGCCTTGCCGGCGCGTATGCCCCCATCGCCGAGGGCGTCGAGGGCATCAGCGTCAACACGGCGGCTCCGGCCGTGCGCTCGCTCTATTCGTCCAAGCACGTCGACTACGACCTGTCGCTGGCCTTCACGTTTCCCAGCTCGCTGCGCGCCAGCGACTTCGACAACAACGGCTCGGTGGGCTTCGCCAATGACGACTTCATCTTCACCCAGATTGGCGGACTGATTCAGTGGGGCCCCTGGGGACTGGGCGGCGCCGCGTCACTGCAGACCTATGCCTTGGGACAGGACGCGAATGGACGGCTCCTCAACCTGAGCATGACCCGCTTCCAGTTCCAGCTCGCTCGCGGCTTCCTGGATGGCGAACTGACGGTGGGCCTGGGGCTGCGCGCGGTCACCCTGGAGATCAACACCGCCGAGGACGCGAACAACAAGCTCGCCAGCATGTTCGGCGGCAACGTGGAGGCCGGTGCCCTCTGGACGCCCATGGGGCTGCCGATGCGTGCCGCGCTGACCCTCCGGGCTCCCGTCCAGGGAGGGCTCACCCCTGGCGGCCCGACCACCGCGGACGAGGCTGGCAACGTGAAGGTCGCCGGCCTCTACCTGCCCGCCTCCGTCAGGCTCCCCTGGGAGATTGAAGCGGGCGTCGCCTGGCAGTTCGGCGACCGCCCGCTCCAGATGCCGTGGGGCCCGGACCGCGCGGAACGCTACAGGGCCCTGCCACGCTCGAAGCTGCTGCTGACCGGGTCCGTGCTCATCAGCGGCTCCGTGCCAAATGCCATCGGCTTCGACTCCTTCCTGTCGCAGCAGTTGGAGCGCTCGGGGCGGCACCTCTCGATTTCACCCCGCGTCGGCGCCGAGCTGGAGCCCCTCGAGAACCGGCTGCAGCTGCGCGCGGGCAGCTACCTGGAGCCCAGCCGCTTCGACGCTGTCGGGCCTCGTCTGCATGGCACCGCCAGCGCGGAGTTGCGGCTGTTCCAATGGTCCGTCTTCGGCTTGTTCTCGCCCGACACCTCGTGGCGCGTCAGCGGCTTCGCCGACGTGTCCCGCCGCTACTTCGGCTGGGGCTTCGGCGTGGGCACCTGGCACTAGCCCTCCGGCGTGTCGAGCGGCACCGCCGGTCCAATCCAGAGGATGTCCCGGAAGGACAGGAGCCGCTCGCGGTACGAGCCGATGGGAGCGCGCGGGTGGAGGAGGATTCCCTCGTCGGAGACCTCGAGCAGCGCCCCGAGCGCGTACCACGTCCCATATTGCGTCTGGCGCAGCATCACCCCCTTGCCGAGATACGGCGTGAGGTTGGCGCGGCTGATGGCGGGACCGTGCGTGAACACCGGGTCGGCCCTGTAATGATCCAGGGGCCGCGTGGGGGCCTCGTATTGCTTCAGGAATCCCCACGTCCCGTGCCGGGCGTCTCTCGCTGCCAGCGTCTCGCCTTCGGGCACGGGGACGCGCCGCTCCTCGAACGCGGCCTCCGCCTGGGGCTCGACGAGCGAAAGTGCCCCGGACTCCCAGCGCGCATACGGGGTCCCCTCGGCCCAGCGCCAGGGCCAGGCATGGCGGCCCCCCACCGAGAACATCAGCCGGGGCTCGAGCTTCTCCCGCGAACCCGGAGGACACTCCACGGTGCCGTCCGGCTGTGCTCGCGTGAAGTCCCAGCCGCGCTCGGTCGGAATGAACCGTGCGACTTCGTCCGGCCAGGGGTTCCAGTCGCTCGGGGGTGGCACGCGGCCCGGCTCCAACTCCAACGAGGAGCGGGAGCGCTGCTCTCCGGTGTTCACGTCCCAGAAGGCGATGGCATGGGGCCCCGCTCCCACGAGCATTCCGTCCGCGCCCCAGGCCAGTCCGTCGATGCCGTTGGCGCCCTCGAGCCGCCGGAGCATCTTGGGCGAGGACCCGACCTTCCATAGCTCGACCTTGAGTCCTTCACGCTTCCACAGCTCGGCCATGCCTCCCTCGCGCAGCAGGCATGCGCCCATGGAGCCATCCGGCGACCAGGCCCAGCGGCCCAGGTCGCCGCTCTTGAGGGCCAGCCCGAACGAGCGGCGCTTCAGGTCCATCTGGCACAGGAACTTGCCGTTCTCGAAGATGAGGACCTGCGGGAACTCGTAGCCGTTGAGGAGCACGGCCAGACGCCGGCCGTCGCGGGACCAGACGTATTCCGCGACCGAGAGAATGCGCGCGCCGAAGTCCTTGCTCAGGTCGGACACCGTGCGGCCGGTGTGTCCGTTGACGAGCCGGGACGGCTCCTCGCCGTAGGCCAGGCGGGCACCATCCGGCGAGAACGCCACCGGCAGCTTCAGCTCATCGAAGCGGTACTGGAGGTCGCCGCTCCCCACGTCGATGACGGAGGCGGACGGATGGGCGTCCTGGCCCGAGTCGGGGTGCGGCTCGGACACGTACTCGTATTTGCAATAGCCATGGATGCGGGAGCCATCCGGGCTCCACCGCACCCAGGCATGCGGCTGCGATTTCGAAGGCCGTCCGTCCAACCGGGCCGGGCACCAGCGAAGCCCTTCACTGTCCTCGTTGACCCGGGCCCCTTCCCGGAACGGGATGATGCAGCCCAGCGCGCCGTCCGGGCCGGGGGTGGAGATGAACAGCTGGGTTTCATCCGGAGACCAGCACCAGGCGGGCAGGTGCCCCTTGTTCTCCACGGTCTTGGGATTGATGACAGCCGCCCCCGGCGGCGAGCCCCAGCGCCGGGTGACGTCGGCGGTGAACGAAGGCGGGGTTCCGGCGAAGGCCCTCAGCACGCCCACGACGACATCGTCCAGGTTGACGCCGAGCCACTCCCCTGACGGCGACCACTGGAGGCAGGAGGGGTCCCCCGTGGAGCCGACCTGCGTCGTCTCGAACCCGACGGCGTCGACCACGCGCCCCGTCGCCAGCTCCCAGATGCGTACGTCTCCGCCGGGCAATTTGTCGAGGCGGCCGCTCGCGATGGCGAGGTGGCGTCCATCCGGACTGAGCGCGAAGCTGTGTTGCACGCCGATGTATCGCGGGGTCTCCACGAGCCGTGCCCCCGCGGCCAGGACCTTCTCGGAGAAGAGCCGGTGGACCTCCGTGAGGCCGCGCTCGCGCTCCAGCCGGAGCAGCCGTTCGCGCAGCGGCGGAAGGTCCCGGCCAGGCTCGAAGTTTCCGAAGTCAGCCTGTTCCACCAACGCTTCGAGCTCCGCGTCGGAGCATTGGACCAGCTGGGTAGGGTTCGCGAAGGACTCTGGCATCGGTCTGGATCACTCCTTCCCGCGAGGATACCGCTCATTCAGCCGTCTACGACCCCCGCCGTGAAGCACATCGCCTGGATCTGGGATTCCAGCTCGGGCGACACCCGGACCCGGGGCTCGAACCCGTTGGTGAACATGGGCACCTCCCGGGTCGGACGTGGGAGCGGCTCCGCTTCACGCACCGTGACGGAGACCACCTCCTCCAACCATGCTTCACGAACGCCGAAGTCCCCCGCCCGGAGCACCAGCGGGGCGTCCGGCGCATAGAAGCGACTCATGACCACGGTCGCCGCTGTCCACCGCCGCACCGTGCACTCCCACAGCGCGTCCGCGCGGGGCGAGGCGTCCTTCATGCCGATGAAAGGCCCCACCTCCAGCTCGGACAAGGGCTGTCCCTCCTCCGCCACGCCGTGCATGGCCACCCATTCCGTGGACGCTCCGTCTTCCGTCGAGCAGGCCCACAGTGGCACGAGCATAAGCTTCACCGTCACCGGCCCGGCAAGCGACCGCTCGGCGTGCGCCAGGCAGCGGCCGTAGCCCCGCCGCCCCAAGAGGAAGGGCTTCGGCGGGGCCATCCGATTCACGAACTCCGCCCACTCCCCGCGCTTGCACGCATCCAGCGCCCCGGCCGCATGCTTCGAACGGCCGTTCAGGAGCCGCTGTGCGAGTGCTGTTCCCATGGTGACGGGCAGTTTGCACCGTCCCCGGAAAATCCGGACCGTCAGAGTCGCTTGAGCGCTCCCGGCGGCAGGCCGACGCGCAGCAGCGTGCACTCGACGTGCTGGAACCCCAGCGCCAGCGCTCGTGCGGCGGCCCGGGAGTCGCGGACCTCGAAGGTGCCCTGTTCCCTGCCCTCCTCGAAGATGGCCGTCAGCATCGCGACCTCGCGAGCCCGGGGACGCGCGAGCCGCGGTTCCACCACCGCGTCGAAGAGCTCCTTCTTGCCCTTGAAGAGTTCGGCCATCCGGACCGGCGACAGCCGCGCGCGGTACGCGATGTCTCCCAGGGAGACCTCCAGGAAGCCGCTGCGTGCGAAGATTTCGCGCGCGGCTTCGAGGACGGCCGCGCGCTGCCTGGGGATGAGTGACAAGACAGTCATGTTGAGAGCCCGTGCCCCGAAGGGCGGCTAGAAACCGAACCCCACCGGGGAGGATTGCGCCAGGGCCGGGTCAGGAAGCCCCACGACGTGCAGCATGGCCAGCAGGAGGAACCTGTCCGCCATTGGCTACGGCTGAACCAGGGAGTGGCCCGTGGGGTCGAAGAGGCCCATGGCCCGCATCAGCGCCAGGCGGGACAGCCGCACGTTGAGCGACTCGGCCACGGCCGACAGCTGGGCGTTCGCGAGCGCCGCGTTGACGTCCGTCACCTGGAGGTACGTCGTGGCCCCGGCGTCGAAGTTCTGCTTCGCCAGCCGCGCGCTCTCCCAGGCCAGCTTCACCCGCTCCTCGGCCGTGCTGAGGTTGACCTCCGCGCTCTCCAGCTCGCTGCGGGACTTGCGCACCTCATCGCGAATCTTCTCTTCCAGGCCGCGCAGGTTGGCGTTCGCCTCGGCGATCTTCCCGGAGGACTCGCGCAGGTTGGCCTCGCGCAGGCCGCCGTCGAACAGCGTCCACGACAGGGACAGCCCCGCCGTCCAGGTGGTGCTCTGGCCGGTGAGCCCGGCGGTGTTCGCCGCCGAGTAGTTGCCGTTGGCGTACAGGTTGGGCAGGTACTCGAAGAGGATCTGCTTCCGGCCGCCGCGCGCGACGTCCACGTTGAGGCGCGCCGCCGCCGCGTCCGGCCGCCGGTCCAGCGCGGTCTTCTCCGCGCCCTGCGCGTCACCGGCCTCGGCGGGGACGGTGACCGCGTTGCCCTGCGGTGGCGCCACGTCGAAGTCCACCGGCCGCGCGAGCAGTGCGGCCAGGGCGCTCCTCGCGATGGCGTAGGCGTTGCGGCTGCGCACCACCGCCTGCTCCGCCTCCTTGCGGTCCAGCGTCGCGCGCAGGACGGCCAGCTTCTCCGCGTCGCCGGCCTGGAAGCGCGCCTCGGCATCGCGCTCGAAGCCCCGGCGGACGTCGAGGAGCTGCTCATTCACCGCCAGGGCCTCCCGCAGGCTCGCGGCGCCGAGGTAGGACTGGGCCACCGCGAAGAGGATCTCCCGCCGGGTGTTCTCCGCCGTCAGCGCCGCCGCCTTCTCGCCCAGGTAGGCGTTCTGGATGGCCGGCCACAGCGTGGGGACGATCAACGCCTGCCGCGCGGTGAGCTGTCCGCCCAGCTGGTCCTTCTTCTGCAATGTGATGGGGTCCGGCGCTCCGGGGAGCGCGAACGACACGTCCCTGGGGTACCGGGTGTACGAACCGCTCGCGGTGACGTTGGGCAGGTAGCCCGACCAGGCCTTGTTGCCCAGCTCCCGGGACTGCTGGAGCCGCGCGCGGGCCGCGTCGAGGCTGGGGCTCTGCTTCTCCGCGAGGGCGATGGCCTCCTCGAGGGAGAGCAGCGAGAACGCGGTGGCCGGAGCCACCTTCGGCTCGGGGATGGGGGTCTGAACGGGCCGGTCGGACACACCGGGGGCCTGCGTCAGCAGAACGCTGGAGAGAAGCACTGGGATGATCATGATGGAGGTCGAGCTGAAAGGGTTTGGGGATGGCCGCGCTCAGTGCGCGCCTTCTTCCGTGAGTTGGACCGCCACCGGAGCGTCCTCCTCACGGCGCTTGAAGCGCGCGGAGACTCCGTCCAGCAGCGAGTAGACGACGGGCACCACCACCAGCGTCAGCACCGTGGAGCTGATGAGGCCGCCGATGATGACCAGCGCCATGGGCACGCGCATCTCCGCGCCATCCCCCTTGGCGAGCGCCACCGGCACCATGCCAGCCACCATCGCGATGGTCGTCATGAGGATGGGGCGCAGGCGCATGGGCGCGGCCTCCAGCAGTGCATCACGCGCGCTCCGGCCCGCCTCACGCAGCTGCTGGGTGAAGTCCACGAGCAGGATGCCGTTCTTCACCACCAGGCCCATCAGCATGATGACGCCGATGAGCGCGAAGATGGACAGCGCGTGGCCCGACAGCAGCAGCGCGCCAATGGCTCCGATGAGCGCGAAGGGCAGCGACAGCATGATGGTGAACGGGTGGATGTAGCTGCCGAACTGCGCCGCCAGGATCATGTAGAGCAGCAGGATGCCCAGCCCCAGCGCGGTGGCGAAGGCGGCGGTCGTCTTGCCCAGCTCCTTCGCGTTGCCAGCGAAGCCGCCCACCACGCCCTGGGGCAGGTCCTGCTGGGCCTGCGCCGTGAGGTAAGCCATGCCCTCGCCCAGCGTGTAGCCCGGGGCCAGGTTGGCGAGCAGGGTGATCTGCCGCTTCTGGTTCTGCCGGTCGATCTGCACCGGGCCCTCCGAAGGCGTGATGTTGGCCACGTTGCGCAGCTCCACCAGCTGCCCGCTCGTGGAGCGCACGGTGAGCTGTCCCAGCGCCTCCTCGGAGGCGAGCGTCGCGTCCGGCAGGCGCAGCTTCACGTCGTACGTCTCACCGCCCTCGCGGTAGGTCATGAACTCGTCGCGGCCCAGGTAGGCACGGAGTGAGAGCCCCACCTGCGCGGCCGGCACGCCCAGCTTCGCGGCCCGCTCACGGTCGATGCGCACGTCGTACTGCGGCTTGCCGCTGCGGAACGTGGTGTCCACGTCGGTCAGGCCCGGGTTGGACTTCATCGCGGCGAGCAGCTTCTCGCTGCCGGCGACGACCTGGGACCAGTCCGTGCCGCGCAGCACGTACTGCACCTGCTGGTTGCGGCCACCGCCAATGCCCGCCGCGTCCTGCACGGTGAGCAGCACGCCCGGCTGCTGCGCCAGCGCGGCGCGCAGCTGGACCTTGAAGGTCTCCTGGTCGAACGAACGCTCCTTGCGCGGCACCAGGTTCACCAGCACCTCGCCCTTGTGCACCTCCTCCAGCGTGCCGCCGCCCGCGGTGCTGAACGTCTCCTTCACGCCCTCCAGGGTGCGCGCCTGCTGCGCCACGGTGGCCAGCTCACGCTCGGTGTCCTCCAGGGTGGAGCCCACGGGCAGCTCCAGCGTCACGCGCACCGCGCCGTTGTCCGAGGGCGGGATGAAGGTGAACTTGAGGAAGCGGGCCATGCCCAGCGTCAGCACCAGCACGCCCACCGCCGCGGCCACCGCCAGACCCCGCCGGTTGAGCACGGCGCCCAGCACGCGGCGATACCCGTTCTCCACCCAGACGAGCGCGCTCTCGATGGCCGCGCTCACGCGGTTGGTGGGAGCGCCATGCTTGTGCCCCTTGAGCAGGCGGCTGGAGAGCATGGGCGTGAGCGTCATCGACACCGCGTAGGAGATGAGCACCGCCACGGCCACCGTGACGCCGAACTGGAAGAAGAACTGGCCAATCATGCCCTCCATGAAGGCCACGGGGACGAACACCGCCACGATGGCCAGCGTCACCGCGAGCACCGCGATGACAATCTGCTTCGTGCCCTCCAGCGCCGCCTGCATGGGCGTCTTCCCCTCCTCCAGGTGCCGGACGATGTTCTCGATGACCACGATGGCGTCATCGATGAGCAGGCCGATGGAGAGCGTCAGCGCCAGCATGGTGATGATGTTGAAGGTGAAGCCCAGCAGCGCCATCACCGCGAACGTGCCGATGACGCTCACCGGCAGCGCGATGGCGGAGACGAGCGTCGAGCGCAGGTTGCGCAGGAACAGCAGCACGATGAGCACGGACAGCACGCCGCCCAGCAACATGTCCTCCTGCACCGCGTGGATGGACGCGCGGATGTTGGTGGAGTTGTCGCTGATGGTGCTGACCGTCACGCCCTCGGGCAGTTGAGAATTGAGCTCCGCCAGGGAGTCCTTGACGGCCTCGGCCACCTGCACCGTGTTGGCGCCGGACTGCTTGCGCACCACGAGCGCGATGGCGGCGCCCGTGTCCGAGCGGGCCAGGCCGCGCGCCTCCTGCGCACCGTCCACCACCGCCGCCACGTCCCGCACGCGCACCGGGGTGCCGTTGGGGCTGGCGACGATGATGTCCCCAATCTCTCCCACGCTGCGCGCCTCCGCCGTCAGCCGGACGATGCGCTCACGTCCGCCCTGGGTGGTGCGCCCGCCGGGCAGGTCCACGCTCTGCGACTGGAGCGCCTGGCTCACGTCGCCAACGGCCAGCCCGTAGCCGCGCAGCCGCTGCGGGTCCACCACCAGCTGCACCTCGCGCTTCCGGCCACCCACCACGCCGATGCTGCCCACGCCCGGCTGGCTCTGGAGGGCGGGCTTCACCACGTCCTCCGCCACGCGCGTCAGCTCGTCCACGGGCAGGGAGCCGGAGAGCGACAGCGTGAGGATGGGCGCCGCGCCGATGTCGAACTTCTCCACGACGGGCGTCTCGATGTCGTCCGGCAGTGAGCGCAGCGTGGCCTGCACGCGGTCGCGCACGTCCTGGGCCGCGGTGTTCACGTCGGTGCCCAGCTTGAAGGCGATGGTCACCTGGCTCACGTTCTCCAGGTTGATGGAGTTGAGCTCATCCACGCCGTTGACCGTGTTGAGCGCCTCCTCCAGCGGGTCGGTGACGTTCTTCTCGATGGACTCGGGGTCCGCGCCCGGCAGGAGCGTGGTGACGGAGACGTAGGGGATGTCGACGTTGGGGTACTGGTCCACGCCGATGCGCGGATAGGCGTACAGGCCGAAGACGACGACCGCCGCCATCAGCATGACTGTGAAGACAGAGTGTTTGATGAAGGTCTGGAGCATGGGGATGGCGTGACGGTGAAAGGGGTTGGGAAGGAAGGCGCCCGGCTACTGGACGACCTGGAGCGCGGTGCCGTCCTGGAGCGGCAGGCTGGCGTCGGCCACGACGCGGTCGGCGGAGCCCAGTCCCTGCACCACGCGCACGAAGCCGGGCAGCACGCGCTCCACCTTGACGTCCCGGCGCTGCGCCTTGCCGTCCTGCACCACCCAGACGAAGCCCTGCTGGCCCCGGGCGTTGACGGCCTGCGTGGGCAGGAAGAGGCCCGCCTGCTCCGGTGCGTTGTCGGAGGCCGCCACGCTGGAGAAGTCCAGCTCCACCAGGGCGCCCGCGCGCAGCCGCGCACCGGCGTCCTTCGCCGGCAGCACCTCCGCGAGCACCTCCACGGTGCGCGTCTGCTCGTCGATGGTGGCGCCCAGGCTCTTCACCTTCGCCTCGAAGGGCGCGCCGGAGGGGTTGAGCGTGCCCTTCACGACGGTGCCCACCGACACGCGGTCCACGAGTGACTCGGGCACCGGGGCGCGCACCTCCAGCGCCTGCGTGTTGACGAGCCCGAAGATGGCCGTGCCCGGCGACACGTAGTCGCCCGCGTTGCGGCTCTTGCTGGTGATGACGCCGTCGAAGGGGGCCGTGAGCGTGGCGTCGCGCACGGACGCCTGCGCGCTGTCCAGGGCGGCGGCGGCCTGCTGCGCCTGCGCCTGCGCCTGACGGAAGCCCACCTCCGCCTTGTCGAGCGAGGCGCGCGGGAGGCTGCCCGATTGCGCCAGCACACGCGTCCGCTCCACCTCCGACGTCGCGCCATCCAGCGCCGCGTCCGCCGCCGCCTTGGAGGCACGCGCCTGGTTGACGGCGATGCGCGCGTTGGAGGTGTCCAGCTGCGCCAGCACCTGGCCCCGCTTCACCGTGTCGCCCACGTCCACGCTGACGCGCGTGAGCGTGCCGGACGCCTGCGCGCTCAGCGTCGCCGACTGCTTGGAGCGCACGCTGCCCGTGGCCTTGAGGACGCTCGACTCCAGCTGCGTGGCGGGTGTGACGGCACGCACGCCCACCGGCTTCTGCGCGACCTGCGCGGCGGAGGCCCGCGGGACGACGGCCTTGTCACCCCCACCGCACCCCGTCGCCACCACCGCCACCGCCACCGCTGCTGCCTTCATGAACGTCTTCATTGCTTCGTTCCTCGTGCTGTGGCCGGAGACCCGGCACTGGATGACTGAATCGGTTTTCTGGTCAGTCCCGGCCAAACGAAAGCCCCACCGCGCCCGGGCGCGAAGTGGGGCCAGAAAAGGAGGGGTCAGTTGGGAGGTTGCTTCAGGAGGCCACGGATGAAGATGTCGAAGCAGCGCTCCACCGACTGCATCAGCGCGACGTCCGCCCCCTCCGGCATCAACTTGACGGCGAACTGCATGAGCAACGCCACGAAGCCACGGGCCGCGGACCTGGGCTCGGCCACGGTGAAGACTCCCTGCTCCACGCCTTCCTCGAGGATGCCCGCCAGCACAGCGGCGTCACTCTCCATCATCCTGGGTACGAGGTGCGCCGCCTGGAGTCCCAGCTCGAAGATGGTGCTCAGCTCGATGCGCTGCCCCTCGGGTGCACGGGACTGCTGCTCCAGCTTGCATTGGATGTAGGCCCGGACCTGGGCCTCGGGCGTCTTCGCCCGGCGCACCCGCGCATTGAGCTCGGCCAGGCCCTCCCCGTACGCCCGCTCCACGCAGGCCTCGAAGAGCGCTTCCTTGCTCTCGAAGTGCAGGTAGATGCTGCCCTTGCCCACGCCTGCCCGCCTGGCGATGTCCTCGACCGAGGCCTTCTTGAAGCCAAAGCGGGCGAAGACTTCGCCAGCGGCGCCCATGATGGCGGTGCGTGGGTCGGAACTCATGACTGGATTTATAAACTGGTCATCCAGTCAGCGCAAGTCCCCCTTCGTTCCAGCCCCCTACGGCAGCGTCACCGAGAGGGGCCGGGGGCTGTTCGCCGCCTCGCCGTTGCCGAGCTGGCCCATGGCGTTGACGCCCCAGGCCCACACCGTCCCACCGCGCGCGACGGCCAGGGTGTAGGCGCTGCCCGCCGCGATGGCGCGGGCATCGCGAAGCGAGGCGATCTCTCCGCGCGACTGGTTCCCGGTTCCCTCGCCCAGCCCCAGCTGCCCGGAGGCATTGCTCCCAAAGGTGACGAGGGGGCCTCCGTTCGTCACGGCGAGCGAGTGGTCGTCGCCCACGGCGATGCGCTGGACTCCCGTCAGGTTGGGAACCTGCACCGGGGACCGCTGGCTGAGAGTCGTCCCGTCGCCGAACTGGCCCTGGCCGTTGTACCCCCAGGCCCAGAGGGTGCCGTCCTCGCGCAGGGCCAGGGAGTGGTATTTCCCCGCGGCCACGGCGACGACTCCCGTCAGAGCTGGCACCTGCGCCGGCATGGCGTGTGCGGTGTTCGTTCCATCCCCCAGGGCCCCGAAGTCGTTGTCCCCCCATGCCCAGACGGTGCCGTCCTCACGCAGCGCCAGCGCGTGGATTGCGCCCGCGGCGATGGCGGTGACGTGCGTCAGTCCCGCCACCTGCCCCGGCACGCGGCGTCCATCGGTCGTCCCGTCGCCGAGCTGGCCCTGGCCGTTGTACCCCCAGGCCCAGACGGTGCCGTCCTCACGCAGGGCCAGCGCATACCAGCGACCCGCGGACACGGCCGTGACGCCGCTCAGCCCGGTGATGGGTTCGGGGGCAAAACCGTATGACGAGGACTCGACCCCCAGTTGCCCGAAGCTGCTGGAGCCCCACGACATGACGGTGCCATCGGAGAGCACCGCCAGCGAGAGGCTCTCGCCCGCGGCAATGCCCTTGGCGCCGGAGAGGTTCGGCACCTGGGCGGGCGTCGTGCTGCCGCCGTGCGCGGCGCCAATCCCCAGGCTGCCTTCGCGGTTGTCGCCCCAGGCCCAGACCGTGCCATCCGCGCGCAGGGCCAGGGAGTGGGTTTCACCCGCGGCCACGCTATTCGCCTCCGTCAGCCCCGGCACCTGCACGGGTCCGCTGCGGTTCACGGTCTCCGGCTGGATGCCGAGCTGCATGTACCGGTTGTCGCCCCAGGCCCGCAGGCTCCCGTCGGAGAGCACGGCCAGGACATGCTCGTCACCCGCCGCCACGGCCGCGACGCCCGCGAGGCCCGACACCTGCGTGGGAGCATGGCGGGTGTACGTCCCATCCCCGAGCTGGCCGGAGCCGTTGGTTCCCCAGCCCCGGACGGTGCCATCCCCCATCAGGGCCACCGCGTAGAAGGTGCCCGCGGAGAGGGTGGTCACGTCTGTCATTCCCGGCACCTTGCCCGGAATGTGTCCGTTCCTCCGGGAATCACCGCCCAGGGCCCCATCCACGTTGGTGCCCCACGACGACACGGTGCCGTCCGAATGCACGGCGAACGAGAGCGCATAACTCGCGGCGACGGAGACCACGTCCGTCAGATGGAGCACCGCGACCGGGCGGAGGCTGCCGACCTCCCAGTTGAACTCTCCATTGCCAAGCTGACCCGAGGAGTTGTTGCCCCATGCCCGGACCGTCCCATCCGCGAGCACGGCCAGCGAGTGATCCCTGGAAGCGGCGATGCCGGTGACCCGTGCCAGCCCCGGCACCTGCACGGGGGTGAGACGTCCCTCCGTCGTTCCATCGCCGAGCTGGCCGTCGCTGTTATCCCCCCACGCCCAGACCGTACCGTCCTTGCACAGGGCCAGCGAGGAGTAGCCAGTCGCGGCGACGGCGAGAACCTCCGTCAGCCCCACCACCCGCACCGGCGTGGTGCGGGTCGTCGTCGTTCCATCTCCCAGCTGTCCCGAGAAGTTGCTCCCCCACGCCCAGACGGTGCCGTCCTTGCGCAAGGCCAGCGCATGGTCGCCTCCCGCCGCCACCGCCCGGATGTCGGTCAGTCCGGGCACCGGGCGGGCGGAGCCGTCGAAGCGGAGATAGGAGAGGCCCCACTCCACGACCGTGCCGTCAGGGCGGAGCACCAGCGAATGGTAGCGGCCCGCGGCGACGGCCGGCGCCGCGGGACACGCGACGACGGAGAGCGCGAAGCTCCGCGTGATGGCGGGCGCCACATGATTGGTGATGGTCACCGTCACCCTGGCGCGCGTTCCAGCAGGCAGACATTCCGGGCCCTTCCAGCGCACGTCGCTGGTCGTCGCGGTGCTTTGCGGCTGCTCCAGGACACCCGTGCTGGCCTCCCAGCTGAAGCCCAGGGCCCGCTGGGCGTCATCCTTCGCGGCGACGTGGAGCGTCACCGCCTCGTTGGCCATCAGGTTGACGGCGGACTGCGTGCTCTCGACGAGCGTGGGGGATTTCGGCTGGGACTTCGGCGGCTCCGGGTCGGCACCACAGCCGGTGCCCAGGAGCGTCAGCACGGCCAGCAATGCCAGTTGGAAACGAAAGCCAATCAATCGGTTCATGGGGGCCCCCTGGAGATGACAGCAAACGCGAGTCATCTAGCATGGGCTGTTCACTGATGGCATCTGGTGGGCCGCCGCCGTCTTGCGTGTACGCTGGGAGTACGTGCCCGACCGCTCCCTCATCGCTGGCGTCTGCCTTGGCATGGGCCTGTCGCTGGCCGCGTGCAGGGCCCCCTCCACCCCACCGGAAGGCCCTTCCATGCCCTGGGTGAGCATCCCCGCCACCGACGCGCGCGTGCGGTACGTGGGCCGGACATACCGCTCAGCTACAGGGGTCGTCTTCTCGCATCCGGGCGTCACGGTGCGCGCGCGCTTCTGGGGCGACGCGGTGCGGATGCGGCTCGATGACGCGGGCGCGGGCGGCGACGTGGGGACCAACCACTTCGACGTCGTGGTGGACGGGGCACCTCCCAGGCTGCTCGCGGTGAAGCCCGGTCAGGCCACGTACCTGCTCGCCAGCGACCTTCCCGTGGGCCTGCACACGGTGGAGCTCTTCAAGCGCACCGAGTCCCTGGTGGGCGCCAGCACGCTCCTGGCGCTGGAGGTCCATGGTGAGCTCCGGGAGCCGCCCCAGCAGCACACGGGGCTCAAGCTGGAGTTCGTCGGGGACTCCATCACCTGTGGCTACGGCACCGACGCCACCTTCACTCCCCAGACAGCCTCCTCCAGGGTGCCCTCCTTCACGTCGAAGCACCAGAATCCCAGACGGAGTCATGGCTGGCTCACGGCCCAACGCCTGGGCGCGGAGGCCGTGTTCGTCTGCTATTCGGGCCACGGCGTGTACCGCAACCTGGACCTGTCCACGTCCGGCTTGATTCCGGCCATCTATGAGCGCGCCGTCCCGGACCACCCCGCCGCCTGGGACTTCTCCAACGACTCACCGGATGTGATTGTCCTCAACGCCGGCACCAACGACACGTTCGCGGGCGCGGGCACCGCCGCGTTCCTTCCGGACGAAGCGGCGTTCAAGTCCGCCTACCGGACCTTCCTCGAACGGCTCCGCACGCTGCATCCCCGCGCGCACATCGTCTGCACGCTGGGCAGCATGACGGATGGCTTCAAGCGGAAGGAACAGCAGGGCGTGGTGACGTCCGTGCACGTGGGCGATTGGATTTCCGACCTGGTGGCGGAACGCCAGCGCCTGGGCGACGCCCGGGTCCACCGCCACGTGATGGCCATGCAGAACCCCTTCGCTGACGGCGTCGGCGAGGACTGGCATCCCTCCGCCGCCACGCACCAGAAGATGGCGGAGTCACTGAGCCGGTTCATCCAGGACGTCGTGCGCCCCTGAACCAGGGCCTGTAGAACAAATCCCTCATCACGTTCTGACGGGCAAAGGCACGAGGGTGCCTTCCCCGGCATGCCAGCCTGTGATTGCCGTACGCGCGGTGCGTGTCGAAGGTTGCGTGGGCCGCGAGAAGGCCTTCGAGCACCACCGAGGTCGCCCCTCCCTCTTCACCGGGACAGGCAGGCTCCTCCTTCCCAAGGGCACGTATGAGTCCACTCCTCATCCTCTTCGCGGCCATGGCCCAGACACCCACGCCTCCTTCCGAAGCGGCGGATGCCTCCTCATCGGCTTCCGTCGCGTCAGCAGCCGAGGAAGAGGACGAGGACGAAGGGCCCTGGACGGGCTCGGCCGGGCTCGGCGCCTCCTACTTCGGCGGCAACGCCCGCTCCTTCACCATCACGGGTGATGCGATGGCGGAGTACGAGTCCCCGGTGTGGGCGCTCACCCTGGAGGCGGATGGCGCCTACGGCAACGCGGCCGCGGAGGACGAGGAGGAGCGGGAGGTCACGGCCCTGACGCTCGGCGGCTGGGCGCGCGGCGACTACCGCTTCACGCGCCTGGTCAGCGCCTACACCTTCCTGGGCCTGGAGACAGACCACCCCGCCAGCCTGGAGCTGCGCACCGAGGTGGAGCTGGGCATCGGCCTCACGTTCCTGGAGCGGAAGAAGAAGAAGACGGAGAAGGAGCTCTTCCTGCGCACGTACCTGGGCGCGAGCTACGCCAAGGACCGCCGATTCCAGTACACCCCCACGCGCGAGGACCTGCCGAACGTGACCTTGTGGTCACCCGCGGTGGGCGTGGCGTTCCGCTACGACATCAACGAGCACGTGCACCTGCGCGAGGACGCCCTGCTGCTCCCGGACATCTTCGGAGACACACGCGTCCTGCTGGACTCCACCACGAAGCTGTCCGTGCACCTGACGGACCGCTTCGCGCTCACCACGTACTTCAAACTGCAACACGACAGCGCACCCGCGGCGGGCAAGGTCAAGACGGATACCTCGCTCTCCGTGGGTGGCGAGCTGGAGATCTGAGGGATTGGAAAGGAGCAGCACTCCCATGGCCAAAGCGGCTCATTTCGACGACGTCCAGGTCCCAGGCGAGACCAAGAACAAACAGCGCACGCCGCCAAAGAAGAAGGGCATGGAGCGGGTGCTCGACGCCATCGAGCGGGTGGGCAACAAGGTCCCCCACCCCGCGGTCATCTTCGTCGCGCTGATTGCCATCGTGATGGTGCTCTCCCACATCTTCTACAGGATGGGAGCCAGCGTCACCTACGAGACCATCAACCCGGACACGCACCAACTGGAGGAGACGACCACCGCCGCGAAGAGCCTGCTGACGGGCGAGGGCCTGCGCTTCATGTTCGCGGGCGTCGTCCAGCACTTCATGGACTTCAACGCGGTGGGCGTCATCATCGTCGCCATGCTGGGCGTGGGCGTCGCGGACGCAGCGGGCCTGGTGGGCGCGCTCATCCGCAAGCTGGTGGCGGTCGCTCCGGCCCGGCTCCTCACGTACATCCTGGTGTTCGTGGGCATCCTGTCGAGCATCGCCGCGGATGCCGGCTACCTGGTGCTGATTCCCCTGGCGGCGGCCGCCTACCTCACCGTGGGCAGGCATCCGCTCGCGGGCCTGGCGGCCTCGTTCGCCGGTGTCGCCGCGGTCTTCACCGTCAACATCCTGATCAAACCGCTGGACGGCATCCTGACGGAGATCACCAACGACGCCATCCACATCATGGCGCCGGACCGCTCCATCGACCTGACGGCGAACTTCTGGTTCTCCCTCGCGTCGGTGGTGATGCTGACCATCATCGTGTCGCTCATCAGCGACAAGCTCATCGAACCCCGGCTGGGTGAGTACAAGGGAGAGAAGCCGGCCACGGCGGGCGCGAAGCTGTCCCCGGAGGAGTCGCGGGGGCTGAAGTTCGCGTTCTGGGGGCTCGTGGGCGTGCTGGTGTTCTTCGGCCTGCTGGCGCTGCCCCCGGGGGCTCCGCTGCGCAACCCGGAGACGGGCGCGCTCATCGGGGACTCGCCGTTCATGAACGGCCTCATCGTCGCCATCACCGTGCTGTTCCTGGTGACGGGGGCCGCCTACGGCGTCGGCGCCGGGACGATGAAGAATAGCGTGGACGTCATCAAGGCCATGGAGAAGGCGGTCGCCGGGCTGGGCGGCCTCATCTTCCTGCTGTTCATCATCAGCCAGTTCATCGCCCTGTTCACCTACACGAACATGGCGACCATCGCGGCCGTGAAGGTGGGTGATGCCCTGGAGCACGCGGGCCTGGGCGCGCTGCCGCTGCTCATCGGGTTCGTGCTGGTGGTCGCCGTCCTGGACCTCATCATGACGGGCGCCATTCCGAAGTGGGCCATCTTCGCGCCGGTGTTCGTGCCGCTCTTGATGCGGCTGAACGTGGACCCGGAGGCCGTGCTCGCCGCGTACCGCGTGGGTGACGGTCCGTTCAATGCCATCTCACCGCTGAACGCCTACTTCGCGCTCATCGTCACCTTCGCCCAGAAGTACCAGAAGGACGCGGGCGTGGGGACCGTGGTGGCCTTGATGCTGCCGTACGTCATCGTGGTCTTCGCCGTGTGGATTGCCCTGTTGGTCGCGTGGCAGGTCCTGGGACTGCCCTGGGGGCTTGGGTAGACGAGGGAGAGCGCCTCGCGGTGCGGGAGGCGCTCTCCCGTCACCCGGGCGCCTTGCCCCTCAGCGCCGCGAGTCGCGCTGGGTCTGGGTCCGGCGGCCCCGGCCAGAGGCATGGGCCTTCCGCTTGAGGGCGGGAAAGCGCTCCTGCTTCAGGGCACCACCCCGCTTCTTGTTGGACGTCCGCTTCAGGGTGGCGGCCTTCGCGGTGCGGCCGGCGGCGCGCGTCCGGCGCGCGGGCTTTCGTCCTCCCGTGGCCGCGCGCGTCGTCCGCCGGGGGGCCGGACGGCTCGCGGCGCGGGCCCGGACCTGGGCCTTGCGCTCCAGCAGGGCGAGCCGCTTCTCGAAGCGCTCCAGGGTGAGGGCGAAGTACTCGGCCTTGCGGAGGGTGTTGCGGTTGCCCTCGGCGCGGCGGGAGCGGGAGGGCACCTCCTTGCGGAGTGCCTCCCTGCGCTGCCGCTGCGCCGCGTCCTGGTACTTCTCCATCAGGCGGCGCGCTCTCAGGATGCGGCCGCGCAGTTCCCGTGGTGAGAGCTCCGCCAGGTTGCGTGGGGCGCTGGACAGGACGAGCTGGGCTTCGCGTTCGGTGAGCAGTGACATCCGCTTCGACGGCAGTGTGCGCATGGGCTTCCTCCCTCAAGGGCTTGAGTGGCGGAACATCCACACCTTGCATCCGCCGGAAAACCGCTCCCAGAGGCAGGGGCGAGTGGGCTTCTGGATGTTGCACCCTCCTGGTTCAGTGCCCAGTTCCTCCATCAGGAGGCTTCCATGTTGACCTCGTTTCATTCACGCGCGCAGGCCGAGTTCCACCCCGCTCCCTCCATCGAATCCCTGGAGGAGACGAAGCTCGCCGTATCGACCACCCTCCCCACCGACGTCGGTTGTGTCGGCACGTTCGTGGGAGCGGACGAAGAGGTGAAGGCCCCCGGCCTCGACCGCGCGTTCCTGAAAGCGGCGGGCTTCGAGGGCAAGGCCGGTCAGACGCTGCTCATTCCCCGCTCGGGAGGCCCGCCCCTGGTCGCCGTCGGCCTGGGGGCGCGGGGACAGCTGGATGCAGGCAAGCTCCGGGATGCCGCCGCCGCGTTCGCGCGGGCCGTGGGCCAACAGAAGCGCGTGGCGCTCCAGGTCCCGGACACCGGGAGCGTCCCGGCGGACCTCGCCGCGCAGGCCCTGACCGAAGGCGTCCTGCTCGCCCGCTACCGCTACCGGCCCTACAAGCGGAACTCCGAACAGGAGCCGCCGCTCGAAGCCCTGACGCTCGTCCCGGGTTCGAAGAACACCGAGGAGGTCGAGCAGGGCATGGTGCGCGGAGGCATCCACGCCCGCGCCACGGCGTTCGCGCGCGACCTCGCCAATTCCCCCGCCACCCTGCTGACCGCCGCACGGCTGGCGAAGGTGGCCGAGTCCCTGGCCAAACGCTGCGGCCTGGAGGTCGAGGTCTTCGACGGTGAGGCATTGGCCGGGCTCGGCTGCGGCGGCCTGCTGGGCGTCAACGCCGGCAGCACGGAGCCGCCGCGGATGATCAAGCTGACGTACACGCCCAGGGGCAGCAAGGGCGAAGCCGTCCAGCCCCTGGGCCGCGTCTCACTGGTGGGCAAGGGCATCATGTTCGACTCGGGCGGCCTGGGTCTGAAGCCGAACGACCTGGTCCACGCCACGATGAAGGGCGACATGTCCGGCGCGGGCGCCATCCTCGCGGCGATGACGGCGCTGAAGCAGCTGGGCTGCAGGACGGCGGTGACGGCCTACCTGATGTGCACCGACAACATGCCCTCCGGCACCGCCATGAAGCTGGGGGACGTGCTGACGGTGCGCGGCGGCAAGACGGTGGAGGTCATCAACACCGACGCCGAGGGCCGCCTGGTGATGTCGGACGCGCTCGTCCTGGCCACCGAGCAATCGCCGAGGCCCGACGCCATCGTGGACATCGCCACGCTCACCGGCGCGTGTCAGCGCGCGCTGGGCGTCCTCACCGCGGGCGTCATGGGCAACGAACAGTCCCTGGTGGAGCAGGTGAAGGACTCGGGCGAGCGCACCGGCGACACCGTGTGGCAACTCCCGCTGGACCGGCGCCTGCGGCAGGAACTGGAGTCGGAGGTGGCGGACATGAAGAACGTGGGCGGCGACAACGCCGGGGCCATCACCGCGGGCCTCTTCCTGGAGGAGTTCGTGGACGGGCTGCCCTGGGCGCACATCGACATGGCGGGGACCGCGCGGGCCGAGCGCGACAACGCGTGGCGCAGCAAGGGCGCGACGGGCTACGGCACCCGCCTGCTCATCGACTTCCTCATGGGCTTCAAGCCCACCCGCGAAACCCGCCACTGAAAGCCAGCGCTTCAGTCTGGAAGCCAGTCCGCGCGTCCCTGCTCGACGCGCGTACGGCGCTCGCCCTGGAAGGAGGCCCGGACGCGCTCCGCCTGGGCGAGCAGGCGGTGGAAGCGGTCCTTCTCCGGGGAGTGATGGACGTCCGCGAGCACACGTGCGAGCAGCGCGTGCGCCGCGGCGCGGTCCTGTGCGTCGCGTGCGAGCAGGCCCACGGTGAGGGCAATCTGGAGCACCTCCTCCAGCACCTCCGGGTCGCCTCCCGCGTAATGGAGCGGGCCGTCCACGGCGAGGAAGAGGTAGTCGCGCAGCCGCATGGCCACCAGTGACACACGCGCCCTGCCATCCGGGTCGACGACGTTCCAGTCCCCCAGGGGCAGGCCCGCCAGCCGGCGCATCACCGAACGAATCTGATGGAGCGCCTGCCGTGCCGTGTACGGGTCGTTCGCGGACGAGGACAGGGCCCGGTTCGCGACGTCGACGAGGATGCGAAGCCCGAGCGCGGGGTCGCAGTCGGGCTCGCGCGCGGACTGGATGCGCAACGTGGCGGAGAGGCCGTGGAGCACGTGGGCCTCCACGGCGCCCCCTCCGTCCGCCACCACCCAGCCGACGACCTCCTCCTGGTCGATGTACTCGCCCACGGTGATGCAGATGCGGACCCGCACGCCCCAATCCCGGGCGAGCCGCGTGAGGTCCTGGAGGTCGACGTCCGCGAGGTAGCCCGACGAAGCAGCCAGGAGCGAGGTGGCATCCGCCGGCAACCGCAGGACCGCCGCGGGGTCCAGCGGAAGCCGCCTCAGCCGGGCCTGGATGCGGCGCTCCGTCGCGGTGACAATCAGGTCCTGCACCAGCCCCAGCACGCGCTCCACCCGCAGGAAGCGGAAGGTGCGGGCCAGGAAGACGACGAGCGCGCAGAGCGCCACCAGCACCAGGATGATGGCTCCCGACAGGACGGGCCGGGGCCTGATGCCGGCGTCCTCGATGACGCCCAGCTCCCGGATGGCCGTGAGGATGTAGCTGCTGGAGAGGACGAAGAAGGGAATGGCGCGGCGGAGCGGCGCGCTCTTCAGATAGATGGGGACCAGCCGTGGCGAGTACTGGCTCGCCGCGGTTTGGATGACCGGCGTGTTCAGGGACAGGACGATGGTGAGGACGGTGATCTGCAACCCGAGCAACGCTCCCAGCGCGCCCCGGGTGTCGTCGACGTCTCCGGGCCAGGCATGCCCGAACAGGGCCGGCGCGGTGTCCGTCTGCACGCGGGCCAGCGCGATGCCGAGCGCGCCCCCGACGACGACCAGCGCGCCCATGACCAGCCAGTAGGGCTGGCTTAGGAACCTGCGCAGGCGGCGGATGAACATGCGGACCTCGCGCGGAAGGGGCCTCTTAGTGCGTGCCCTCTTCGTCCCGGGCCTCCATCGCATGGCCCCGGGTCAACCGCTCCGGAGAGAGCAGCTCGGCCAGCTGCTCGCGCGTCAGCAGCCCGGCGGACACCACCAGGTCCGCGATGCTGGCGTTCGTGGCCAGGGCCTCCCTCGCCAGCCGTGCCGCGGGCGCGTAGCCGATGTGCGGCATGAGCGCGGTGATGACGCCCACGAAGGACTCCACCTGGCGCGCGAGCCGCTCCTTGTTGGCGGTGATGCCCCGCACGCAGTTCACGCGCAGCGTCGCCATGGCGGCGGTCATGTACTTGAGGTTTTCGAACAGCACGTGGGCCATGACCGGTCCGAAGGCGTTGAGCTGGAGCTGCCCCGCCTCCGCGGCCATGGTCAGCGTCACGTCTCCCCCGGCGACCACGAACGCCACTTCGTTCACGACCTCCGGAATCACCGGGTTCACCTTGCCCGGCATGATGCTGGAGCCCGCCTGCATGGGCGGGAGGTTGATTTCGTTGAAGCCCGCCTGAGGGCCGGAGCCGAGCAGTCGCAGGTCGTTGCAGATCTTCGACAGCTTCATCGCGGTGCGCTTGAGGGTGCCGGACACCTCCATGAAGACGCCCACGTCGGTGGTCGCTTCAATCAGGTCCGGCGCGGTGACGATGGGGCGCCCGGTGATGTCCGCCAGGTGCGCTCGCGCGGCCTCCGCGAAGCGCGGGTCCGCGGCGATGCCCGTCCCAATCGCCGTCGCCCCCAGGTTGATCTCCCCCAGGCGGCGGGTGACCTCCGTCAGGCTCGCGTGTTCCTCGGCCAGCGTGACGGCGAAGCCTTCGAACTCCTGCTGGAGCGTCATGGGCACGGCGTCCTGAAGCTGCGTCCGGCCAATCTTCACGATGCCCGCGAACTCCTGGCCCTTGTCGCGGAACGCCTGCTCCAGCAGGTGCAGCTGGGCCAGCAGTCGCTCGACGGACAACATCAACCCGACCTTGAGCGCCGTCGGGTAGGTGTCGTTCGTGCTCTGGCTCCGGTTCACGTGGTCATTCGGATCCAGGTGCGCGTAGTGGCCCTTGGGGTGGCCGGCCAGCTCCAGGCCGCGGTTGGCGATGACCTCGTTGAAGTTCATGTTCGTGGAGGTGCCGGCCCCGCCCTGCATGACGTCCACGACGAACTGCTCGTGCAGCCTGCCGGCCTTGATGTCCTCGCAGGCCTGGTCGATGAGCGAGGCCCGCGTCGCATCCAGCACGCCCAGCTCCGCGTTCGCGCGCGCGGCGGCCTGCTTCACGCAGGCGTAGCCGAAGAGCAGGTCGGGATAGACGGAGATGGGGCGCCCGCTGATGGCGAAGTTGTCCAGCGCGCGGCTGACGTTGATGCCCCAGTAGGCCTCCGCCGGGAGCCGGCGGGAGCCCAGGTCGTCGGTCTCGGTCCGGGGCGACGCGCCGTCCTGGTTCAGCGTGTGGATGCTCTTCTGGAACGTCTCTTCCGCGCGTGGGTCGGCCATCGCGGGCAACGTAGGAACGCGGGAGGCCCGGTGGGACGTGCCCTCCGGGGAAGAGGGCTGTCCACCGGGCGTCCCTCGGTTCCTTACGTCACTGCACGACGGGCGCGCACTTCGCCGGGCCGAGCGTGGCCTGGAAGTACTTCGCGTAGAGGTCCGGCGCGAGCGTGAAGTTGCAGGTGTTCACCGCGTCCGGCGACAGGTTCTGGTGCTCCTGCATGTAGCGCGCGACGTAGTCACGCACTCCGTCCGCGGAGGACCACAGCATGCGGCCTTCCTTGAACATGCTGTACCCGCCGCCGCCACCGCCGCGGTAGTTGTTGACGGCGATGCGGAAGACCTGGTCGTCCTTCACTTCCTCGCCCTTGAAGCGCAGGTGCGTGAGCCGGGAGCCCGCGGGCTTCGTCAGGTCGTAGCCGTACTCGATGTGCGAGTAGAGGTCCCAGTTGTAGTCCGCGACGACAGGCGTGGTGGCCTTGGCGTCCTCGGGCTTCGTGGGGAGGTTCGCCGCGTCCAGCTGCTTGAAGTACAGCGTGTTCATCTCCAGCGCGCGCCGGAGGATGGAGCCGTTGATCTCCATCACGTACAGCGTGTTGTCGTAGATGTAGACGCTGTAGGCGTCACGCAGGGTGACGTCCCCCGCCGGCAGCGCGACGTCGTTGGAGAACAGGGCGGTCGCGGACAGGTCCACGGGGAAGCCGGCCTCCGCCGCGGCCTCCTCCTGCACGATGTTGAGCAGGTCCGACAGGGCGCTGTCGACATAGCGGCCGGGGAAGCCGCCCGTGAAGGCCGCGGTGGTGCTGCCAATCTTCTGGTTCACGTAGGCCACCGTGGTGTCGTGGGCGGCCTGGGTGAGCTGCGTCACCGTGGCATCCACCGCCACCGTGTCATCCACCGCGTGGAGCTTCGAGTCGTGCGCGTCCACACCCCAGCGCTCGCCGTTCCAGGTGACGTTGAGCTGCACGTCCGCCAGGTGGCTGCCCCAGCGGTTGGGCTGCGTGAGGAGGACCTCGCGGCCATTCTCCTGCTTCAGCAGCATCTTCGGGATGGGCTGGTGGGTGTGGCCGGTGAGGAGCACGTCCACGTCCGCCACCTGCTGGGCAATCTGCACGGCCTGGTTCTCAGCGGTGAGGTTGCCGCGGTCGGTCCACTTCGTGGCGTCCGCGTAGTCCGCGAGCCACGACTCCGGGCTGGTCGCGCTGCCCGTCGGCTGCTTGTCCGGGCCGCCGTGGATGGCCACCACCACCACGTCCGCGCCGGCCTGCTTCATCTTCGGCACATACGTCTTCGCGGTCTCCAGCGGTTCATCGAAGCGCAGCCCGGCGATGTTGTCCTTGCGCTCCCACGTGGCCACGCCCGGCGTCACCAGGCCGAGGATGCCGACCTTCACGCCGCACACCGTGGTCATCACGTACGGGGTGAAGGCCTCGGAGCCGTCCGAGCTCTTGCGCACGTTGGCGCCGAGGAGGGGGAAGTTCGCCTCGCCCTTGAACTTGTTGAGGACGTCCTGGCCGTAGTTGAACTCATGGTTGCCCATGGCCATGGCGGCGTAGCCCAGCTCGTTCATGGCGGCGGCCATGGGGTGCTTGGGCGCGTTGTCCACCTGGGCGTAGTAGGTGCCGAGCGGCGAGCCCTGGATGGTGTCACCCGTGTCGACGAGCAGCGTGCAGTCCGGGTTCTTCGCTCGCTCCTGCTTGATGAGCGTGGCCACCTTGGCCAGGCCGCGCTTCGAGTCAGCCTTTCCGGAGAAGTAGTCCCACGGGAAGATGTTGGTGTGCAGGTCACTGGTCTGCAGCAGCGTCAGCGTGCGCGGCGACCGGTCCACCGGAGCCGGGTCGACGGGGGGATCATCGTTGGAATCACAGGCCGTCATCAGCGAGCTGGCGCCCACGAGACAGAACGTGCCGGTGCGCAGCGCGCGCATCAGGAAGGAGGAGCGATTCAAGAGGCCTCGACCTTGTGCCATGCCGGAAGGGAATCTTCCGGAGGGGCGCGCACCCTACAAGACCCCTCTGACGTTCTGGGAAATGATGGCTCAATCCCCGGACGCCGGCTCCAGGTTGTCCACCACCCGGCGCAGGAGCGACATGAACGTGGCGCGCTCGCGGTCGCTGAAGCCCGCGGTCGCCTGATCCGCGACCTCCTCCAGCTGCTCCTTCGCCTGGGGCAGGCGCTCCCGGGCCTTGGCCGAGAGCGATATCCGGGTCGCGCGCTTGTCGTCCGGGTGCGGCTGCCGCTGGATGAGCCCGTCGCGCTCCATGCGTGTGAGGAGCGCGGCCATGGTGGGTTGCTCGACGTGGGCGTACTCCGCGAGCTGCTTCTGTAAGAGTGGCCCGTGCTCCTCCAGCGCGATGACCACCGGCAGGTAGGCCATCCCGAACTCGAGCGGCCGCAACCGCTGCTCGAAGCGGCGCATCAGCAGCCGGGACGCATGGTTGATCCAGAAGGTCGGTACGGCTTCGGGGTCCCAGTGGGGGGCGGTCTTCGCGCTCATTGGAGGTTGCCCGAGGAGTCCTCCGACTCCTCCTCGGCGGTCGGGTAGGCGGAGACGGCCAGGGCGATTCCCTGGTCCGCGAACCACCGGACGTCGTCGGGCGGGAATTGGATGGAGCTGGTGAAGTGCCGCGAGGTGCCGACGAAGAGCCCGAAGTCCACGACGCAGGGGACGGCCAGCTGGCGCAGCTCCGCGAGCAGGGAGCCCAGCACCTCCAGTTGCCTGCGGGCGGCGGCGACGGGGCCGTGCAGCGTGCCTTCCCCGTCCTCCACCAGGGTGAGGTTGAAGCCCGAGGTGGAGTGCCGTCCCTGGCGCTGCAGCTGCTCGCCCTGGAGCCAGACGGCATCCGGGCGGCATTCCGGGAAGCGGTCCAGGACGGACGCCACATCGAACTCCGGGGCCTGGGCCCGTAGGACAGCCACCGTCATGACGCCGCTCCATTCCCCTGCTTCGACACGTCCATGGGCCCATCCTCGACTGGAGCGGATCTTTTCGCGAGCCCGTCAGGTGCGGTGTGTTGGATCGTCCAGGGGGTCGCGGACGCTCCGGCGTCCCGACCGCGGCTGCTGACCCGAGGTCTCGAATCCATCGCTCACGTCCCCCGGGCTGAAATCCGCCCGGGTCAGATTCCGAGAAGGTCATGCAGCCGAAACTGAACCGGCTCCTGCGGGCGCTTGCCCGCGAGGGGCTCGACGTTGCTTACGACGGTCGTGTCTACACGGTCCGCCTCCAGGCGGATCCCCATGCTCCCCCCGCGGAAGTCCTCCTTCCGCCGGACCTGCCGGTGGAGGGCAAGGCGCTCCAGCAGCTCGCGGCGCTCGCCGCGCTCCATCACCCCGACGGCGGCCGCGTGAAGCAGGTGCGCGCGACGCCGGACTTCCATCCGGGCGACTCCGGGGTGGCCATCGGGTCGGTGGTCCACACGGAGGGCCTGGTGGTCCCCGGCGCCGTGGGTACGGACATCAACTGCAGCATGCGCCTGCATGTCGCGGACATCCCCGTGGACGCCTTCCTCGCCCGCCGCGACGCCTTCGTCGAGCGGATGAAGGGGCACTACTTCTTCGGCACGCGGGACGTCGCCCAGGGCTCGCGCGCCCTGGAGGCGCTGCTGCGGGACGGCCTGCCCGGCTGGCTCCTGGAGACGGAAGGCCAGCCCCTGGGCATGGCGGCCCGGATGGAGCTGGGCCAGCTTCACCGTGAGTCCGACCGCGTCTATCTGGGCGGGGCGCTGGAGGGGGACCCGGCCTGGGCGCCCACCGGGCTGCGGCGGGAGGGCGTGGTGCGCGACCCGAGCCTCGCCACCATTGGCGGAGGCAACCACTTCGTGGAGGTGCAGCGGGTGGAGGCCGTGGTGGACCGCGCGCGGGCGTGGGCCTGGGGCGTGCGGGAGGGGCAGCTCGCGTTCATGGTGCACTCCGGTTCGCGGGACATGGGCAAGCACGTGGGGCGCACCTGGCAGGAGCGGGCGCGCGCCGCGTGGCCCACGGGAGCGCCGCACCCGGGGAGCGGCATCTTCCCGCTCGCGGATCCAACGAAGGTGCGCGAGTACCTGAAGGCGGAGGCCACGGCGGCCAACTACGCCTTCCTCAACCGGCTGCTGCTGGCGGAGCTGGTGCGGCAGACGCTGCGGGAGCTGTTCGGGGACGTGGAGGCGCCGCTCGTCTACGACGTGCCCCACAACATCACCCTGCCCTGGGAAGGCGGCTGGCTGGCGCGCAAGGGGGCCTGCCCTGCCGAGGAGGACCAGCCGGTCATCATCCCCGGCTCCATGGGCGCCACGTCCTACCTGATGAGGGGCCTGGGCAACGCGAAGGCCCTGGCGTCGGCCTCGCATGGGGCGGGGCGGGCGCACTCGCGCTTCTCCATGTCACGGGGAGGCGCGAAGCACCGGGAGGAGGATCTGGGCCTGACGGGGGTGGACTGCATCGCGCTCCGGGCCGAGCGCCGCATCGAGGAGGCCCCCGCTGCCTACAAGCCCATTGGCCCGGTGGTGGCCTCCCAGGTGGACGCCGACATCATCCGGGAGGTGGCCCGGCTGCGGCCCTTGATGACGTTCAAGGCATGAGCCGGGGCACGGGCCGTGGGCACCTCCGGGTGCTCCCGGCCCGGTTACCGCTTCAGCTTCCGCTCCTGCGCGATTCGCGAGAACTCCGCCTGGTGCTTCTCACAGAAGTGGGTGGACTTGAGGTCGATATGCTGGATGCGAACCGGTGCCCGGAGCACACACACAGGCTCCCGGCACGGAAAGCTCATCCCCAGCAGCTTGGCCACGCTGCTCGTGAGCTGATTGCGCAGGCGGAACCGCGCCAGTTCGAGCGCCTCTCCCTCCAGGTGGGTGTCCGGTGGCATGGGCGAACCGACGCCGCGCAGCGCTCCGTCCTTCACCTCCAGCCGCAGGACCTGATCCGTCACCGCGCTCCAATAGACGCCCGCGAGCGCCGGGGCACGACACCTTCATGCCCCGGGCCCCCCTTCCACGCCAGTAGCAGGCCCAGCCGTTCGACGGAGCCCCGGCTGGGATTCGGCAGACAGCTCACCCCTCCCAGAGGCCACTTCGTCCCACGCACGGAGCGGCCGACGTCAGGGGCATGTCTCCAGTCCGAGGACCTCGCTACTCCTGTCGGCGTCGTCCCACCACGAACAGGAGTCAGCCATGATGCGCCGTTTCGTTTCCTTCGCCCTGCCGGCGGCCGCGCTGTTGCTCGGAGCCTGCGGCGGCCCCGAAACCCTCGATGCGCCGGAGGTCCCGGCGGAGAGCTCCGTGGCCACGGCGAAGCAGGGCCTGTCCAGCGTCACCATCAACGACTTCCCGCTGGCCTTCTACGTCCCGCCCAAGACGCCAGGGGGTGACGCGGACTTCGCGGGTCACGGGCCGAGGATGGCCCTCAACTTCGAGTACGAGGTGCGCAACTCCAACGAGCTGTGGATCGGCATGTTCATCTGGGGCGACGAGGTGAGCGGAAACACCCATGTCGCGGGGTACCAGTGGCACCACATCGCCACCACCGCGACGCCCATCGTGAGTGTCTCGCCGTCTCCGGTGTCCGTCGCGGACTTCTACATCGGGGCCGAATTCACCTTCTCGTACACGGACACGGGGCACGCGGTGGACGTCTTCGGCTTCCCGCAGCTGCCCTCGAACACGCGCATCGTGCAGAGCATCACGTGCGTGGGCGACACGTCCGGCGACGAGGCGGGCACGAAGACGGGCTGCTCCGCCGTCTTGCATGACCTGACCATCAACTTCTGACGCCACGCGTGAACGCGGCATGACGCGGGGCGTCCGGATTCAAAGGGCCGGACGCCCTCGCGATTGGCTCGCGCGCCAATGGCTGTCCCGTTAGCTTGCGCGCCCATGTACTTCGAGACCTTTTCGCAGATGAAGAAGCAGCTGGGGCAGTTGAGCAAGTGGTTGGAGACGGCCGAGGCCCACGCCAAGGCGAAGTCCTTCGACCCGAACCTCTACCTGAACTTCCGGCTGGCGCCGGACCAGCTCCCGTTCGTGCGGCAGGTGCAGATCGGCTGTGACGCCGTGAAGCTCGCGGCTTCGCGATTGTCAGGCAAGGCCGCGCCGTCCAACCCGGACACGGAGCAGACGCTGGAGGAGCTCAGCGCCCGCGTCCGCTCCACCATCGAGTACCTGGACACGTTCACGGGGAAGGACTTCGAGGGCGCCGCCAGTCGCGTCGTCACCCACCCCCGCTGGGAGGGCCAGGTGATGAGCGGCGCGGACTACTTCCTGGAGAACGCGGTCCCCAACTTCTTCTTCCACGTCACCCACGCGTACGCGCTCCTGCGTCACAACGGCGTCAACCTGGGCAAGATGGACTACCTGGGTTCGCAGAGCCTTCGCGCGCCTTGAAGTCCCCGGCCTGTCGCTCCGCGAGCGACAGCGCCCACAGCGGGAAGATGCGCAGGTAGGCGTCGTAGTGGATGGCGCAGGTGCGGCTGAAGACGCCGGCCAGGGGCTCTCGGGGCCACTGGCCGTCCGCCGCCTGCCTCTCGCGCAGCCATGCCACGCCCCGGCGCGTGGCCTCCGCGTTCGCTTCGCCGGCGGCCACCAGTGACAGCACGGCCCAGGACGTCGTCACCGCGTGGCCCGTGTGGCCCTCCACCCAGCGGCGCTCGCGGCAGGCCTGGATGGTTTCGCTCCAGGAGCCGTCCTCGCGCTGGTGGGCCTTCAGGAACGTGACGGCCTTGCGCAGGGCGGGGTCTCCGGTCCCCGCGCCCGAGGCCACCAGGCCGGTGACGCCGAACCACGTGCCATAGCTGAAGCACACGCCCCAGGAGCCCTCCCAACCGCCGTCCGGACGCTGCTGGCGTCGCAGGAAGTCCGCGCCCCGCGCTATGGACTGGCCCACCGGTGCGTGCGGCCATGCGCCGCGCCACGCCGCCAGCGCCTGGATGCAGGCGGATGTGCACTCCACGTAGCTGGGGTCCACCATGATGCCGGCGAAGACGTCCGAGGGATTGAACCGCTCCAGCCAGCGCGGTCCCCGCTGCCGCTCGTAGGTGGCCCAGCCGCCGTCCCGGTTCTGCAAGGACAGGATGAACGCCACGGCCTGCTCCAGGCGCTCGCGCGGCACGCGATTGAGCCCGAGCGGCTCCAACAACAGACACGCCTTCAACGCCTCCGCCGTGCAATCGCTGATGGGCCAGCCGTGCGCACGCGTGCTGAAGGGCCACCCTCCCCTGCTCGGATGCCGGTGGTGGCGCTCGGCGTCTGGCGAATCCTCCAGCACCTGCTGCGCCTCCAGGAAGCGACCCGCGCGCTCCAGCGTGTCCCGCGCCCAGACGGACTCTCCGGAGGCCACCAGCGCCTGCACCGCGAAGGCGGTGTCCCAGAGCTGGGAGGAATTGTAGCCGTTGACCGTGATGCCCTTCCGCGTCCGCTGGAGGTAGTCCGGCATGCGCTCCAGGTGGGCCCGCACCTCCGGACCGTCCGGCCGCGCCACGTGACACACCACCATGTCGAGCACCTTGCTGATGGGCCCGATGCAGACGAAGTGCGTCGCCGCGTCCTCGCCGTGAATCAACGCCAGGGACTCCTCCAGCGCGCGTTCCCGCAGCCGCTTCGGATGGAACCGCTCATACAAACCCAGCACGCGGTGCACGGCGCGCAATCCCAGACCGTGGGGGCTGTAGGCGTCCGTGCGGGCCACGCGTCCGCGCGCCGCCTTCCAGTCCACGTCCGCGTAGCGTTGGGGGTACAGCTCGCGCCGAAGCTCGGCCAACAGCGGTGTCTCCGTGGCGCGGACCCGGCGGCCATAGAGCCAGCCCATGGGCAGGTACACCATGCGGCAGTGGCACCAGAGCCGGGAGGGATGGAATGGCAGCCCTCGCGGCAACAGCCAGAGCTCCGGAGGCACGGGCGCGAGGCCCTCGTATTCGTAGAGCCCCAGCAGGGCGAGGACGAACTTCCCCCAGGACGCACTGCCCAGCGGGCCTCCATGGGGAAGGAACCACGCCCTCGCGCGGACGAGCCCCGGGTCGTCCGCGCCAACGCCCAGCAGCCGCTGCGCGACGTAGTTGAGCACCGACGTGAAGACGAGGCTGGGCGACTCCACGTCCAGCCCCCAGCCTCCATCCGGGTTCTGGTGCGCACGCATGTAGGCGACCATCCCGTCGCGGACGGACGCCTCCGGCGTGCGCCCCATCACGTACAGCCCGGCCACGAACACCGGGCCCAGGAACAGCGGACCGCTGTAGTCCCCCATCCAGGAGCCGTCCGCGGCCTGTGTCCCGGCCAGCATGTCGCGCGCCCGCCGCATCAACTCCAGGCCTCCTCACCGCTCCGGGATGCCCGCGAGCAGCTGGCGTAGAGCGCCCGCAGCGCTTCATCCGAGTCCACCCGCTCCTGAGTGAGCCGCATCAGCGTCGCCACCGTCTCCCGGGGAATCTTCACGGGCTCGGGTTCGAACACCGCCGGGTTGCCATCCACCGCGTCGAGCGTCGCGGCCGCGAAGAAGAGCGGGTAGAGACAGAACAGCCGCAGACCGGGCTCCTCCACGGGCAGCGCCAGCGAGTACTCGAGCGCGACGTCCAGCTCCCCGCGCGCCACCGCCACCAGCTCATCCATCAGCGCCACGGCGTTCGCACGGAGCGAAGGCAGGGCCAGCGTGGAGGACGTGAGGCCGTGCGCGGCCATGCGGTCCCTGGGCAGCCAGCAGCTGCCGCGGTCCAGGTCCTCGCGCACGTCCTTGAGGATGTTGGTGAGCTGCAGGGCCCGGCCAAAGGCAGGCGCCCGCGTCATGAGCCGCTGCTCACGCCAGGCGACCCGGGGTGAGCTGGCGACGAAGAGGCCGGTCAACATCTCGCCGACAACACCCGCTACGTAATAGCAATACATGAACGTCGCCTGGAGGTCGGGCAGCCCCATGACCTGCCCGCTTCCTCCATGCATCCGCTGTATCTGGTTCATGCCGCCGGTCATCGTGCGCACGCATCGCGCGATGGGCGGGTGGACCCAGGAGGGAAGCGAGGCCAGGGTTTCGAGCACGGTCGATGTCTCTGAAACCAGCTCGGCCTCCGCTGGTGGCACCTCGTCCCGAAGGGCCCGCCGAGCCCTTCGCGCGAAGGAGCGGGCACGGGCCTCCCAGCCCGGCTCCAGCGACACCAGGGCCCCCAGTTCGTCGAGCAAGGCACCGTGAAGTGCCCCGGGGGACTCGTCCTCCAGGGTGTCCGCGATGCGGCACAGGAGGTAGGCCACCGTCACCGCCAGGTCCAGGGGCTCCGGCAACAACGGGATGTTGAGCGCGAAGGTCCGGGAAACCCTGGGCAATTGTGTGCGACAGAATGATGCAACCTGCACTTTCATGCCTGCCTCCTTCGCGTGCGGCGCCGCGCCTCAATGGATAAGTCGTCAATGCCAGACATGGTGTCTGCGAACCGAGCGGGGGCGACGTGGGGGACACCGAGGTGGTGATATCCGGGGGCGGGCCGGCGGGCTGCGCGGTGGCGGCGGCCCTCTCCGACCTGGGATGGTCCGTCCTGCTGCTGGACGCGGGCGTGGACCGGCACAAGCAGCTCGCGGGCGAACTGCTCCACCCTCCCGGGGTGCGGGACTTGCGCGCGCTGGGCTTCGGGGACGTCGTGGATGGCTGGGCGGCCCATCCCGTGAAGGGCTTCGCGGTGCGCTTCCATGCCCCCGAACGCACGCTCGTCCTGCCCTACGGTCGCGGTGTCACGGGTCTGTCGCTCGAACACGCCGCCCTCACCCTGCCCCTGCTGGAGTCGGTGTCGCGGCGGCGCGGCGTCACCCTGCACACCCGGGCCCGCGTGACGGCCGTGGAGCACAACTGCGAGCGCGGCGTGCGCCTGCGCTATTCGCACGCGGGCACCGAACACACCGTGCACGCCCGGCTGCTGGTGGCCGCGGACGGACGCGCGTCGCCCGTGCGGCGGATGCTGGGCATCGCCGAGCACCACCAGCGCCTCTCCACCATGCTGGGTGTGACCGTGGACAGCGCCTGCCTCACGCACCCGGAACATGGCCACCAGTTCGTGGGCGGCGCCGTGCACGCGCTGGCCTACACCATCCAGCCCGGCGTGGCGCGCGTGATGGTGGACCTGCCCCTGGGCAGCACGGCCCAGACGCTGAAGGAACAACCGGAGTTGCTGCTCGCCCTGCCCTCGAGGCTGAGAGAGGCGGTCTTGCAGGCGCTGGAGCAGCGGCCCGCGGTGCGAATGGCCTCCAACGACGACTGGCTGGCGGAGACCGTCTGGATGGGGAGCGCCGTGCTCGTGGGCGACGCCGCCGCGTGCTGCCACCCGCTCACGGCCAGCGGCATGGCGTCGTGCTTCCACGATGCCCGCGCCCTCCAGGAGTCGCTGGACCGCTATCCGGACCACGTCGCCCGCGCGCTGGAGCACTACGCGCACGCACGGCGGCCCGCGCAGCGCACCCGCGTCGCGCTCGCCTCCGCGCTCTACAGCGCCTTCGCCAGGCAGGACGAAGGCATGCACGCGCTGCGCATGGGCCTGCTGCACTACTGGGAGCACAGCCCCGGCGGCGCGCGCGCCTCCATGGCCCTGCTGTCTTCCGAGGAGCCCCGCATGCGCGTGATGGCCCGCGAGTACCTGCGCGTCGTCGCCCATGCCTTCGCCGCGATGCTCTCCTCGAATGGAACGGGAGGCAGCCTGCGGTCCGCCGCACCGCTGTTGCGCTCGGCCGGGCCACCCTTGCGAGGCACCATGGCGAGCGCGGTGGAACAGATGGGGAGCTGGCTGCATCGTCGCGTCCGCCGTCCCGTCTACACGCTGGCCCGGGCGGGCTGGGCTTCACCCAGGCGCGCCTTCGCATCCAACCGGTAGCCCCGGCCGCGCCAGTCCACTTCGCGAGACAGCCGCGCGGACAGCGCCACACCGGCACCCAGCAGCGGAAGGACAGCCGGCACCCAGTAGTGCCGGGGCGCGACCTCCGGCCCGTGACAGGCCCGCTGGAGCCGCAGCTGGCTCCACACGGAGAAGCCGATGGGCAGTGCCGACAGGAGCGCCGGGCCCCAGGCCCTTCGCGCCACCGCCGTCGCCAGCGCGCCCCATGACAGCCAGCTCACCGCGCCACGCACCCAGTGGGGCCGCGCGAAGGACCCGGGGATGCCTGCCTCCGAGAAGAGGATCCACCGCCGGAAGATGCGCAGGAAGGCGCCCAGCCCCAGGCGCCCCGTGACGACGCGCAGGGGCGCGTGGACGACGCGGTTCTTCCACCCGGCCTCGTGCAGCCGGCGTCCCAGGTACATGTCATCCACGAACTGCCCGGCGGCGCAGCCCACGCCCCCGATGGCCTCCAGCGCCTGGCGCCGGAACACCATCAACTGCCCCATGATGAACGGCAGCGCGCCATCCGGCGCCGCGGTGCACGCGACCGATGCGCCGTACCACGCGTTCACCAGCAGCCCGTAGCCCACGTCGCCCGCCAGGGGCGCGTCCGCCGCCGCGTAGATGGGCGCGAACGTGGCGCCCGTCCCGCCATCCTCCAGCAGCGCTCCCACCAGCGCCGTGAGTACATCCGGTGAGGGCCTCGTGTCCGAATCGCTGAAGGCCAGCAACTGACACCGCGAGCAGGCCACGCCCACCTGCATCGCGTTGAGCTTGCCCGTCATCCCCGCTGGTGGCTCGCCCGCGACAATCAACTCCACCCGCTTCGCGCGCGTCGGTCGGGTGACCACCTCTTCACGAGTGGGGAGGAACGCCGGGTCGTCCTCGCTGTCGAAGACGAAGAGCACCTCCCATTCGCCGGGATAGTCCAGGTCCAGCAGCGCGCGCACGTTCTCGCGCGCGTCCACGTCCAGGCCCCGGATGGGCCGGATGACCGTCACCGAGGGTGGCTCGAAGCGTCTCATGGGCGGAGCCTGACGCCGCCGCAAGCCGGCCATCAGCTCGCGGTGTCCGTGCACGAGCACGCCCAGCGCCGCCGCCGTCCATGCGAGGTTCCGCGCGTTCATGGCCGCACCTCCGTCCCTTGCGCCCGAGTGTGCGAGCGTCTCCAGTGCCCGGGCCCCCACCAGTTGAAGTCCCCCATCAAGCGCATCATCGCGGGGACGATGAGCACCCGGACCAGCGTCGCATCCAGTGCGACCGCGATGGCCATGCCCAACCCCATCGCCTTCACCACGACCACCGACGCCAGCGTGAAGGCTGCGAACACGGCCACCATGATGGCCGCCGCGCTGGTGATGAGGCCGCCGGTCCGCTCCAGTCCTTCAGCCACCGCGTGGGTGTTGTCGCCCGTGCGCAGATACTCCTCGCGGATGCGGCTGAGCAGCAGCACCTCGTAGTCCATGGACAGGCCGAACAGCGCGCAGAACAAGAGGATGGGCAGCGACGGTTCGATGGGCCCGGGTTCGAAGCGCAGCAACCGGTGCAGGTGCCCCTCCTGGAAGATCCACACCAGGGCGCCGAACGAACCGGCCAGCGACAGCAGGTTCATCAGGAGCGCCTTCAAGGGCAGCACCACGGAGCGCAGGAGCACGAAGAGGACGATGCACGTCATCCCCATCACGAACCCCACCGCCGCGGGCGTGTGGTGCTTCACGAAGGCCGCCGCGTCCACGTCCGTCGCGGTCTGCCCTCCCACCAGCCACTGGCCGTCGCCCACCGTGCGCTCCTCGCGCAGCGCACGCACCAGGTTGCGCGCCTCCAGGCTGCTGGGCGCCGAGGACGTCAGCACCTGCATCACCGCCACGTTGCCGGTGACGTACGCGGCCCGCGCGGCCTGGAGCTCCGGTGGGAGCATTTGGGGTGGAGCAGCGGCCATGCGTAGGACGGTCGCCCGGTCCATGCCGGGGCCCAGGTCCACCGCGCTCTCCACACCGACCACGCCGGGCATCGAAGCCACCCGGCGGCTGGCGTCGTAGAGGGCGCCCGCGCGCTCCGGCGTGAGGGGATTGCCGCTTGGAAACTCCACCGCCACCAGGACGCGGGTGGCGGCCTCGCGGGGGAACAGGCGGGCCAGGGTCTCCGCGCCCTGGCGTGCTTCGGTGCGCTCGGGCAGCGCGGTGATGTCCGTGGCCGCCAGTTGCAGCCGGCGGAACGGCAGACCCATGGCCAAAAGGAGAGTCAGCGTAGGCAACAGCACCCACCAGGGATGCCGCATCACCCAGGTGGCCAGCGCGTGCCAGGCGCCGCCACGGCCCTCCTTCCGCGCGAAGGGCAACCGTCCCCGGTCCACCCGAGGCCCCAGCCAGGCGAGGAGCGCGGGCAGCACGGTGAGCGCGAAGAGGACCGCGAAGGCCACCACCAGGGCCCCGCCCAGTCCCATGGCGCTCAGGTACGAGCCTCGGAAGAAGAGCAGGCCTCCCAACCCCACCGTGACGGCCAGCCCCGAGAACGCGACCGCCCGCCCCGCGGTGTCCAGCGTGCGCGTCAGTGCGTGCTCCGTGCTGAGGCCCAGCGCGAGCTCGGAGCGGAAGCGGCTCACGATGAAGAGCGAGTAGTCGATGGCCACGCCCAGGCCGATGAGCGACACCACGTTGAGCGTGTACTGGGCCATGTTCGTGGCGTGCGACAGCAGCATCACGCCCGCCACGCCGCAGAGCACCGCCAGGCCGCCCACCACCAACGGCAGCATCGCCGCCACCACCGTCCGGAACACCCAGAGCAGGACCACCAGCGCCAGCGGGAATGACAGCAACTCCGCGCGCAGCAGGTCGTGTTCCAGCAATTCATTGAGCGCGGCCAGGAAGGCCACCTTGCCGGTGAGCGTCGTCCGGAGGTTCGGGTCCTCCAGCGCCGCGCGCACGGCGGGGAACGCGGCGGTGGCCTCGCGCTCGCCGCCCTTGAGCCGCACCAGCGCCAGCAGGTCGTGACCCGTCCTCGCCACGAAGCGGGCGCGGAAGGCCTCGGGTGCACCGATGGGCGACACCACCGACGCGACCTCCGGCAGCCGCTCCACACGCGACAGCACGGACGTCACCGCCTGTGCGAAGCGCGGCTCGTCCGTGGTCCATTCGTCGTGATGGAAGATGACCGCCAGGGTCTGATCATTCGACCCCGCGGCGGCACCGCGCGCGAGTGCTTCGGCCTTCGCGGATTCAATGCCCTCGATGGTGCCGGTGGTGAGGTGCCCGCCGCGGAGCAGTGCCCACACCGCCGCGGCGAGGAGCACCAGCGTGCCCACCAGCACCCGGCCCCGGTGCCGGAACACGCCTACCGCCAGCCGGGCGAACAGCGATGGCTCGCCCCCCGCCGGTGAGTCATCCCCCCGTCCCGCCATGCACGTCCCCTCGTTCGCACGCCCGCCCGTCACCAGGGAACTGGTGACGGAGGGAGCGCTTGGACAGGGGCTTCACCCTTGGGGGCAATCCGGAGGTGGACCGGCCTACTGGAAGGTCACCTTGCCGTCCCGCTGGTAGCAGACATGCGGCACGCCATCCGTGGGACGGATCGCCACGCTCGGACGGCTGCTGTCCTGCACCGTCCCGAGCTGCGTATAGGTCCAGAAGCCCTGCGCGTTCGTCGTGCCAAGCGACAGCGACGTCCCGTTGCGCAGGGCGACGACCGGCTTGCCTCCGCCGTAGGCCAGGTCCGACGCGCCATACCTGTAATCCACCGCCGAAACCTTCCGGGTGCTGGCCGAAGCGGGCGTCCCGACCGTGATGTCCTCGATGGCGGCCCATTCGCCTTCGTTGATGCTGTTCGCGAGCGCCAGGAAGTGCTGGTCCGGTCCCCAGGCCGTTGAGAGCCAGGGGGTGAGGACGCCGATGGTCTTCAGAGGGAAGGATTCCACGGCCGAGCCCCGGAGGACCCGCAGGGACTGGGCCGCGCTGCTCGTCGACGTGGGCTGGTACGTAATGAAATGCAGCGCGCCGGTCGAGTCAAAGAGGGCGTCGCTCGTGAGGACCTGATTGGTGACGGAGAACGGCACGGTGGACCAGGTGTTGGCCGCCGTCCGGGTCGAGATCCGCACGTTTCCCGACGCGTTGGTGCCGAAGACGATGACCGGCTGTTGGGCCTGCGCCGGGTTGAGCGCGATGGTCATGCGGCCCATGGGCGTGGAGTCCACGTCCTCGCGGATCCAGGCGCCATTGATTCGCGTGGCGTAGGCCATTCGCAGCGACGCGCTCGTGATGATGCCGGCTCCCTTGGAATAGGCGACGTGCGGCGTGCCGGTCGCCGGGTCGACGACGAGCGCGCCCTTCAGGATGAATTCGCCACCGTTGTTGAAACCGGGTCCGTCAATCTGTTCCGTCTGCCAGGCCGTGCCGTCCCAGCGGCCGTACCACAGGCTGTTGTGGGTCCCGTTCGTGTAGACGACGTGGCCATTGCCCATGCTGTCGAACGCGAGGTCGCAAAGCTCGCCCGTGACATCCGGGCCCGGGTCGATGGCGTTGCTGGTGGCGAGCGGCGCGGCCATGACGTTGAAGTGGAACGCGCCCTCCGCTGTCTTTCCGGATTCCGTCTCGATGGAGACGGTCAGGGACGCCGTCCCCGCCGAAGGCAGCGTCCAGGTGACCCGCTCCTGGGAGGGCTCGATCGTTCCCGCGTCGGCGCTCCAGCGCACGGACTTGATGACTTCGCCCGAGGCGACGACCCGGAAGCGCTCCGCCGTGCTTTCGACGTAGGGGCCCGCGCCGTCCTCCCGCTCAATCAACAGCGCAACGCTTTCAGTCCCTCGGGATTGGATGACCTCCACGGGGCGGGGCTCACGGCCGCAACCGGCGAGCAACGTCAGACCACCCAACATCAATATCCCTGGGGCCCACATCTTCCGCATCGACATTCGAGTTCCTCTCAGATGGATGTGGCGAGCACAGCTCGCCTCTCTCGGGGGAGGCCGCTCAAACGGATGCGCTTTCCTAAAGATTTATCAGAACCATTTTTTCAGGAAGTCCGTGTCAATCCGACACAGGCATACGCACGCCCGTGAGCTTCCGGTCCACCAACACGGAATGCAGCGCATGGATGCGTCCGCTGGAGTCCAGGTCCACGCGAAGCACCATGCGCAGGGCCAGCATCGGATCCGCCCCCGGATGGAAAACCGCCACCACGGCGGGCAGGCCATTGAACATCCGCGCCTCCCACGCCACGGGAGGCCCCCGCATCTCCATCAGCCGGCGCATGAAGAGGACGACGCGCTGGGGGCTCACGATGGGCACCAGGGCCGCGCGCACCTTTCCGCCACCATCCGACAGTGCGCGCACATCCGAAGCCAGCAGCGCCTCCGCGGCGGCCACGTCTCCCGTTACCAAGGCGCCCAGGAAGGCCTCCAGCGAAGCCCGCGTGCGGGCCTGCACGTCGCGCGTGGGCACACAACGTGACTGGTCATACTCGGCCATGGCCGCCCGCGCGCGGTGGTGCACCACCTTCACGTTCGCTTCGCTCATGCGCAGCGCCTCGGCCACTTCCAGCACCGAGTAATCAAAGACGTCGCGCAGCAGCAGCACCGCCCGCTGCTTGGGCGACAGGACTTCCAACGCCAGGAGGAAGGCGAAGGAGACGCTCTCCAGCAACTCATAGCGTCCCTCCGTCGAGCCGCCGCCCGGGAGCCTCGCCTCCACCGAGGGAGGGACCTCCTCATCGCCTGTCTCCAAGGGCGAAGGCAGCCAGGGACCGACGTAACCCTCGCGACGGCGGCGGCGCAGGTGGTCTCGCGCCAGGTTCACCGCGACGCGGGTCAACCAGGGGCGCAGCGTGTCCAGCCGCTCCGGAGGTGTCGCGAGCGCGCGCGCATAGACGTCCTGCACCAGGTCGTCCGCGTCCGCCGCCACGCCGGTCATCCGGTAGCAGAGCCCCCAGAGGAAGCTCTCGTGCTCGCGTGCGGCCTGTCCCAGTGCTCCTCGCGCCTGTGAATCCATCCCGTTCAAGCCCTCACATTCCAACAATCCAAGAGCATCACCGGAACGCCGCGATGCCGGGTACCCCAAGCTCCCGAATCTCCACGCCGAGCCCCTCCGGGACCGGACCGGACAAAACCTGTCCGACTGTCCGACAAGTTTTTGCGCGGCGCCGCCGGGAGGGGCCCCTGCCTGTACGCCCATCCGCCTCAAGTTCCCGCTGCACGGCGCTGGGACGTCGCGGTGCGTCGCACCAGGGCTTGCTCCACGGCTTCGGCGCTCGCCAGGGATGCGTCCGCGAGCATGCCCTCCGCGCCCACCCAGTCGCCCACGCGGAACAGGCCGCCCACGTGCGGCACCTCCACGGAGGGGCGGCCGGTCAGCCCACCATTCGCGGCACGGGGCAGCCCGGCGCTGACGGTGAGCGAGGGCCGGTAGCGCCGCGCCACCACCTTCGCGCGCCATCCCGGCTGGAGCGCGTCCATCACGGCTTCCAGTGCCGCCTCGCTCGCCTCCGTGTCCGCGCCGCCCAGGTACTTCGCCACGTGCACCATCGCGCCCCCTTCCGGCGCCAGCTTCGCGGACGCCGAATGCACCGACGCGTACCAGGGCCCATCCAGCCCCAGCGCGAACAACGCATCCGGCCTCGGCAGTGCCGACAGTCCCAGTTCCAGCGTCGCCGCCTGGATGGGCACAGCCTCTCGCGCCTCCCGCGCGAGCGCCTCGTCTCCCGGCATGAGCGCCGCCACGTCCGCGGGGCTCCCCGCCATCACCACCGCGTCCGCGCGGTGCACCGTGCCGTCCGCGAGCCGCACGCCTTCGACCCGCTGGCCCCCTTCCTGAAGGACGACGGCCTCCACTCGCGCGGACAGCTCCAGCCGGGCACCCGCCTCGCGTCCCAGCCCCTCCACCGCGTCCACCAGGGTGCTCCAGCCTCCATCCACGTACAGCACGTTGGCGGCGGTCGCGCACTGGAGCTGCTTCAGCCCCGCCTCCGCGCTGAGCGCTTCGAAGTCCGCGCAGTACGAGGACACGCGGATCAGCGCCCCGACGAGCGCCCGGCTGTCCTTTCGCGTCAGGCGCGTCTCCAACAACTCCCGCATCGACATGGACCCCAACGGCTGCGTGTCGATGCGAGCGAGCCCCGCCAGCAGCCTCGCCACCTCCAGCTTCGAGGCGAGCGACAGCACGTCCGTCGTCATCAGCGTCACGGCGCCCCGGGGCAGCGTGTGCAACCGGCCGCCGACCAGCGCATGGGAGCCCGTCTGATTCGGAATGCCTCCCGTGGGCTTCACGCCCAGGCGCTCCAGCACCCGAAACGCCGCGCCCGCCCGGTACAGGGCATGCGGCCCCAGGTTGAAGCGGAAGCCCTCCACTTCCGTCGTCCGCGCCCGCCCTCCCAGGTGCTTGGAGCGCTCGTAGACCGTCACCTCGCAGCCGCCTCGCGCGAGCAGCGCCGCCGCCGTGAGCCCGCCCAGTCCCCCGCCCACCACGGCCACCTTCGTCGCCTGCATGTCCGTCCTCCGTCCCGGCGCCCGGCGCATTCCGGGCATCCCACGGCCACCACGAAGGAGGACGGAAAAAGGTTACAGCGCCGGCCGCGGAGCCGCGCCGCGAGGTGACTCCCCCTCACCTCTTCGCGGAGGCCGTGTGACGGCGCACCAGCACATACGCCGCCGGCAGCCCCACCAACACCATCAACGTGGACAGGGACAGTCCCCCCAGCACGGTGATGGCCAACGGCCGTTGCAGCTCACCCCCCTCACCCAGTCCGAGCGCGAGCGGGACGAGCCCCAGCAGCGTCGCCAGCGTCGTCATGAGGATGGGACGCAGGCGCACGGAGGTGGCGTGGCCCACGGCCTCGGCCGCGGCCATTCCTTCGGCGCGTCCCTCCTCCGCCCGGTCGAGCAGGAGGATGCCGTTCTTCACGACGAGCCCGACGAGCAGGATGCAGCCCATCAACGAGGAGACGTTGAGCGGCGTGCCTGTGAGCCGCAGACAGGCGACGCCCGCCGCGAGCGCCACGGGGACCGAGCCCAGGATGAGCAGGGGGAGCACGACCCCGCGGAAGTGGAAGGTCAGCACCAGGAAGACCCCCAGCGTGGCCAACGCCAGCACCAGCACGAGGGCCTGGAAGGACTCGCGCTGACTTTCGCGCTGACCGCCCAGCCGCACCTCCACCCCCGCTGGCTTCTCCAGCGTGGCGAGCCGCGCCTCCACCTCCGCGGTGACGCTGCCCAGGTCCCGCCCCTCCAGCCGCCCCGTCACCGCCACCAGCGGACGCAGGTTGTCCGAAAGCAGCTCCGCGGGCTGGCACTCCTGGCGCACGCGCGCCACCTGCGTCAGCGGAACCATCTGCCCCGAGGCAGTCCGCAGGCGCAGGCGCTGGAGAACCTGGGGATCCATGCGGTCGGCTTCACGCAGCCGCACTCGCACGTCCACCTGCCGGCCCTCGCGGGGGAGCGTCCCAACGACATCGCCCAACAGCGCGGTCCGGACCTGCGCCGACACCTCCCGCGTCGTGAACCCCAGACGGCCCGCCTGGACCAGGTCCACATCCAGGTGGGTCTCCGGAATGCACCCGGTGACGCCGTCGAACAGGTCCGCCAGGCCCGGGATGTCCCGCAGCCACTCGGCGACGCGGGGCGCGAAATCCCGCAGCACCTGGACGTCCTGCCCCAGCAGCTTGACCTCGACGGGATCCGGCGCGCCTTCCAGGTCGGAGAGCACGTCCTGCAGCAGCTCGACGAACTCCAGCCGGACTCCGGGAAGCGCGGCTTCCGCCCGCGTGCGTGTCGCCTCGATGATGTCCTGGCCATGGCGCGTCCGCCGCGGGGAGAGCGACACGGTCAGGTCGCCACGCGAGGACTCGGTGGCCGCTGGCGGCCCCAGCTCCGCGCCCAGGCGCCGGCTGGTGCCCATGATCTCGGGGATGTCCGCGACCACCGCCTCCAGCGCGCGCCCCAGCCGGTCCGCCTCCGCGACCGAGGTGCCCGTCGGCGTGAAGTAGTCCACGACGAACGCGCCCTCATCCAGCTCCGGCAGGAACCCCGTCCCCACGCCCCGGCCCAGCAACGCCAACAGCACGGTGAGGAGCACCACGCCTGCCACCAGCACTCCCGGCCGCGCACGCCACTGCGTGAGCATGAACCCCGGGATGACAGGCTCGGGCGCGGGGCGGCCGCCGGGAGGAACGAGCAGCCACCCGCACAACAGCGGCGTCAGCGTGACGGCCAGCACGAGGGAGAACAACACGGCGGTGCACAGCGTGAACGCCAGCGCGGTGAAGAACTGGCCGGACACGCCGGGCAGCAGCGACAGCGGCGCGAAGACCACGACCGTGGTGAGCGTGGAGTTGGTGACGGGCCAGGCGATCTCCCGGAGCGCGTCCGCGGTCGCGGCCCACCGCTCCGTCCCCGCCGCCACCCGGCGGTACACCGCCTCCACCACGACCACGGCGTCGTCCACCACCAGCCCGATGGCCACCGCCAGCCCGCCCAGCGACATCAGGTTGAGCGTCCCGCCCTCGAGCCAGAGTGCGCCAAAGGTCATCGCCAGGGTGGCCGGGAGCACCACCGCCGCGGCCGTCATCGCCCGCCAGGAGCGCAGGAAGAGGCCCACGACCGCGAGCGTGAGCAACCCACCGAGGATGACCTCTTCCCGCACGTGGGCCACGGACCGGGCGATGAGCCCGGCCTGATCATAGGAGAGCTCGACGTCGATGCCCGGCGGCAGTCCCGCTCGCACCCGGTCGAGCTCCGCCTGGATGTCCCGCGCCAGGGTGACAGCGTCCGCCCCGGGTCGCCGGCCCACGTTGACGAGCACCGCGGGCCGGCCGTTCGCGTACGTCCGGGAGAGCCGGTCCGCGTGTCCCTCCTGGATCCGCGCGACGTCGCCCAGCCGCACGGGCGCCTCGGGCGTCCCGCCCACGACGAGCGCCGCCAACCGGTCCGGCGAGTCCACCGGCCCCCGCACCACCACCAGCGCCTGCTGGTAGTGCACGTCCACCCGGCCCGCCGGTTCGAGCACGAGCGCGCTGCCCACCTGGGTGGCGAGCGTGGGCAGGTCCAGCTTCGCCTGCTCCAGCCGCTGTGCGTCCACGGCGATGCCGAGCTCGCGCACGTCGCCGCCGACCACGTCCACGCGCCCCACTCCCGCGAGGCCCGCCAGACCGGGACGCAGCGTCCGCAGGGCGAACTCGCGCAGCAGGGCAGGGTCCACCGTCCCGGTGACGGCGAGGGTCTGGATGGGAAAGGACGACGGGGTGAGCCGCTCGGCGGAGAGCGTCGCGTCCGCGGGCAGTGCGTTCTGCACCTCCGCGAGCCGCGCATTGACGAGCCCCAGGGCCTGCTCCATGTCCGCGTTCGAGTCGAACCAGAGGGATATCTCCGCGGCCGCGCGGATGGTCCGGGAGCGCACCTGCCGCACGCCGATGACGGTGGACAGCGCTTCCTCCACCGGGCCGGTCACGGACAACCGCAGGGTCTGCGCGCTGGCGCCATTCAGCGTCGCGGTGACGACGATTCGCGGGAAGGTCACCTCCGGGTAGAGGCCAGCGGGCAGGCGGGTCGCGCCGAGCACTCCCGCCAGCGTCAGCGCCGCCAGCAGCACCACCACCCCGGGCGCGTTGCGCCGCAGCAGCGTCAGCCACGTCACCTCAGGACCTCTACCCCGGCGTCATCCGGCAGGGAGTAGCCCCCTTCCACGACGACGCGCTCGCCCACCGCGAGCGGCCCCTGGACGACGGCCCCGCCCAGTTCCTCGGAGACGACGTGGACCGGCACCCGGTGGACCCGCCCGTCCCCGAGCCGCGCGACCGCGACGCCCCCATCCTCCTGGGGCAGGAGCGCCGACGCCGGCACGGCCAGCGCGCTGCCCAGCGACGCCACGACGACGTGGGCTCGCGCGGTCGCGCCCAGGCGCAGCTCCCCGCGCGGGTTGGCGAAGCGCAGGCGGACCAGCACGTTGCCGCTCTGCGGATCCACGGAAGGGGACACCGCGGCGACCTCGCCCTCGCGGGTACCGTCCAGCCCGTCGACGGTGAGGGTCGCGCGTTGACCGGGTTGGACCTCCGCGGCCTCCTGCTGGGTGACGAACGCACGCAGCTCCAGCGGATCCGTCGCCGAGATCTGGACCACGGGGGGATTCGCGCCCTCCACCCTCTCCCCCTGCCGCACGCCGATGGCCGTCACGACTCCGTCGAAGGGGGCCTGCAACGAGGTGCGCCCCATGCCCCGCCGCGCCAGCTCCAGGGCGCTCCGGGCCCGGGCCTCCGCGGCGCGGGCGGAGGCCTCCGCGTTCCGGTCCTGCTCCGCGTCCTGACGGGCCGCGACCCCGTGCTCGGCCAGGACATCCGTGCGCGCACGCTTCTCCTTCGCGGCCTCGATTGCGGAGGTGGCTTCGCGCAGGGAGGCCTCCGCCTGCTGGAGCTCCGCGGCGGCGTTGAGCGTGTCCACCTGGGCCAGGACTTCGCCCGCGCGCACCCGGTCCCCTTCGGCCACGCGCAGCAGTGACAGCCGCCCGGGCACCAGCGGTGAGAGCCGGACCTCGCGCCCGGGCGGCGCCGACAGCAGGCCCGCGACGCGAAGTTCGCGCACGGCCCGTCCCGGAGCCACGAGTGCGACGCGGACGCGCGGCAGGGGCGGCGGGCCCTCCTCGGGCGGCGTCCGCTGGCACCCCACGCCAGAGGCGAAGAGACAGGCGAGCAGCGCGAATCTAGGGCTCATCAAGGGGCATCCCGGCGGCGAGTTCGAGGTCCGCGAAGGCGGACTGGGCGGCGAAGGCGGCTTCGATGGCCTGCGTCCGCGTCTCCGTGGCCGTCTGGAGCGCGGCGTTGAGCGCCACCCGGGGACTGCGGCCCACGCGATAGGACTCCAGGGCCATGCCCTCCGTCTTCTCCACCGCGGGGAGGATCTCCTCCGAGTAGCGAGCGAGTCCCGCCAGCGAGGCGGACAGGCGCGCATGGCTGGAGACGAGCTCCGTCCACCGGGAACGCCGCTCCTCGTTCTGGCGGGCGCGCGCGAGTTCCAGCGAGGCCGCGGCGCGGACCGTCTCTCCGCGTCCAAGGCCAGGGAGGGAGAGGTCCAGGTCGAGCGCGCCGCGAAGATACGTGCTGCGTCCCCCGGGGCCATCCGCCTCCACGGAGACCCCCACCGTGGGCACGGGCCACCGTTCCCGACGTGACGCCCGCAGGGAGGCCTCGGCCGCCGCCACGTCGGCCTGGCGTGCCTCGGCGGCGGGGGATTGCGCGCCTCGGGCCAGCACGGCCTCCAGTGAAGGCAGGGCGGGCGGGGAGGTGTCCACCAGCTCCAGCGCCGCACCCGGTGGCCGGCCCAGCAGCAGGGCCAGCGCCGCCGTGGCGGCGGCGAGCTCACCCTGGCGGGTCAGCCATTGGACTTCGGCGGTGCCTCGGGCGATGCGGGCCTGGAGCAGGTCCAGTTCCGGAGCCGCGCCGGTGTCGAAGAGCAGCACCGCGGCGGCCTCGGACTCGCGCGCGAGCGCCAGTGCGCGCGCGGAGGTCTCCAGGAGCTGGTGGGCGCGCACGCATGAGAAGTAGGCACGCCGCGCATCCGCCCGGACCGTGGCCTCGCTCGCGCGGCGCTCGTCGGCGGCGCCGCGGGCCGTCAACTCCGCGGCGAGCACACGGGCCGCCCGGGCGCCCGGGGCCGGAAGCCTCTGGGTCAGCCCCACGGTCCACCGGGGATCATTTCCCCCTCCCCCCAGTGTCAGGGTCAGCGGGGAGAAGGTCCGGGCGACTTCCTCGTCCCCACGGGCCACGGCTTCCTGCGCCCGGGCCTGTGCGAGCGCCGGAGCCTGACTCCTGGCTTCGAGGAGCGCCAGACGCAGCGTGAGTGGCTCCCCCAGCGCGGTGCCGCCACACAGCAGCAGCAACGTGACGACCCTGGAAGACCCTGCACTCCCGCGCCACATCGAAGGACAGTCCTCCCGACAGCGCCGTCACCGCCATCACCCACCGGGGCCGCTCACCGCAAGGAAGGAGGCGTAATGCCCCGAAGCCGGTGGCCGTTTCCGTCCCGGCACGACGCATAGAGCGATGTCCGGCCCTCGCCACCCGCGCGTGAGAAGAACCTCATCCCCTCCCCATGCGGACTTCATGAGCCCCGGCGGGGGCGGCGCACAGTGACGTTCAGGCGCCCCGGTCGACCGGCAGCCCCGAGCGCGCGAAGGAGAACACCAGCGACGTCTCGATGCGGCTCACCTCCGGACGGCTGGTGAAGGACTGGATGGTGAGCACGCGCAGGTGTTCGGTGTCCCGACACACGACGTGCACCAGGAAGTCCGTCGTGCCGCCCAGGCAATAGACGGCCACCGTCTCCGGCAGCGAGCGCAGGTGGTCGCCGATGCTGCCGAACGCCTCGCCCACGTGGAGCCGGAGCTGCACGGCGATGAGCGCCTGGAGCCCCAGCCCCAGCGAGCGTGGATCCAGGTCCGCGCGATAGGAGCGGATGACCCCGTCCGTCTCCAGCCGCTTCACCCGCGCGAGGCACGACGACGGGGCCAGCCCCACCTTCGCGGCCAATTCCTTGTTGGACAGCCGTGCATTGTTCTGGAGGGCCTCCAGAATCTCGCGATCAATTCGGTCGAGTGCGGCCATCCGTGGCTCCTGGGCGAATTTCATTCGATGGATGCCGCTCAATCCTGTCTCGTATTCTGTCCGCATGCCACGACACAGAATCGCAGCATGCTTCGTCCTCCTGGCGGGCACGGCCTTCGCGGCCCCCGCTTCGTCGCCGGATGCCCTGCTCGCGCCCTGGTCCGGGCCCCATGGAGGCGTCCCGCCGTTCGACCGCGCGCGAGTGGAGGACTTCGCTCCAGCGCTCGAAGCCGCCATGGCGCAGGCGCGGAGCGAGGTCGCCGCCATCGCTGACTCGAAGGAGCCCCCCACCTTCGAGAACACCGTCGCCGCGCTCCAGGACTCGGGCCGGACGTTCAATCGCGTCTACGAGGTCTACAACGCGTGGTCCTCGTTCGTGAGCTCACCGGAGTACCAGGCCGTGGAACGCGAGATGGCACCCCGGCTGTCAGCGTTCTGGGATGAGGACCCCCAGAACCGGAAGCTCTTCCGCCGCATCAAGGCGGTCCGGGACTCGGCCGCGAAGGCGAAGCTGACGCCGGAGCAGCAGCGGCTGGTGGCGTACTACTACGACGACTTCGTGCGCTCGGGCGCCCTCCTGGACGCGGCGGGGGCGAAGCGGCTGGCCGCGCTCAATCAGCGGCTCGCCACGCTCTACACGACGTTCAACCAGAACGTGCTCGCCGACGAGAAGCGCTACACCCTCCTGGAGAACGAAGCGGACCTGGCGGGCCTGCCGGAGCCGCTGCGAAACGCCGCGGCGGCCGAGGCCGTGGCGCGCGGACAGCCGGGCAAGTGGGCCGTGGCCAACACCCGCTCGGTGGTGGCGGACTTCCTCACGTACTCGGAGCGACGGGAGCTGCGCGAGAAGGTCTGGCGCGACTACGACAGCCGCGGCGACCACGGCGACTCGCATGACAACAACGCGGTCATCACGCAAATCCTCGCGGTGCGCGCGGAGCAGGCGAAGCTCATGGGATTTCCCACGCACGCGCACCGGCAACTCCACCGCGCGATGGTGAAGACGCCCGAGCGCGCGATGAAGCTGCTGGAGACGATGTGGACGCCCGCGGTCGCGCGCGTGCGGGAAGAGGTCACCGCGATGACCGCCATTGCCCGGAGCCAGGGCCAGCAGGAGCCCATCGCGCCGTGGGACTACCGCTACTACGCGGAGAAGGTGCGCAAGCAGGCGTATGACTTCGACGACAGCGAGGTGAAGCCCTACCTCCAGCTGGAGACCCTGCGCGAGGGCATGTTCTGGGTGGCGGGCCAGCTCTTCGGCTACACCTTCACGCCCGCGCCGGACGTGCCCGTCTTCCACCCGGACGTGCGCGTCTTCGCCGTAAAGGACCGGGAGAGCGGCCGGGAGCGGGGGCTCCTCTACTTCGACCCCTGCGCGCGGGAAGGCAAATACAACGGAGGGCAGACGGAGACGTACCGCGTCCAGGAGCGCTTCCGTGGCGAGGTGCCGGCCCTGGTGGCCATCAGCATGCCCTTCGTGAAGCCGGGGGCGGGAAGCCCCGCGCTGCTCGGCTGGCGTGACGCCCAGACGCTGTTCCACGAGTTCGGCCATGCGCTGCACACGCTGAGCGGGGACGTGACGTACCCGTCGCTCGGTGGTGGCCGCGTGGTGAGCGACTACGCGGAGTTCCCCTCCAAGCTGTTCGAGCACTGGCTCGCCACGCCGGAGGTGCTGAGCCGCTTCGCGGTGCATCACACGACGGGACAGCCCATGCCCCAGGCGCTCGTCGCCCGCATCCAGAAGGCGGCGACGTTCAACCAGGGCTTCTACACCGTGGACTTCCTCACCTCCGCGCTGGTGGAGATGAAGATGCACCTGGCGGGCGCGAAGCGAATCGACCCGGACGCCTTCGAGCGCGACGTGCTCCGCCAGATGGGCGCGCCCGAGGAGGTCGGCATGCGCTTCCGCATGCCCCATTTCGGACACGTCTTCGCCAGCAACGCCTACGCCGCGGGCTACTACCGCTATCTCTGGGCGGACATGCTTGCCTCGGATGCCTTCGAGGCCTTCCAGGAAGCCGGAGGTGCCTATGACGCGAAGGTGGCCGCCCGGCTGCGCGAGCACGTGCTTTCAGTGGGCAACACCCTCGACCCGTTCGAGGGCTACCGGAAGTTTCGGGGAAAGGACGCGAGCCTCGACGCGCTGATGCGCGAGCGCGGCTTCGCGCCCATACACTGAGGGCCATGATTGATCACACCGGCATTGGCGTCGCGGACGTTGCCCGCTCGGCGGCCTTCTACGACGCGGCGTTGGGGGCGCTCGGCCTGCGCCGCGCCATGCAGCTTCCCCAGGACACCGGGGCGGATGGCATTGGCTATGGCCGGGACTACCCCATCTTCTGGATCGATCGCTTCCATCCCCACGGCGTGAGGCAACACACGGCCTTCGCCGCCACGAGCCGAGCCCAGGTCGACGCCTTCCACGCGGCAGCGGTGGCGGCGGGAGGAACCGACAACGGACCACCCGGACTGCGCGGCGTCGAAACGGGCTATCCCGCCGGCTACTACGCCGCCTTCGTGCTGGACCCGGATGGCAACAACATCGAAGCCGTCTTCCGGGAGCCCTCCCGGTAGCGCCGCACCCAGCGCCCGTGACGGCGGCCTCACTGCACGGCGCGCGCGAACTGCCCCGGGGTGAGGCCGACGATGCGCTTGAAGTGCCGGTTGAGCAGACTCTGGTCATAGAGCCCAACCTGGAGCGCGACCTCCGCGGGTGCCAGTCCCTGTGACAGCAGCCGCTGAGCTCGCGAGACGCGCAGGTGGGTGAGGTATGCGTGTGGAGGCATTCCCAGCTCCTCGCGGAAGGCGCGGCACAGGTGGAAGCGGTTCCAACCCACCTGATGGGCCAGCGCCTCCAGCGTGATGCCCTCCGGGATGGCTTCGTGCAGGGCCTCCACCACGCGCCGGATGGGCCAGCGGTAGCGCCGATCCACTGCACCTGAATGCTCCAGACATCCGACCAGCGAGGAGAGGGCTTCGGCCAGGGCCGTCTGGAGCGCGAGCGCGCTGGAGCGTCCCTCCAGGCCCGCATCCAGCACGGCGTGGAGGCGCACGAAGTCGGCCGCCACGGGCTGCGACGTTTCGAGTTGGAGCTGGCGAAGTCGGGCGGAGGCCGGCGCGCCCAGCGCCTCGCGGGCCTCGGCGACGAGGGACTCGTCGAAGGCGATGACCTGGAACCGGGCCGGTCCGTCGCGGCGCAGGTCCCGGTGCACCTCGCCCATCTGCTTGAGGTCGACCGTTCGGGGCGACGAGGAATGGACCTTGCCCCGCCCCCACCACTCCGAGTGCCCCCGCTGCGTCACCATCACGGAGAAACGTTCCTTCACGGAGCGCAGCAGTCGCCCGTCGGTCCGGTAGCGCACGAATCGCAGGCCCGGCAGTACCGGGAACAGGAAGGTCTGGATGGACAGGGGGCCATCCACGACGGAGTGGTGGAGCGCGGACACGGTTGGATCCTAATGGTGAGCCTCCCTCGTGGCTTGGACGTTGTTGACCTGCACGCCATGTCAACAACGTCCAAGCCCGGCGTCCCCCGGCATGGCTACGTCTTGCATCGCAGGCCCGGCCCTCCCCTCATCTGGCCGGGCAGGGAGGCGTCATGTCAGGCATCCAGGACAAGGTCATTGCCATCACCGGAGCCAGCAGCGGCATTGGCGAAGCAGCGGCGGTGCTGCTCGCTGGACGCGGGGCGAAGGTCGTCCTCGGCGCACGCCGGCTGGAGCGGCTGGAACCCGTGGTGGAGCGCATCACGAAGGCGGGAGGAGAAGCCCTCTCCGCACGCACGGACGTGAGACGGCGCGAGGACGTCGCCGGGCTCGTCCGCATGGCCCGTGAGCGGTTTGGCAGGCTGGACGTGCTCATCAACAACGCGGGCAGTCTGGCAACCTCTCCGCTGGACGACCTGCGCGTCGACGACTGGGAAGAACTGGTCGACACCAACATCAAGGGGGTGCTGTACGGCATCGCCGCGGCGCTGCCGGTCTTCCGCGAGCAGGGCTTCGGGCACTTCATCAACACGGCGTCGACGTCTGCGCACCGGATCGTGCCCGGCCAGGCGGTCTATGCAGGGACGAAGTTCGCCGTGCGAGCCATCTCCGAAGGCCTGCGCCAGGAAGCGGGCCCCAAGCTGCGGGTGACGGTCATCTCGCCAGGGATGACCCGGACGAACTTCCTCGAGCACGTGAAGAATCCGGAGCTCCGGGCCCGGTTCGAGGAGGTCCGGGACAAGCTCGCGATTTCGCCGGATGCGATTGCCCGGGCCATGGCCTTCGCCATCGAGCAGCCCGCCGACGTGGACGTGGGCGAGGTGGTTGTCCGTCCCACGGCGCAGGACTGAGCGGACGAGGAGCCATGAAGGCCTCCCGGCTCGACCCGGGCGCCGGTGCCTTGTACCGTTCCTCGCGTCATGCGGCGGTCTGGAAACCCAGCGGGTAGACGGTCCGTGGAGACACCGTCCCGTGCCTCTCCGGGGTACCGAGGCTTCAGCGCAAGGTGCTCCACGGCATCCTGGACAGGATTCCGCCGCACGAAGCGGCGCATGGCGATGCTGTAGGCGATGTCCCTCGACTCGGCTTCGCGGATCCACTCGCGCTGTGGAAGCGGGTCCGCGAGGAATTGCTGCCTCGATACATCCTCGCGGCCGCGAGCCGGAAAAACCAGCGGTGCTGGGCGAGGAGCCAATCCCAGAACGCGTAGTTGTCATACTGCTGCGTCCAGCAGTCGTGCACGCCGCCGGGCAGCACGGTGAGACGCGCGATGTCGTTCCCGGTGGCCACCACGCCACGGTTCGCGCCACGCGCGAAGCGCGGTCAGCGCCGGGCTTCTTCGAGCACCCAGGCCTTGAACGCCGCCACGTCCCGCCGGCCCGTCAGGGGACGCGGGTGCACGAGCCAGTAGCTGAAGTCGTTGGGGAGGACCGCCTTGAAGGGTTGGACCAGCCGGCCCGCCTTCAGGTCCTCCGCCGCGAGCATCAACCGCCCCAGCGCCACGCCATCTCCGAGCCGGGCCGCCTGGAGCGCCAATCCGGCGTCGTTGAACACGGGGCCCCGGTCCGCGTCCACGCCTGACACTCCAGCGGCATCCAACCAGCGCCTCCAGCCATCCTTGGGCGAGTCGTGGAGCAACCGGACCTTGCCCAGGTCCCCAGGCGCGCGGAGCCGCTTCGCCAGCGACGGGGTGCACACGGGCGCGAGCCTTTCGGACGCGAGCTGCTCCGCCTTGAGCCCCGTCCACCGGCCCAGCCCGGAGCGGATGCCCACGTCGAAGCGGTCGTCGAGGAAGTCCCAGAGCGCCTCGGAGCTGTTCACGTGCAGCTCGATGTCCGGATGCTGCTTCCGGAAGCGCTCCAGGCGCGGCAACAACCAACACGCCGCGAAGGAGGGCAGCACCGTGAGCCGCAGCGGTCCCTGCTCACGCGCGTACAGCCGCGTGGTCGCCTCGGACATGCGCTCGAACACGGGCGTCAGCTCGCGCAGGTACTCGGCGCCCCTCACCGTCAGCGTCAGCGCGTGGCCCCGGCGCTCGAACAGGGAGACACCGAGCCAGTCCTCCAGCTGCCGCACCTGATGCTGGACCTTCGGCGCCTGCATGATCGCCGTCGCGGCCTGGGTGGCCTTCGCCTGACACCAGCGCTCCGGCCGGGGCCCGGCGCGTCCGCTCCCTGTGCCGCGGGGAACGGTGTCTCACAGCTCGCGTGTTTCACGACCTGGAGGAACCGTGGCACGCATGGAGTGCACGCACGCAGGCCAGAACACGGATGTGCTCTTCCGCTTCCTGGTCCAGAGCGCGAAGGACCGCGCCATCTTCGGCATCGACCTGCAAGGGCACATCATCAGCTGGAACCCGGGCGCCGAGCACATCAAGGGCTGGCGCGCCGAGGAGGTCCTGGGCCAGCACTTCCGCATGCTCTTCCCCGAGGACTACCGCCAGCAGGGGCGTCCAGAAACGGAGCTGAAGGAGGCCTTCGAAACGGGGCACTACCAGGGCGAGGAGCCCCGGCAGCGCAAGGACGGGAGCCTCTTCATCGCGGACATAGACCTGTGGCTCTTGCGCGATGACGTGGGCCAGCCCTGCGGGTTCGTGAAGGTCACGCAGGACGTCACCGAGCGCAAGCTGGCGGAGGAGGCGCTGCGGCAGAGCGAGGCGCGGCTGAGCGCCATCCTCGCCTCGCTGGACGAGGGCGTCACCCTGCACGACGAGCACGGGACCATCCGCTTCGCCAACGCCGCCGCGGAACGGCGGCTGGGCCTGTCCGCCAACCGCCTGCAGGGCCGCACCCCCTTCGACCCTCGTTGGGAGGCCATCCGGGAGGACGGCAGCCCGTATCCTGGCGAGGAGCATCCCCACATGCGCGCGCTTCGCCTGGGCGAGAACGTGTCTGGCGACGTGATTGGCATCCACCAGACGGGAGGCAGCCGCATCTGGCTGTCGGTCAATGCCCGGCCCCTCCGCACGCCCGATGGCCGCGTCGTGGGTGCGGTCAGCTCCTTCTTCGACATCACCGCGCGCAAGCAGGCGGAGGAGGAACGCGCGGCGCTGCTTGCCCGGGAGCGGGCGTCACGTGCCGAAGCGGAGGCGGAGCGCCGCAAGCTCTACGCCATCTTCGATCAGGCCCCGGTGGGCATCGCCATCTTCCAGGGCCCCCACCACGTCATCCAGTTCGCCAACCCCGTCCAGTGCCGCTTCTGGGAGCGAAGGTGCAGGGAGCTGCTCGGCAGGCCCCTGATAGAAGTGCTGCCCGAGGAGCTGGGGCCGTCCATCATCGAGAAATCCTGCGACCCCGTCTTCCAGACGGGGGAGTCCCGGGTCTTCACGGAGGAGCGCTTCGAGTTCACCCGCCCGGAGACGGGCGAGCGGGTGGAGCGCTACTTCAACTTCACGCACGTGCCCATGCGGGACATGGCCGGCGCCGTCGAGGGTTTCATGGCGGTGGCCTGGGACGCCACGGACGCGGTGAGGGCGCACCAGCGCGCGGCCGTCCTGGCCCAGCAACTCCAGGACCGCGTCGACTTCGAGCAGCAGCTCATCGGCATCGTCAGCCATGACCTGCGCACCCCGCTCAACGCCATCCACCTGACGGTGAGCGCCATGGCCCGCCGCGACGAGCTCGACGCGCGCACCGCCCAGTCCGTGCTGCGCATCCAGTCCGCCGTACACCGCGCGGTGCGGCTCGTGAGCGACCTGCTCGACTTCACCCAGGCCCGGCTGGGCACGGGCATCCCCATCGCGCCCCGAGCGTCCAACCTGCACCAGGTGGCCCGGCAGGTGCTGGATCAGGTGGATGCGGCGCACCCAGGCCGCACCCTGCGCGTGCAGGAGCGGGGCGACGCGACCGGAGAGTGGGACTCCGAGCGGATTGCCCAGGTGGTGCAGAACCTGGTCACCAACGCCATCAAGTACAGCCCCGAAGCCAGCCCGGTGCAGGTGACGACCCGGGGCGAGGACGGATGGGTGTGCCTGTCCGTCCACAACCAGGGCACGCCCATTCCCCAGGAGAAGCTGCCCGGCATCTTCGAACCCCTCCAGCGCGCGACGTCGGAGGTGGGCTCCACCGGCCGCAGCGTGGGCCTGGGGCTCTACATCGTGAAGCAGTTGGTGGACGCCCACGGCGGCACCGTCGACGTCGCCTCCACCCCCAGGGAAGGCACCACGTTCACCGTGCGCCTGCCCCGGCACGGGGATTCACGCGGGCAGTGACTTCAGGAACGCCAGCAGCGCGGCGTTCACCTCCGCGGGGCGCTCCTGCTGAATCCAGTGGCCCGCGCCTGGGATGACGAGCACGTCCTGGAGCCGCGGCACCAGGGCCTTCATGGGGTCCAGCGGAGCGAAGGCGCGGCCCGGGTCCTTCTCTCCGGTGATGAACAGGGCGGGCTGCTGGATGAGGGCCGTCGCCAGCTCGGGCAACTCCGCCCAGTCGCGGTCCATGTTGCGGTAGCGATTGAGCCCGCCGCGGAAGCCGCTGTGTTCCAGCTCCTTCGCGAGGTGCGCGAGGTCCGCCTCCGTGAGCCACGCGGGCAGCGGATCCGGCACCTGGAGGCCGGTGAGGAAGCCGTCACCCTGGCGGCGCGACTTCACGGCCTCGGCCTGCGTGTCGAAGCCGGGGGTGCCTCCCAGGGTGATGCGGAGCGTCCTCGGGATGTCCGCTTCGAGCTCCGCCTCGGCGATGCCCGGCTCCTGGAAGTAGAGGATGTAGAACCACTTGTCCCCGAACACGCGCCGGAAGAGCTGGGTCGGCGGCATGGGCGTGCGGCCCAGGTGCGGCACGCTCATGCCCACGACGGCGCGGAAGCGGTCCGGGTGCAGCGCGGCGCAATTCCACGCCATCGCCGAGCCCCAGTCGTGGCCCACCACCACCGCGGTCTTCTCGCCCAGCGCATCGAGCAGGCCCACGAAGTCCGCCACCAGCTGCTTCATGCTGTAGGCCTCGATGGGTTCGGGCCGGTCGCTCTGGCCGTAGCCGCGAACGTCAGGCGCGACCGCGTGGTAGCCGGCGTCCGCGAGCGCCCGGAGCTGGTGGCGCCACGAGTACGCGGACTCCGGCCAGCCATGGAGGAGCAGGACCAGCGGGCCCTGGCCGGCCTCGGCGAGGTGCAGATGAATGCCATTCGTCCGGACGGTGCGGTGGGTGATGTCGGCCATGGGAGCGTTCTGCACGACGCGCGGCCCCCTGTCATTCGAAGGGTGACGGCGGGTTCGGATGATGACGGAGGCCATCGGGCCGGTGACCGGAGTCACCAGGCACGGGCCCCACACGGGCCCCAGCGCCCCTTCGCGTTGCCCGTGAAATCCATGGGTTGCCCGCGTCCGCCCCCTCCCTGGGGACTGGCACACCGGCTGCTATGGGGTCCTGCATCGCTTCACCCGAACCCAATCCCTTTCGAGGTCCCCGCCATGGCCATCTCGCCCCTCCGCAGCACCTCCGCTTCCGTGTCCCGCCTGCCGGTACAGGACGCCGCCTCCCCCTGCCTCGCTGGTCGTCCGGGTGGCGTGGACGGGTTCTCCTCCAGCCAGAAGCCGGGCTCGCCGGGGCTCGCGGCGTTCCAGAAGGATGGCTTCGACATCGGCTCCGGCAAGGGCGCGGAGCTGGGCAAGCTGCTGCAGGACACGCTGTCCGCGCTGACGTCCATCGTGCAGTTGGTGGCGCAGGCCGTGCCGGGCGGCGCGCAGGCGCTCCAGGGTGTCTCCGGAGCCCAGGGTGCGCAGGGCGCCTCGGGCGGGAAGTGCGGCACGGGTTCGCAGTCCTTCTCCGACAGCAGCTTCACGCCGCAGGACACGTCGCGTCCTCCCGTGGCGCTCAACGGCAACACCGGCGTCGTGGGCCCGTCGGCTTCGCAGTCGCAGGCGTCCAACGGCAACACCGGCGTCGTGGGGCCCACGACTTCGTCCTCGAGCGGCGGCACGAAGCTGGGCGGCAACCTGCCCGCGGGGCTGGAGAAGTTCCGCGGCGCCATCGAGTCCGCCGCCGCCAAGACGGGCATGCCGGCGGAGATGCTGGCCGCGCAAATCTGGCAGGAGTCGCGCGGCAACCTGGACGCCGTCACCACCAACGGCGGCAACGGCCTGACGGACACCGGCCTGATGCAGGTCAACCCCAACACCTACGGGGAGCTGCAGGCGAAGCACCCGGAGCTCCAGGGCAAGAACCTCTCCGACCCGGAGACCAACATCCTGGCGGGCGCGTTCTACATGAAGGACATGAAGGAGCAGTTCGGCAGCGATGAGCTGGCCCTGCGAGCCTACAACTCCGGCCCCAACGGCGTGGACAAGAGCAACCCGGACGCCATCCCCGCCGGCACCGGCGACGCCACCTACGTGCAGAAGGTGAAGTCCTTCATGAACACGCTGGCCACCGGCCAGGGCTCGCTGCCCGCGTAGAAGCCTGACGGGATGGGGGCGTCCTGGGCCTCATCCCGCCTCCGTCCCCGGTGCTCCAGGCAACCGCAAGGTGAAGCGCGCGCCCCCCAACGGCCCTTCCTCCACCTGGAGGGTGCCGCCGTGCTGGGTGACGATGGCGTGCACGATGGAGAGCCCCAGCCCGCTGCCGCTCGCCTTCGTCGTGAAGAAGGGCTCGAAGAGCCTCCCCTGCGCCTCCACCGGCACGCCGGGCCCGCTGTCGTCCACGAAGAGCGCCACCTCCCCTCCCCGCGCGCTCGCGCTGAAGCGCACCCGGCCTCCCTGCGGCGTCGCCTCCAGCGCGTTGAGCGCCAGGTTCAGCAGCACCTGCCGCAGCCGCTCCTCCTCCCCCCACGCCTCCAACGCGCCCGGCGGCTCCACCTCCAGCGTCACGCCGCGCTGCTCGGCCTGCCAGGCCAGGAGGCTGCTCACCCGCTCGAACAGCGGCGCCACCGCCACGGCGCCCGACTTGAACTCGCGGGGACGGGCGAACTGGAGGAAGTCCTCGAGGATGTGATCCAGGCGGCGGATTTCATCCCGCACCAGCAGCAGCGGCTCCAGGAGCGGCCCCTGGACGGACTCCTCCAGCCTGCGCACCCGCCGCTCCAGGACGGTGAGCTGCAGGGCGGCGGCGTTGAGGGGGTTGCGGATTTCATGCGTCAGGCCCGCGGTCAGCGTGCCCACCGCGGCCAGCTTCTCCGTCATCTGCGCGCGCCGGGCCAGCGCCTGCTTCTCACGGTGCAGCCGCACCTGGCGCAGCGCCTGCTCCAGGGTCACCAGCAGCTCCGGCGTGGCGCAGGGCTTGAGCAGGTACGCGCACGCGCCCGCGTGCACCGCGGCCACCGCGGCCTCCAGCATGCCCAGGCCGGTGAGCAGCACCACCTCCCCCTCCGGCACCAGCGCCTTGAGCCGGGGGGCGAGCCACGTGCCCTCTCCGTCCGGCAGCCGGACGTCCACCAGCGCCACGTCGAAGCCCGCCGGCGCCCGCTCCAGCGCCCCCGCGCAGCTCGTCGCGCTGGAGACGACGTAGCCCTGGTCCTCCAGCAGCTCCCGCATGTTGTCCAGGAACGCCGCGTTGTCATCCACCACCAGCACCCGGGGACGCTCCCCCGCGCTCCCCGGCCCCGTCACGCGCGGCCTCCGTGCACCTGCTCCAGCTCCGCGAGCAGCGCCCCGGTGTCGAAGGGCTTGCGGACCAGCCGGCCCTCGAAGTCCGCGGGCAGCGCCTCCGGGTAGGCCGTGACGACGAAGGGGGTGGTGCCGGGGAAGCGCTCCTGTACGCGGCGCAGCGCCTCGCCATCGGGGCCGCCCGGCACGCGCAGGTCCACGAGCGCCGCGAAGGGGCGGACGGGCTCCAGGCCCACCACGTCCGGCACCGAGTGCGCGACCACGGCCGTGAAGCCGCGCTCGCGCAGCACCTCCGTGAGGTTGTCCGCGAGGCGAACGTCGTCCTCCACCAGCACGACGAGTCCGTCGCGGCGGGCCCGCGTGAGCAGCTCCACCAGCGCGGGCACCGGCACCGGCTTGGGCAGCACCGCGAGCACGCCCTCCGCGCGCGCTCGCGCGAGCTCGGCCTCTCCGGGGTGCGCGGTGATGACGATGGCCGCGAGCCCCGGGTCCCGCTGACGCAGGTGGTGCACCAGCGCGGCGCCGCTCATTCCAGCCATGCGCATGTCGGTGATGAGCACGTCGTAGCGTTCCTCGCGCGCGGCCTGGAGCGCGGCGTCGCCCCGGTCCACCACGGTGGCCGAGTGGCCCGCGTCCTCGAGGATCTCCGCCAGGTTCTCCGCGAAGGCCCGGTTGTCATCCACCAGCAGGAAGCGGCCCATCAGGAAGGCTCCAGCGTCAGGGGAAGCTCCACCACGAAGCGGGCCCCGCCCGGCCCGGCTCCGGCTTCGGCGGGAGCGTACGCGATGCCTCCTCCATGCCTTTCCAGGATGCGCCGCACGAGCGCCAGGCCCAGCCCCAGCCCGCGCGCCTTCGTGGTCATCAATGGCTCGAAGACGCGCGCGCGGATGGACGGGTCCAGGCCCGGGCCGCTGTCCTCCAGCACCAGGCGGATCCGCCGCACCCCGGCCTCCGGGACGTCCGCCGTCAGCCACACCTCGCCTTCGCGCTCGCCCAGGGCCTGCACCGCGTTCTGCAGCAGGTTCACGAAGACCTGCCGCAGCTGCACCGCGTCTCCTTCCAGCGAGGGCAGCGCCTCCAGGCCCTCGGCGCGCACGCGCACGTGTTCGGGCGGCGCGACGGCCTCGCGCGCGGAGACCCAGACCTCCGCGAGCCGCAGCGGCGCGCGGACCAGCGGGCGGGAACGGATCATGTCCAGCAGGCTGGTGACGATGTGGTTGGCGACCTCCACCTGTTCCCCGATGCGGTCCAGGTGCTTGGCCACGCGCGCGTCCTCCTTCGCGGCGGGGCGGCCCTTGAGGATGAAGAGCGACGTCTCGATGACGCCCAGCGGGTTGCGCAGCTCATGGCCAATGGAGCCCACCAACTGCCCGAAGGTCGCCAGCCGCTCGGCCCGGGCCCCCTGGGCCAGCAGGTCCTCGCGGTACGTGTGCAGCATGATGGCGAGCTCCAGGTCGAGGATCTTCCCCAGCGCCCGGTCCAGGCGGGCGGCCCGGTCGGGGTCGCCGCGCAGCGACTCCTCCATTACCGCCGTCAGCTCCTGGCGCAGCAGGTTCATGGCGCCGAACATGTAGTGCTGCGGCAGGTGGATGCGCACGTGCACCCGTCCGATGCGGCAGCGGCGCTCGAAGTAGGCCGCGTCCCACGGCCCCAGGAGCAGCGACCCCATCCAGTCCTGGAGGGTCACCTTGAGGTGGCCCACCTGGCTCTCGCCTCCCTCCAGCGCCTTGCGCGCCCCCGGGTGTTCGAGGATGCGCCGGTAGAAGACGTCCGCGATGCGCTCGAAGTGCGCGCAGGCGATGGGGTGCAGCTCCCGCAGGGCCTCCCCGTCGATAGCGGAGAAGCCCACGTAGCGCTGGAGCTCCTCCAGGACGTCGTCCGTCACGCCTTCAGGTCTGGCTTCCATGGCGAATCCCTTCCTTGCGCGCGGGGCCTTAGGAGGCGGCCGGCTCCTCGTCCGGGCCGGTGCCACCGCCGCCGTACTCCTTGAGCTTGTATTGGATCTTCCGCACGCTGATGCCCAGCACCTCCGCGGCGCGCGTGGTGGAGCCCTGCACCATCTCCAGCGTGCGGAGGATGGCCTCGCGTTCGATGGCGGCGAGCGTCGCGCCGGGGATGAGCCGGTCGCCGCTCCCCGCGCTGGGGCGGGGGCCGCGCAGCACGGGCGGCAGGTCGTCCGCCGTGAGTTCCTCTCCTCGCGCGAGCACCACGGCGCGCTCCACCACGTTCTCCAGCTCGCGGATGTTGCCCGGCCAGTCGTGGCTCATCAGCGCCTCCAGGGTGCCGGGCGCCAGCCCCTTCACGGCCCTGCCATGGGCCGCGTTGCAGCGCTCGATGAAGTGGCTCACCAGCGCGGGGATGTCCGCCTTGCGCCGGCGCAGGGGCGGCAGCGTCACCGCCACCACGTTGAGGCGGTAGTAGAGGTCCTCGCGGAAGCGGCCCGCCGCCACCTCCGCCTCCAGGTCGCGGTGGGTGGCCGCCACGATGCGCACGTCCACCTTCAACGTCTGCGTCCCGCCCACGCGTTCGAACTCGCGGCCCTGCAGCACGCGCAGCAGCTTCACCTGCACGGCCGGGGAGATTTCGCCAATCTCGTCCAGGAACAGGGTGCCCCCGTCCGCCAGCTCGAAGCGGCCCTCCTTGCGCGCCAGGGCGCCGGTGAAGGCCCCCCGCTCGTGGCCGAACAGCTCGCTCTCCAGCAGGCCCTCGCTGAGCGCCGCGCAGTGCACCTTCACGAAGGGGCGCGCCTTGCGCGGGCTGAGTTCGTGCAGCGCCTGGGCCACCAGCTCCTTGCCCGTGCCGCTCTCGCCCAGGATGAGCACCGTGGCCCGCGTGGGGGCCGCCTGGTGGATGAGGGAATACACGCCCTGGAGCTCGGGCGCGTCCCCGATGATGTTGCCCACGCGGAAGCGCTCCGCCACCCGCTCCCGCAGCTGCCGCGTCTCCTGCTTCAGCCGGCGCGTCTCCAGCGCCTTGCCCAGCACGACGAGCACGGCGTTCAGGTCCAGCGGCTTGGTGAGGTAGCTCTCCGCGCCCAGGCGCATGGCCTCCACCGCCGCCTCCACCGTGGCGAACGCCGTCATCATCACGAAGGCCGCGTCGCTGCCGTCCTCCTTCGCGCGGCGCAACAGGGTGACGCCGTCCATGCGAGGCATCCGCACGTCGGTGAGCACCAGCGAGGGTGAGAAGTCCGGGAGCGCCGCGAGCGCCTCCGCGCCGTCCGCGGCCTCACGCACCTCGTACCCCTCCTCCGCGAGGAGGGTGGCCAGGGCGCGCCGCGCGTTCACCTCGTCATCCACGACCAGGATGCGTTCCGGGGACATGCCCCTGCTTACCAGAGATGAATCCGGGGCCTTCATGCGTTCGCGTCCCGGGCCCGCGCATCCGCGCACGCCTGGCAGCAGCGCGCCTCCGGGACGGCGAGCAGCCGCTGCCGGCCGATGGCGCCCCCACACCGCTCGCAACCTCCGAAGCGGCCCTGCTCGATGCGCTCGAGCGCCGCCTCCACCTCCGCCAGCTCGTGCGGCGGGAGTCGCGCTCCCCGCACGGGCGTCCGGGCAGCCAACGCCGCGCACGACGCACGCAGCGCGTTCCGGCGGGACAGGAGCATCCGCAGCGCCAGGGTCGTGATGGGGTCCGCGTGCATGAAGTCCTCGTCCGTGCGGGCTTCAGGAGGCCGGGGGAAGTGACAGGGCGGCGGAGCGCTTGCGCCGCGCCGCGAGCACGCCCGGCACCGCGAGCACCGCGACGGCCACCGTCACCAGCGCGGCGCCCGCCAGCTCCCGGACGCTCACGCCGGGGAGCCCCAGCCACGCCGCGAGCACGGCCGTCGCGCCCACGCCCGCGAACACACTGGAAGCGCGGTTGATGGGCACGGTGAAGGTGTTCTCCCGCGCATCCAGCAGCACCAGTCCACCGAAGATGCCGCTGCCCTGGGACAGGAGCCCCACGGCCAGCTCCACGGCCAGCGTGGGCCGTGTGAACATCCCGGTGAAGCCCTCGCGCAGCTGCTCCGCCGCGCCCCCCACGCCCGCCAGGGCCCACAGCGCGAGCAGGACGACGAGCGCGGGCGCGGCCACCATCTGCTCCTCCACGAAGTAGCGCTCGCGCGCGCCGGGGACGTGGTTCTTCGCCAGCCGGCTCATGAAGCGCAGCCGCACGAAGTAGCCGACGACGTACACCGCCCAGTCCAGTCCCGCCACCAGGGAGAGGCGCGGCTCCGCGCCCGGCCCCGTCGCGACGAGCAGCGCCGCCAGGCTCACCCCCAACGCGACACGCGAAGGCCACGCGACGCTCCGGCCGCTCACCGCGTCCACCAGCGGCGCGAGCACCAGCACGCCGCCGCGCATCAGCAGCATCATGAAGACGATGGAGGTGCCGTCGAAGGTGTACGCCAGCGTGGTGGTGGCGATGATGCCCGTGGTGCACAGGCCGGACAGGAAGGTCCAGCGCCCCGGCCAGGGCAGGCTCACCGGCCCGAAGCGCCGCCGCCCCGCGTGCTGGAAGGAGCCGCTCCACGCCAGGTACGTGAACATCCCCACGAGCGTGGCCAGCGCCGTGGAGGGCAGCAGCACGAAGCCCGGCAGCCCCGCGGTCATCCCCGGCAGTGCGCCCAGGCTCAGCGCCTTCGTCAGCGCGCTGTAGGGCAGGTAGCAGGCGAAGTACCCCAGCGCGAACCACCCGATGGCGACCGGGGCCTTGGGAGACGGACTCATCGTCTGCTCGCCACGCACCAGGGGCAGCACCGGGCCTCGGGCAGGACATGGAGCCGCTCGGGCTCGATGACGGCGCCGCAGCCCTCGCACCGGGGCAGGCCGTCCGCCGGAAGGTGCTCCAACGCGCGCTCCAGCGCCTCCAGGGCCCGCGCCTCGCGAGCGTCGAGCGCGTCGAGCAGCCGCGTCTCCTCCAGGGCCATCGCGCGGTCCACCCACTCGGGGGCCCCGGCGCCGGTGACTTCACGCAGCAACTCCCGGTGCTTGCGCCTCATCTCCAGCAGGGCCCGCCACCGCTGGCGCAACCTCTGGCCTGCCTCGTCACGCGTGGCATTCATCGAGCGTCCTCCATTTCCCGTATCGCGTCCCGGGCCCCCCACGCTGCGCGGCCCACCCCCGTTGCTCTACAGGATGCATGCCAGTCTTGTCCCGGGCCTTGCGTGGCGCGCCCCGCAGGAGTTGCACGAAAGCCCCCGTGCACCGCGCAACGCTTGCGCCCACCCGGCCCCCGGGGCCGGTGTCCCCGCCGCGCATGGCGGATGCAGAGTCCGGCGAAGAGCCCGCGGCCGCCTTCGCGCGCCGGAAGGAACACGCCCATGCGCATCGCCTTCTTCGACACCCACCGCTTCGACCGCACCGCCTTCGAGGAGGCCAACGCCGCGTTCGGCCATGAGTTCACCTGGTTCGAGCCCCGCCTGACGCCCCAGACGGTGGGACTGGCGGCGGGCTTCCCCGGGGTGTGCTCCTTCGTGAATGACCGGCTGGACGGCCCCTGCCTCCAGGCGCTGGCGCAAGGGGGCACGCGGCTGGTGGCGCTGCGCTCGGCGGGCTTCAACCACGTGGACCTGTCGGAGGCCGCCCGGCTGGGGATGACCGTCGTCCGGGTGCCCGAGTACTCACCGCAGTCCGTGGCCGAGCACACCGCGGCGCTCGTGCTCGCGCTCAACCGCAAGGTGCACCGCGCCTACGCGCGGGTGCGCGAGTGGAACTTCTCGCTGGACGGGCTGGTGGGGTTCGACCTGCACGGCAAGACGGTGGCCCTGGTGGGGCTGGGGCGCATCGGCCGCGCCACCGCCCGCATCTTCCACGGCTTCGGCTGCCGGCTGCTCGCGGTGGATCCCCAGCTGAAGGAAGAGGACGCGCGGCGACTGCACCTGGAGCCCGTGGCGCTCCCGGAGGCCCTGGCCCGGGCGGACATCCTCTCGCTGCACCTGCCCCTCACGCCCGGCACGCGCCACCTCATCGACGCGGCGGCGCTCGCGCGGATGAAGCCCGGAGCGATGCTCATCAACACCGGCCGGGGGGCGCTCATCGACAGCCATGCCCTGCTGGCGGCGCTCAAGTCGGGCCACCTGGGGGCCGCCGGGCTGGACGTGTACGAAGAGGAGGAAGGCGTCTTCTTCCAGGACCTCTCCGGACAGGTGCTCCAGGACGACGTGCTCGCGCGGCTGCTCACCTTCCCCAACGTGCTCATCACCGCGCACCAGGCCTTCCTCACCCGTGAAGCGCTGGGTGCCATCGCCCGCACCACGCTCGAAAGCATCCGCCGCTTCGAGCAGGGCGAGCCCCTGGAGGCGACGGAGGTCCGGGCCGAGCAGGTGCGCCCCCGCTGAAAGTCCGGAAGGCCGCCCGCGTCAACCGCCACGGGGGGCGCGCGCACGGGCCCGCGCCATCCCGCGCAAGAGCAGCTTGCGCAGCTCCAGCACGCTCACCGGGATGAACCCCAGCCCCAGGGCGAGCGCGAGGTGCGCGACGTCCAGCGGCACCAGCGAGAAGAACGCGGCGAGCGCGGGCACCTCCGGCAGGGCGGCCTGCAGCGCCAGGGTGAGGGCCGCCACCGCGAGCAGCGGCCGGTTGTCGAAGGCGCCCACCTCCCAGTGGAGCAGGTCCACGCTGCGCGCGGCGAAGGCCCGCAGCACCTGGCAGCACACCAGCACGGTGAAGGTCAGCGTGCGCGCCTCCTCCACCGGCAGGCGCTGGAGGCTCCAGAGGAAGGTGCCCAGCGTGACGGCGGCATCCAGCAGGCCGGTGGCCAGCACCGCGCCCCACTCGGGGCGTCCCAGCATGGGCGCCTCCGGACGGCGGGGCGGGTGGCGCATGACGTCCGGCGAGACGGGGTCCATCACCAGCGCGAGCGCCGGCAGCCCGTCCGTCACCAGGTTCACCCAGAGCAGGTGCAGGGGCAGGAGCGGCAGGGGCAGCCCCAAGAGCGACGCGCACAGCATCAGCACCAATTCGCCGGCGTTGCCCGCCAGCAGGTAGACGAGCGTCTTGCGGATGTTCTCGTAGATGCCGCGCCCCTCGCGCACGGCGGCCACGATGCTCGCGAAGTTGTCGTCCGTGAGGATGAGGTCGGACGCCTCGCGGGTGACCTCCGCGCCGGTGCGGCCCATGGCGATGCCGATGTGCGCCTCGCGCAGCGCGGGCGCGTCGTTCACGCCATCTCCCGTCATGGCGACGACCTCCCCGCGCGCCTTCCACCCGCGCACGATGTGGAGCTTCTGCTCCGCGGTCGCCCGCGCGTGCACGATGCCCTCGGGCGATTCACCCTCGCGCAACAGGCCCAGCTCCTTCGCGATGGCCAGGGCGGTGGCCGGGTGGTCGCCGGTGATCATCACCGTGCGCACCCCGGCGTCGCGCGCCGCGCGCACGGCCTCCACCGCCTCCGGGCGGGGCGGATCCGCGAGCCCCACCAGCCCCAGCAGCGTGAGCCCCTGCTCCTCCGGCCCCCGTCCCTCCGCCACCGCCAGCACGCGCAGGGCCCGCCCCGCCAGCGAGGCCTGGGCCTCCTTCACCCCCGGCGGCACTTCCCGGCACAGGGGCAGCAACGCCTCCAGCGCGCCCTTCAGGTAGAGCACGCCGTCCGAGCGCAGGACGCTCATGCGCCGCCGCTCCGAATCAAAGGGCTGCTCCGCCACGCGCGGCCGGTCGCGCTCCAGGTCCGCGCGCTCGATGCCCCGGACCCGCGCCGCCGCGAGCAGCGCCAGCTCCGTGGGGTCCCCCGCGCCAGTCCCCTGCCCCTGCCCCAGCTCCGCGTCGCAGCAGCCCGCGGCCACCTCCAGCACGCGTGGCGCCGCCTCCGGAGGCCACAGCTCGCGCACCTCCATGATTCCCTGGGTGAGCGTGCCCGTCTTGTCCGTGCAGATGACGGTGGCCGAGCCGAGCGCCTCCACCGCCTGCATCCGCCGCACGAGCACGTGCCCCTTCACCATGCGCTGCACGCCCACGGCGAGCGCGAGCGTCACCACCGTGGGCAGGCCCTCTGGCACCGCCGCGACCGCGAGCGCCACCGCCGACAGCAACAGCTCCACCCCCGCCTGCCCCCGCGCCAGCCCCAGGCCCGCCACCAGCGCGCCCACGGCCACGCACAGCACCAGCAGCATGCGGGTGACGCCCTCCAGGCGCTGTTGCAGCGGCGTCTGGGGCTCCTGAGCCGTGTGGACCAGGTGCGCGATGCGGCCCAGCTCCGTAGCCATGCCGGTGGCCGTCACCTCCACCACCGCCGTGCCCGCCGCCACGGAGGTCCCCATGAAGACGCGGTCCTTGCGCTCCGCCAGCGGGGTGGAGTCCGGCAGCGCGCCCACCTGCTTGTCCACCGGCGTGCTCTCCCCGGTGAGCGCCGCCTCCAGCGTGAGCAGCGCATGCGCCGAGAGCAGCCGCGCGTCCGCCGCCACCACGTCCCCCGCCTCCAGCACCAGCGCGTCCCCCGGCACCACCTGGGACGCCGGAATCACGGCGCTCACGCCGTCGCGCAGCACCCGCGCGCTGGGAGCGGTGAGCGCGCGCAGGGCCAGCACGGCGCGGTCCGCGCGGTACTCCTGGAGGAAGCCCACCAGCGCGTTGAGCACCACGATGGTGGCGATGGCCACCGCGTCCGCGCCCTCGCCCAGGAGCGCCGCCACGCCGCACGCGCCCAGCAGCAGCCACACCATGCCGGAGCGGAACTGGCGGCCCAGGAAGAGCCACGCGGAGCGGGGCTGCTCGCGCGTCAGGGTGTTGGGTCCGTGCTGGCCCAGGCGCGCCTCGGCCTCCCGCTGCTCCAGGCCCAAGCGCGGCGCCGGAGCCACCGCCACCGCCGCCGCGCCATTCGCCGCGCTCATCGCGACACCACCCGCCCGCCACGCTCGCCACGCCGCTCCACGCGGTGGCCACGCTCGGGGTCCAGCCAACCAGGGAGGCTCATCTCGGGTCGCTCCTGCGCCAGGGGATGCCCGCGACGGTTTGCGAAGCCCATGCCGCGAGGGTGGACGCGGGCCGGGTCCCCCGGAGGCGCGCAGCTTTTGCGCCCGTGCGCCTCCAGGCTCCGCAACCCTTGCGCGGGCCGGGCCGGGGACGCCGGAGGGGCGCGACGGCACGCATCCTGAAGAGGCCTGGAAGCAACAGCGGGGCGCGCTCCCAGCGCGAACCCGCCCACCGGAAAGCCCCGGTGCGGCGCCTTCCCCCCGCCTGGAGTCCAGCCATGGCCATCATCTGCGCAACCGACCTCTCCGAGGGTTCCCGTCAGGCCGCGGAGGTGGCCGCGCGAATCGCCGCACGCCGGGGTCTGCCGCTCTGGCTCGTCCACCAGGTCCACCCGGATCAACTCCGGGTCGCCGCCGAGCCCGTGCGCGAAGGCCTGCGGGCGCTGCTGCGTGAGGAGCTCCGGCGGCTGGAGCCGCTGGGCGCGCGGGTGGAGTCCTCCCTGCTGGAGAGCGGCTCCTCGCGGGCCCTGGCCGTCTTCTGCGACGCGCACGAGGCGCGGCTGCTGGTGGTGGGGACGCCCCGCGAAGAGCCCGCCGCCCTGGGTTCGGGCGTCAGCCTGGAGCGCATCGCGAGCAACTGCGCCGTGCCGCTCCTGCGGGTCCGTGACGCCGCCCCCTTCGAGGCCTGGCTCACGGGTGCGCGGCCCCTGCGCGTGATGTTCGGGGTGGATCGCTCACGGGGCAGCGAGGCCGCCCGGCGCTGGCTGGCGGAGCTGGGCGCGGATGGCCCCATCGAGCTGCTGGCGGGGCATGTCTATTACGCCTTCGAGCAGTGCCGGCGCCTGGGACTGCCCACCCCCATGAACCTGGATGAGGTGGCGCCCCGCATCGAGGCCGTGCTCCACCGTGAGGTGGCGGCGCTGGCGGACACGGGCCTGGGCGTCGCGCCGCGCGTGCACCTGCGCATGGCCGTGGGCCGCGCCGCGGACCACCTGGTGGACCTGGCCCGCGAGCAGGAAGTGGACCTGCTCGTGGTGGGCACGCACCCGCATAACGCCCTGGGCAACCTGGCCTCGGTGGCGCACCACGCCCTGCGGCTCGCGCCCATGTCGGCGGGCGTGGCGCCGGTGAGCCCCACTGCCTCCCGGGGCGAGGCGCCGCTGCCCCAGGTGCGGCGGCTGCTGGTGGCCACGGACCTGTCGCCGCTCGCGGACGAGGCCATCCCCTTCGCCTTCGCGCTGGCGCCCGCGGGCGCGGAGGTGCACCTGGTGACGGTGATTCCCGAGCGCGCCGGCGCGGAGCTCCACCGCGACCTGAAGCAGCGCCTGCTGGAGCGCGTGCCGAGGGGACTGGAGGTCCGGGAGGTCACCACGCGGCTGGAGGTCCTCCACGGCGAGGACGTGGCGCTCGCGCTCGTGCAGGCCGCGGAGCGGATGGACGCGGAGCTCCTCTGCCTGGGCTCGCGCGGCCACGGAGGCGTGAGGGAAGCCGTGCTCGGGTCGGTGGCGCGAAAGGTGCTCTCCCTGAGCCGCCGGCCCGTGCTCGTGCTGCGTCCCCCACTGCGCTGAAGCGCGTACGGGTTTCCGTCAGCGCGCGGCGGGAGCCCCGCCGCCCTGGCTGTAGCTGTCGCAGAGCGCCATGTACTCGTCGCTGTCCATGGCGAGCGCGGAGACCCGCAGCTTCTTCACGCGGGGCTTCGCCAGCGTGGTCTTGATCTGCACCATCTTCATGACGGGCAGGCCCATGTAGGACTGGTCGAGGTAGACGTTCTCCTCCATGTCCCCCCAGGCGATGAGCACGCCATCCGGGAAGCGGATGCCGTCCCGGCCGATGAGCAGCACGGGGCTGTCCAGCTTCCCCAGCCCCCGGACGCAGTTGAAGAGCATCCAGGCCGAGGCCAGGGTGATCAACGCGACGGCGATCCAGATGTTGCTCACCGGGAGCGCCCGCACGGTGAGCACGCCGAAGAGGCCCGTGGCAACGATCCAGATGACCACGCCCGCGATGAGCTTGCCCCGCGAGTAGTAGATGGCGCGCGGCTTTTCCGCCTGCTTCTTGGACTGGGGGGAGCGGTAGATTTCCATGTCGGGATGCCTGTGAGTGCGTCAGCCGGCCAGCCGGCCTGACAGATAGGCCAGCAGGACTGGCGCGTTGATGACCTTCGCTTCGTCGAACTTCCGGGCCTTGCCCTGGGCGACGATGACCAGGTCGCGGGACGCGTAGCCCTGGTCCACCTCGTCCTGGAGGCGGATGCTCTCGATGTCGTCCCAGCGCCAGAGCTTTCCCCGGTGGATGAGCCCCAGGTCGCCCAGGACGAGCGGTCCGAAGCGGACCGGCTTCCCCGCGGAGACCTGGTGGATCACGCGCTCCAGGAGGCGCGACACGACCTGCTCCAGCACCGCATCGTGCAGGACATCCGGGTCGCTCCACAGGAACAGCCGCAGCCGCAGCGTTCCACCCGTGTGGCGAAGGGTGACGCAGTCGTCCGCATGCTGCTCGATGATCTCCCGCACGTCCCGCCAGCGGATCCGCGTGCCGTCGGCGCGCAGGCCCTCGTCGTCCACCGTCAGGGTGTGCGGCGCCATCAGCCATACGAAGAGGTCGCGGGCCCGCCAGCCCAGGACCCAGATGCAGCAGGGGATGCCCAGGAGGAGCAGGTAGAAGCCAAACCCGCTCCGGAGCACGTCCTGCACCATCTGGTGCGGAAGCAGGGGCACGCCCAGGGGATCCAGGAGCGCCGCCGCCTCCACGTAGAGCAAAGCCAGGCCCGCCAGGAACCAATACACTGAGTGAGTTGGAAGAATCTTGTGGTGCGAGCGCTTCAGTGCTGCCTCCAGACGGGCCTGGGCGACACGTCTATAAACAATCAATCCTGTCTCCGCGACGTGTTTTGCCCCTCGGGCGTACGTTCTCGCGACCTGGGAAAAACACCCTCACGTGCTGAGACAGAACTGTCTGACCTTACCTGGAATCTCTCCTATCCAAAGACAACACAGTCCCGGGGGTTCGCGACGGGTACAGTGGTCCGGGCGCAATCGCAGACACCGGCGGTCTCCACCCGCGCCCATCGTCCACCGCCGAGGCGCCGGACCGCGCCCGGATTCACAAGCGGCGCGGCGGGGCTAGAGTCGCGGTCCATGCACGTCCTGCAACGCGGTCAGGCCCCCCAGAAGCCCCTCCTGCTGCGCCCCCTGTTCGGCGGGGTGCAGCGCATCGGCATGCGGTCGGAGACCACCACCACGCTTCGCGACGCGGGCCGCAGCAAGCCCGGGCCCGTGATGCCGGGGGTGCAGATGGTGATGGCCGTGGAGGTCTTGCGCGTGCTCCCGGATGGCAGCGCGCGCTACCGCTTCACGCTGGAGGAGGTGGACCTGCTCGTCGCCGCGCGCACGCCCGTGCGCACCATGGAGGCGGCCCGCGCGCAGCTGTCTCCCCTGCCCGGCCTGAAGGGCGAAGGCCAGGTGGCCCCCAACGGCCGCTCCAGCGGCTTCGAGTGGAAGCTGCCCGCGGACCTGCCCGCGCCCGTGCGCGGCCAGATGCAGCAGATGGCGGGGATGCTCAAGGACCTGGGCACCTTCCTGCCCGCCGAACCGGTGGGCGTCGGGGCCCGCTGGGAAGAGCAGGCCGCGGGAAGCGGCGCCCTCACCGGCGCGAACACGCGCGTGGAGCTGCGCAGCCTGGACGGCCAATCCGTGGGGCTGCGCCTCCAGATGGAGACGCCGCGCACGCCCCAGCCCGTCCCCGCCTCGCTCCGCCCGCCTCCGGGAGAAAAGGGCGAAGCCTCCATGCACACCGAGGCGAAGGGCCACGGCGGCTGCCTGCTCTCCCTGGACCGGCTGTGGCCCGTCCGCCTGGAGATGGACGTGGAGTCCCACGTCGCCGTCCGCGCCGGCACGCCGGACGCCCCCAAGCGCTTCGACGGCTTCACCACGTCCCGGCTTCAGGTCCGTGAGCTGTCCTTCACCCCGCCCCGCCTGCGCGCCACCCGCACAGTGTAGGCCAATGCATACCTGAAATTCCGGTCCGCCTGGGTCATCAGGCAACCCGTGGCGGGTTGATGCGATAATAGTGAAAAGGATTGCACCCGGTGGCGGGGGACGCCGCGGTTCCAGGGCGCCAGCATTGGACCCACCGAGGGCAGTGAAGTCTTCGGAGACAGACGATGGCGATCGACGGACCTCGTAACAACGGCCTCCCGCGCACGCTCCCGCAGCAGCCGCCGGCCCCCAAGCCTCCTCCTCCGCCACCCCCTCCTCCCGCGCCCAAGCCCGCGCCTCGCGACCGCTCCAGCTTCGACGGCACCCAGGCCCGGTCCGGCCCCTCGCTGGGGACGCCCACCACGCCCGCGAACGTCGCGACGACGCGCAGCACCGTCGCCGGCCCGCCCGCGCCCGCCCCGCAGGCCCCGGCTCCCGCTCCCGCTCCGGCCGCCCCTGCGTACACGCAGGCCCAGGCGGACAAGGACGCCAGCGCCCTGCGCGAGGCCATGGACGGCGGACTCACCGGGTGGGGCACCGACGAGGACAAGATCTTCCAGACGCTCGAGGGCAAGACGCCCGAGCAGGTCGCGATGATCCGCCAGAGCTACCAGGACCACTACGGCAAGAACCTGGATGAGAAGATCCGGGACGAGCTGGGTGGCTCCGACCTGCAGCGCGCGGAAGGCCTGCTCCAGGGCAACGGCGCGAAGAGCGACGCGGTCAACCTCCAGTCCGAGATGGACGGCCTCTTCGGCTCCAACGAGGACATGCTGAAGATCCTGGAGAAGCGCTCCCCCGCGGAGCGCCACGCCATCGCGCAGCAGTACGCGGACATGAACGGCGGCACCCCGGCGGGTCAGAAGCCCGAGGACGTCCTGCTGGCCCGCATGGGCCGGGAGATGGACGGCGCGCAGCTGGAGCGTGCCCGGAGCATGCTCAACGCGGGCCAGGCCGCCACGCCAGCGGAGGCCACCGCGCTGGAGACCCAGGCGCTCAAGGCCGGCCTGGAAGAGGACATGGCCGGCTGGGGCACCGACGAGGGCCGCATCTTCGAGCGCCTGGAGCGGGCCACGCCGGAGCAGCGCGCCATCCTCTCCCAGGACGAGGGCCTGAAGGCGAAGCTCAAGGACGAGCTGTCCACCGAGGAGTACGACCGCGCCGTCGGCCTGATGCAGGACAACCCGGCCCAGGCGGACGCGGCCCGGCTGCGCGAGGCCCTGGGCGGCTTCTTCGGCGCGGACGAGAGCGGCGTGCGCGACATCCTCCAGGGGAAGACGCCGGATCAGATCAACGCCATCAAGGCCGAGTACCAGAAGCAGACGGGCCAGTCGCTGGACTCCCAGATCCAGAAGTGGGACGGCGGCGACCGGGACGTCACGCTGCGCATGCTCAACCCGCCCGCCGCGGACGACGCGAAGGGGCAGGCAGAGGCCTCCGCGGAGCGGCTGTTCCTGGCCATGGACGGCATGGGCACGGACGAGGACGCCATCCGCTCCGAGCTGGGCGGCAAGTCCAAGGCACAGCTGGACACCATCGCCGCCGCCTACCAGCAGAAGTACGGCAAGGACCTGCGCGCGGAGCTGGACAGCGAGCTGGACGGCCGCGACGAGCTGGAGCTGCTCAAGCAGGACTACGACCTGGGCGCCATCGACCCCAACGACCCCAACGCCGCGCAGGAGCGCGCGCGGCGGCTGCGCGAGGTCCAGACCAACGAGTCCGGCTTCGGCGTGGACCTTCTGGACGGCATCCAGCACCTCACCAAGGGCGAGTCGGACAACGACATCCTCAACCGCAACCTGGACCGCGCCGACCAGGCCATCGCGACGGGTGACACCCAGCGCGCGAACACGCTGACGGGCTACGCCACGGAGGACGTGAAGGCGCTCCAGTCCGCCAAGGACTCGCTGGCGGAGACCACGGCCACCGTGGCCGTCGTCGCCGCGACCACCGTGGCCGTCGTCGCGACGGGCGGCGCGGCCACGCCCCTGGCCATCGCCGGGTACGCGGCGGTGGGCGCCACCACGCGCGCCGCGACGTACGCCGCCATCCAGGGCAACGCCGCCGGGGCGCAGGACCTGAGCCGCCAGGCGCTCATTGGCGCCGTGGAGGGCGGCACGGCGGTGATTCCCATTGGCAAGGGCGCTTCCCTCGCCACGGGCGGCACGCGCGTGGCGGCCACCCAGGCCACGGAGGCCGCGGTCCGCACGACCGTGCGGGAGACCGCGGAGGGCACCGTGCGCACCGCCATCAAGCAGGGCATCAAGGAAGGTGCCTACGGCGGCGCGGCCGGTGGTGCCATGGACGCGGCCACCCAGTCCGAGACGTGGAAGGACGGCGCGCTCACGGGCCTGGGCCGCGTGACGACCCGCGCGGTGACGGACGGCACCGTGGGCGCGGTGACCGGCGGCGTGGTGAGCGGCGGCCTGGCCAAGGGCGCGGACATGCTCAAGCCGCGTGAAATCCCGGTGATTCACAACCCGGACCTGCCGGGCAACACCACCAAGGTGCGCTACGACAACGGCCAGGTGCGGATTGAAGCGGGGCCGCACGCCACGCCCGCGGACATCGCCGCGCACCAGGAGACGGCCCGCCTGCTCCAGAAGTACGAGGGGCCCACCGGGCAGATCCGCCAGCTCAAGGACCGCGTCCAGCAGGCCCTCACCCGCACGCCGGGCTACGGCACGCAGGGCTTCGAGTCCAAGATGGAGGTGCAGAAGCTCAAGAACATCCTGGGCGGCCTGGAGGCGGCGCAGAAGCGCATCGACGACAGCATCGCGGGCATGAGCGGCAAGCCCACCGCGGCCACCGTCGCCGAGCGCGCGGCGCTCCAGCGCGACATCGCCAACGTGGAGTTCCAGATCGAGTTCCACGCCAAGCGGCTGGACTCGCTGGCGCCGGGCACGGGCTCCGTGGCCATGCACGGCACGCCGGGCGCCACGACGCCGGACTGGGCGGGCGTGGGCACGTCCGTGAACACCGTGGGGCAGGTGACGCCGCCCCCGCAGGTGCCCATGACGGCCGCGGAGAACACGGCCATCAACGGCCCGCGCAATCCCGCGACGGAGACGGCCCAGCAGTTCAAGGCCCGCCAGGCCGAGGGGCGCCGCGTCTACTCGGAGCGCACCTACGACCCGAAGACCCGGACCCAGGCCGAGCTCAACCGGGACGCGAACCCGGCCGTCTTCACGCAGGTGGATTCGGCGGGGAACAAGGTCCCCATCGAAACGCAGCAACTGGCCAAGCTGCGCGCGGAGCGGGCCCAGACGGAGATTTTGCGCCGGGGCGTCATCCGCGAGCAGCAGCTGGCCGAGGCCTTCCCGAACGGCCCCACGCTCAACGTGGCCGCCAACGACGCGGCGCACGGCTCGGCCCACAACGCGCACACCATCGACCGGCACGGCGCGTCGGTGCCCACGAACATCGCGGACGCGCCCCCGGGGGCCCGCACCATCGAGAGCCGCGTCACCGACGGCGCCGGATGGGGCTCGGTGGAGAACAACTCGTTCCAGTGGTCCAGCGACGCGACCATGGACTCCACCATCAACAAGTACGTGGCGGACAACTGGGACACCATCAAGACGGACCTGGCCCTGTACGGCCACAGCGACCACCTCAACATCCCCGTGACTCCCGGCACGACGGTGGGCAACGGCTTCACGGCCGTGGAATCGGCGGGCACCCGCACCGCCGTCCCCGCGAACGCGGGCAGCTACAACGTCCGGCTGCGCCTCATCGACGGCACCCCGCCGCAGGTGATGGTATTGACCGCCTTCCCTGGTCCCTGAGGCCCCCTTCCGATGACCGCCGACCCCAAGACAAGCGCGCGCTTCGAAGAGCTCAAGGCGCGCATGGAAGCCCTCAAGAACGCGCCTCCGCTGGAGAAGGCGCGCACCTTCTTGAGCACCTACTGCGCGCCCAACTCGACCCTGGCCGACGTGGAGGACCAGGTCCGGCACGCGCTGGGCTTCAACAGCATTCCCCTGTACACGGGCATCGAAGGCCTGGAGGCCGTCCTCGCCGACACGCGCCTGCCCTCTTCGACGCTGGTGTCGCTGGCCCGTGACGAGGCGAAGCGCCAGGAGCTGCCCGCGACCCCCGTGGCGGCCCGTCAGTACCTGGAGCAGGTGCTGGGCGTGCTGCGCAAGCACCTTCCCAAGGAGCCCGAGGTCGAGGGCGTCGCCGGCTTCGGCGTCGACGACGTCTACAACCTGCGCGACCCGGCCGGGAAGCTGGAGCGCCTGCGCTGCATCGACATGGTGGGCGTGGGCAATGAGAGCTTCGCGGTGCTCGTGCCGGAGCACGCCAGCGAGGACAAGGGGCCCTTCACGGTCTACCGCTACCAGGCGGTGCCCGGGCAGCCCTTCAAGTACGACCGCGTGACGGACGCGGGCCTCGCCGCGAAGGTGCTCAAGGCTTCCCGGAGCTGACCTCCGCGACACCATGACCCTGCCGCGTTACGACTACGTTTCGCAGCTCGCCATCGTCGGCAACGCGCGGTTGCGGGGACGCGACCTGCGGGCGCAGGTGATTGACGATCCTGGAGGCGCGGCCCTCGTGCGGGGGCCCGACACCTTCGAGGGCTTCGCGCTGCCGGACGGGGGCTTCGAGCCGTCCTTCTACGCCTGGTTGGACGGGATGAAGGCGCGGGGGCTCGTCGCGCTGCGGGTGCTCACGGACAGCGACCCCGAGGATTGGATCCTCACCACGCCCCCTCCTCCCCTGCCCCGGTTGCCGGACTTCGTCCTCGTCTTCGGGGACCGGGAGACCGGGTACGCGTACCGCTACGAGAGCGGCCCCATGGGCACGAGGGAGTTCTTCGTGCCGGTGGACATCCCCCGGCGGGTGGCCGTTCCGACCGTGGACGCGGCGGAGCGCGAGCTGCTGGAGGCGACCCGCGGCTACGTGCGGTTCCTGGAGGGCAAGGTCCGGCACGATGATTCAACCGCTGTCTTCTACGAGAAGATGGGGCGCGAAGTCCTGGAGCAGCTCACGGCCACCGAGCCGCGCTTCCAGGAACTGCTCGCCGAGCGGCGCAAGGCGCAACTGCATCAGCTGCGCAAGGACTACAAGCCCCGGTCCGGCTACACGAAGGCGATGCGCCCGGGCATTCTGGAGCAGGCGGACCGGGTCCAGCGGATGTCGGACTTCGCGCGCGTCATGGAAGAGGCGGGGCTGTCCTGGCGGACTCAGCGGCTGGCGCTGGTTTCGAAAGGGCTCTACCCGCTCAACATGCGCCACGAGCGCACGTCGGAGGACACGCTTCCGGACTACGTGCACCACCCCGGCTACATCGAGGTGGGCTCGCGGTTGGCGAAGGCCGCGTGTGAGGGAAGCAACGCGGCGCTGAACGCCTCCGCTTGATCCGCCGCATCGTTCTCCACGGGGGCCTCCGAAGTCCGCCACGCCAGGGCGAAGGCGGCCAGGTTGAAGGCCATCATCGTCAGGGAGAAGAGCCACAGCCGCAGGCACACGGCGATGCCCGCGTGCAACAGCAGCGTGGCCACCAGCCAGTGCCGCCGCAGCCGGGGGACCCAGATCATCCCGGCGTAGCCCACCTCGATGAGCAGCGTGCCCCAGCAGGCAAGCTTCGCCAGCAGCGGGTACGCCGCGAGCCAGGAGAAGTCGAACATCTGGAACTGTGGCTGCATCAGCGCGCGCCAGATGGCTTCGCCGTTCCACCACTGGACGCCCTGCGCCTTGGCCAGGCCGGTGTCCAGGTAGATGAAGCACAGGTGGACCTGGAGCGTGCGCAGCGCCACGCGGGCCGCGGACGACGGGCCGGTGGAGACGCGGCCGGCTCGCGCATCCAGGGACCAGCGCCCCGCGGACGGCATGAACACCAGGTAGAAGAAGAGCACGTGGAGGATGGTGTCCACGCCGTAGAGCGACAGGTATGCGTTCGCGGACGTCAGGCCATGCGTGAACCAGGCGAGCACCGCGAAGGCGCGCGTGCGGTAGCCCGCGAGCAGGCCCACTAGCCCCACCGCGTAGAGGACGAACACGGCGTACATCGTGGCCATCGTGCTGATGCCCAGTGGCGCCAGGAGCCGCCCCAGCCACCCCAGGCTGGGCGCCCAGTCGCCCGCGCCCACATCGGTGATGACCCACTGGACGAGGCCGAAGTTGCCGTACAGCTCCGGCAGGTGCGGCCAGAGGATGGCGAGCTGCGTGAGGGAGATGGCCGCGACGGCGATGCGCAGGAAGGCCAGTCCGTCGGAGGAAGCGGGCTCCAACCAGAAGCGCCGCACGTGGGTCTGGAGACGGTTCATGGCGAGACCTCGGACTTCGGAGCGTCAAGGCGGCCGAAGGTCCCGGTGTAGTGGATGGCCCATTCCGGCCGCTTCCCGGCGGCCCAGGCCTCCATGGAAGGAAGCTGGTAGGACTGGGTGACGACGGTGACCTGGGAGGCCTCCGGATGGATGCCCAGCATCACCGCCGCCCAGGACTGCGCCAGCACGTCCTGCGTCTTGCGGTTGGCGCGCAGACCGGAGGCGACGATGCAGCGGTAGCGGCGCGCCACCTCCACCTCGTCGGAGGTCAGGGGTTCGAACAGCGAGCTTCCGTCGCGCTGTTCGACGAAGAAGCCGGTCCGCGAGTCGCTGGCCACCGCGGGAGCGAAGAAGCGGTAGTCGCTGATGACGCCGGACAGGCTCTGGTAGGTCCGGACGCCTCGGTCGAACGCGCCGTCCGAGTCCGCATGGGCCAGGCGCGTCCAGAGGAAGGCGCCCACCGCGGCCAGATGCACTACGGCGACGCACGCCCAGAGGGCCGCCTGGCGTTCATCCCCCTCGGGCCGCGATGGGACGGTTCTCATGGCTACCTGAGGAACTGGTAGGAGGCGGGGGTGACGTCCGCGAGGACGGCGTCGATGGCCAGGGCCACGCGCCTCGACTTCTCGCCCGAGGCCATCCCGGCCTCGGTGTTCGGATCCATCACCAGGCCCATGATGTTCGACTGCTCATCGAGGGCGACGTGCTGGACGCTCGCCATGCGCCGCACATAGGCGAGGGGCAGCGTGCCGTAGAGGCGCGACCCGTTGACCCCGCCCCGGGGCGAGAACGTGGGCAGCCGGATGTAGAACGTGTCCGTCGGCACCTGACGGATCTGCGCGACGATGGCGTCCACGTCCGCCTGCGTGAAGTCATGGGTCGGCGTACGCGCGGACACGGACGCGAAGCTGATGGCGCTGGTGAGCGCCACGCCCACCGTGGCGACGGCGGCGACCTTGAAGCCGGCGTGACGGAACGCGCGGCGCACGATGTCTTGCGACAGGAGTTGTTTCATCGGGGAGGTACCTTCGGGGTGTGGGCAGCAGCGGAAACGCGGCTGCTCCACAGGTACGTCCCGGTGAAACATTATTCTCCGCCCCGGGGTGCGCGGCGACCGCGCCCCTCCACGGGTGAGGCAACCAGGGCGAGGATGGCCTACGGTGGGGATCCATGAGCTTCGCCGACAAAATGCGCGTCTGGATGCCCCTGCACGAGAACGGCGTCAGCCGCGCCGTGCACTTCGTGGGAGCCTATCTCTTCACGTTCGCCCTGCTGGTGCCGTTGTGCTGGGTGCGCATCCCCGGCGCGCCCGTCACCGCCGCGCACCTGCTGGTGGCCGCGGTCACCGTGTACGCCATGACGCTGGAGTGGACCGCCGGCCTGCTGATGGCCCTGCCGCTGGTGCCCACGCTGCTCGCCGCGGAAGCGGTGGCGGGGCTTCCCACGGGAACGGCCGCGGGCATCGCGGTGGGCGTGATGGTGTTCCGCTTCGCGATGGTGGTGGGCGCGCACGTCGTCTTCGAGAAGAAGACCCACGGCCTGTCCCTGGGCGGTCCGCAGCTGTTCTTCATCGAGCCCGTGTACCTGCTCACCCTGGTGCTCTTCTCGCTGGGCCTCAAGCAGGACCTGCGCGCGCGCGTGGCGGCCTCCAGCACCTGACGTCATGGAAGGCCCCGGCATCCTCGTCCGGCATCCCGCCGCGCGGTGGGGACTGCTCACGCTGCTGTCGCTCCTCGTGCTCTCCGCCGTTCCCCTGTCCGGGGTGACGTCGCGGGGGACGCTGAAGGAGGGCTACACGGACCACGTGCGCCATCCGTACGTGGTCTGGGTGGGACTGCATCGCGGGCTCCAGGCGCTCTACACCGCGCCGCTGGGTGAGCTTCGCGAGGGCGTCCCCTACCGCCAAGCCATCGACCAGTGGCTGGAGGTGCCGTACGTCTATCCGCCCGGCGCGCTGGTGCTCTTCCTGCCCCTGGCGCTCGTGGGCGAGTGGGTGCCCATGTCACCCCAGGCCTTCGGGCAGGTGTGCCTGCTGTACCTGCTGGCCTTCGCGCATGTGGCGCTCTACGCGGCGCTGCGGCTGCTGGATGGGCTTCCGGCGGGTGGACGCTGGGCGGTGGGGCTCCTCTGCTGGCTGGTGCTGATGCGGCTGGCGCTCTATGGCCAGTACGACGGCGCGTGGCTCGTGTGCGGGGTGCTGGCGTTGGCGGCGCTCGCGAAGGACCGGCCGGTGGTCGCGTTGCGCTGGCTGGCGCTCGCGGCGCTGTTGCACTACCGGGCGCTCGTCCTCGTCGCCGTGGGTGTGGTGGCGCTGTGGCGCGTGGTGCATGGGCGGCCGGTGCGTCAGTGGCCGTGGGGCACGCTGCTCGGGGTGACGGCGGCGGGGGTCCTCTGCGTGCGCACGTTCCTGTGGATGGCGCCGCTGGCCGCGCAAACGGATGCGGCGACGCCTTCCATCCTGGGCGAGCCCGGCACGGTGGCCCTGGTGATGGGCTTGAGCGCGGTGGTGCTGGCGCTCTCCTGGCGCGGGGCGGACGGGCTGGTGACCGCGTCGGTGGGGCTGGGCGTGTTGCTCGCGGTCATCGACACGCGCCACTGGTGGCATGCGTCCGCGCTGCTGCTGGTGCCTTTGTGCGTGGGCGTGCTGCGCGTGCCTCGCTGGCCCACGGCGGTGCGGCTGGGGCTCGTCGTCTGGGCGGGGGTGCTGGAGATGGCCGTGTGGTACGGCAATCCCCTCTGGTTGTTCCGCGACCTCAATCGCTTCCTGCGGCTGGTGTGAGGCGGAACCGCGCCTCGTCCCAGACGAGCCCGTAGCGGCGCAGGAGTTCGTCGAGGCCTGCTCCCGCCGGGGATGGATGGACGATGGAGTCGAACCGGTTCAGTTGGAGCGTCCGGTCGGAGGCCGCGGAGACGAGGAGCGCGCCGTCCGGTGAGAAGGCCAGGGCCGCCACGAAGCCCTGCTGACCCGTGAACGTCCCCAGCTGTTCGCCGGAGTGCAGCCCCCAGACCTTCACCCCTGCCTCCACGCCCGACGAAGCCAGGAAGCGGCCATCCGGTGACACGGCCAGGGCGAGCACGCCCACGGTCTTCGCGTCCATCGTCTTCAACAGCCGGCCCTCCGTCACGTCCCAGACGCGGAGGGGCTGACGCATTCCCGCCGTCACCAGGTGGGGTTCGGACGGAGTGAAGACCACGGCGCGCACGGGCTCGCCCATGTCGAGCCGCAAGAGGGGCTGACGCCGCTCCACATCCCAGGTCCGCACCGTCTTGTCCGCACTGCCTGACGCGAGCCTTCGCCCCGTGCTGTCGAAGGCCAGCGCCCACACCTTGCCGGTGTGTCCCTGGAGCAGTCCCACGGGCCTGCTGTCGGACACGGACCAGAGTTGGATGTCTGGATCGCCCGCCACCGCGAGGAGCGCCCCATCCGGGCTGAAGGCCACCGCGCGCACGGAGCCGTTCGCCGCTGGCAACTCCAGCAGCATCCGCCCCGAACGCGCGTCCAGCACGAGCACCCTCCCCTTCAGCGTTCCCACCGCGATGCGCTCGCGGTCCGGGCTCACCGCCAGGGACACCGCGGACTCCGCTCCTCCCACTTCCGGATGGAGTTCCCTTCCCTCCGCGATGCGCCACCGCCGCCAGCCATCCTCACCGCCTGTCATCAACTCGCGGTCCTGGGAGAACGCGAGCGCCTCCACCCAGACACCGGGTCCACGAAGCAGCACCTGCGCGGGGACCTCCGGCCTGCGCCACACGCCGAGGACACCGTCCATCCCGCCCGAAGCAAACGTGCGCCCGTCCGGTGACAAGGCCACGCTCATCACGGCGGCGTGATGTGCATCCATCCGCTCCAGCAGCGCGCCCCCATGGCCGTCGAGAAGCTGCACGCGTCCGTCCCATCCGCCCTGGACCAGGAGCTGGAATCCGCCGTCGATTGCGGCGACGGAGACGTCGCCGGAGTTGCGAAACACGTCGGTGAGCCGCCCCGAGCGGGCGTCCCAGAAGCGCACGGCCCGGTCGCCCGCCGCGGTCATGATGCGCTGTCCGTCCGAGGAGAACGCGCCCGCCTCCACCTTCTCCCCGTGACCCACGAGGCGGAGGACCTCCTTGCGCGACTCCAGGTCCCAGACCCGCGCGCTCCGGTCCGCGCTCGTGGACAGCAGCCGCCTGCCATCCGGCGAGAAGGCGACGGCGATGACGTTGTCGTCGTGCTCGAAGCGCAGCTGTTCGGCGCCTGTCTCGAAGTCCCAGACGCGGACAGCCTTGTCCAGACCACCGGAGGCCAGCCGCCTGCCGTCGGGCGAGAACGCCAGCCCGAGCACGACGTCGGTGTGGCCGGGAATCACCGCGCGCGGCCGGCCCTGGCGCCAATCCCAGACCCGGAGCTCGCCGGGCCTTCCCGCGGAAGCCAGCCAGCGGCCGTCCGGCGAGAAGGCGACGGCGTGGACCTCGGCCGTGTGGCCCTTGAACTCCGCCAGCAACTCGCCGCGCTCCACGTCCCAGAGCCGGACGACGGAGTCGTAATGCCCGGACGCCAGCACGCGGCCGTCCGGCGTGAACGCCAGGGCGAGCACCGAACCCTGGATGCGCTTCGACCAGCGCAGCGTGGAGCCGCGGTCCACCGCCTGGCCCTGCCCCCATTGCGCGGCGAGCGAATCCCGCGAGGCCCGAGCGAGCGCGAACGACGCCGCCGCCACGCTCCACTGCCGGGACTCGGTGGCGGCTTCGCCCCGGGCCTCGTGGATGCGGGCGCGCAGGTCCCGCGCGTTCGCATCGTCCGGGGCGCCGCCACCGGAGGAGCGGTGCGCCGAACAGGAAGCAAGCAACAGCGCGAGGCACCACCACCTCATGGGGCTCCCTCCGGATACGGGACACGGCTTGCCTGGGCGCGGAGCGTCCGCACCTTTGGGCCAGGACCGTAACCCGAATGGGAGGAAGCCATGCCCGACAAGGCGACCGTTGAACGAGCGAAGAAGGACCTGCGCGAAGGCAAGAGCGCCAGCACCGCGGCGGGTGAGTTCGTGCATGAGGAACTGGAGCACATCCGCGAAGGTGCGCACGGCGCACGCTCTTCGAAGCAAGCCATCGCGATTGGCCTGTCGAAGGCGCGACGCGAGGGCGTACCGCTGAAACCACCCACGAAGGAGCAGGCCTCCGTGCGCACACGGCGTTCGGCGAAGCAGGACCTGGAAGTGGGTCAGCAGGAGCGCAAGCCTCGGGCACCGTCGAAGAAACGGAGCAAGGCCACGCAGGGCGCGCTCAAGCGGGAGGGCCGTCAGGCGGCGTCCAAGCAGGCCCTGTCCGCCCAGGCGAAGAGCGCCTCACGCAAGCGCACGACCACCGCCCGCAAGGCGTCCGCTCGCAAGGCGGCGGCCACCCGCAAGGCGACCAGCCGGGCCCGGGGGTAGACACGATGCCCGGTACGACAAAGAAGCCACATGGCCCTGCCCCTTCCCGCAGGCGCATGGCAACCGCCTCTCGCGGCACGGCGAAGCAGTCCACCGCGAAGCGACCCGCGGCGAAGCGGCGCTACTGGTCCCGCGAGGTGACGGAGCACAGCGATGCGATGACGCTGGAGGAACAGGTCTTCAAGCGCTCACCGAAGGAGATCGCCCGCTCGGTGAAACGCTCCGCCGAGCAGAGCCACCGGCGCAAGGCGTCGCCATTCCAGTCGGCCATGTCGATGCTTTCGTTCTACGGCAACCGCGCGGGCCGGAACCTCCCTGCATCCCGCAGGCGGGCCATCCAGGAGGCCAAGGAGGAGCTGCGCAAGTTGTATCACCGCCCCTCCAAGGCCCCCTGAGCCCGTGGCGGCTACAGGCCCGTCGGATAGGTCTCCGGCGCTTCACCGCGCTCCCATCCGGCGGTGCGCTCCAGCGGTTCGAGCGCACGCGTCTCATCGATGTGAAGCATCGCGTCGAACTGCTCCGGCAACCGCGTGTGGAAGTAGTGGCTCCTGCGCTCCGTTTCGGGACGGTAGATGACGCCGATGGCCCGTTGCAGGCGCCGCTCGCGGAGTGCTCCGGCGGCCTCTCCCAGTTCGCGGAGGTCCAGCAGGAAGCCAGGCAGGCCGACCTGATGGAAGAGGGACTCGCAGCTGCCCGCAAGCCCGTGGCGGACCTGCTTGCGCTCGGCGGTCCCACTCCAGTTGGTGGCCGCGGTGACGGTGCCCCGGTACGTGCTGAAGCCGATGAGCCTCGTCACTCGCGGGTGCCGCTGGCGCGTCAGCTGTCCCAGGTTCACCTCGCCCGCCTCCCCCATCTCCGTCGCGCGCGCATCACCGACGTGCGAGTTGTGGGCCCAGACCACGACGCGCGCGGCCCCCAGCCGCCGCTTCAGGAAGCCCATCAGCGAATCCAGCGTGTCCGCCATGTGCGTGTCGCGCAGGTTCCAGGACGAGATGCGCCCATGGAACATGGACCGGTAGTACTCCTCCGCGTTCTGGACGACCCGGGCGTTCTGCTCCGCTTCGAACTGCGCGTCCTCCGCGATGAACCCGTCCCGGCGCAGCAGGGCCTCGCGCTCCCGTTGCAGCTCGCGGAGCTGGTCGACGACCTGCCGCTCGCAATCCGGAGACAGGCCCAGCGACGTCGCGTGGCCGTAGTCCTTCGGGTCCTCGCCGAAATGTTCGAAGCACGCGTAGCGGTGCCGGGCGCGCTTCGCGGCCTCCGGATCCGCCCGGTCCAGGTACTTCAGCACCGCGCCCATGGAGGCGTGGAGGCTGTAGAGGTCCAGCCCGTAGAACCCGACCTTCTCCCGCGCGGAGTGGCGGTCGTTGTGCGTCCGCAGCCAGCCCGCGAAGTCCAGCACGTCCGCGTTGCGCCACATCCACGCGGGGAACCGTTGGAAGTCGGAGAGCGACTCCACCGCGTCCACGTCGTGGCCCATGGCCCGCACGTACCGGTTGATACGGTACGCATCCGGCCAGTCCGCCTCCACCGCGACGGCGTTGAAGCCCTTCTCCTCGATGAGCCTCCGCGTCAGGAGCGCGCGCAGCCGGTAGAACTCGTGCGTGCCGTGGGTGGCTTCGCCAATCAGCACGCACGTCGCGTTCCCCACCAGGTCCATCAGGGGCCCGAAGTCCTCCCGCGTCCCCTGGAGCGGCCTCACGGACTCCGCGAGCGCTCGCACCAGCAGTCCGTCGTCTCGGTGCGCCATGGTGTCTCCTCCCCTTGTCTTCAAGGGTTGGGACGCACACGCCCCGAAGGAAGACGGCGGGCGGTCAGGCAGCCTCCTGCCCTACCGGGACTCTCATCCTCAGAGAATCAAGCAACTCCAGCATGGGCATGCCGATAACCTTTTCAAAGGAATCTTTATGACCCAGATCAAATCCCCCACGGGCTTCGTCTCGTCGCTGCAGACCGCCCTGAAGACCGCCAGCACGGATGGCAAGGCAGTGGGCGCCCCGGCCCTCAAGAAGGCGCTCCAGGGCACTGACGCGACCCAGCTGAGCCCCCAGCAGAAGCACCAGGTTCGCGACGTCTTCGAGAAGGTCAAGTTGACCCCGAAGGCCCGTGAGCTCGCGGATCAGTTCGTGGGCGACGGCGTCGGCCTCAAGCCGCCGAAGGACAGCGGCGTGTTGAAGGTCATGATGGACGACCCCACCCGCGGCTCGAAGCTGCCGGACTTCGCTCCGCCGGATGGCGGCCGGGTGAAGGTCCGCATGGATGATCCGACCGGTGGCTTGAAGCTGCCGGACTTCACTCCGCCGGATGGCGGCCGGGTGAAGGTCATGATGGACGACCCCACGCGTGGCTCGAAGCTCCCGGACTTCACTCCGCCGGATGGCGGCCGGGTGAAGGTCATGATGGACGACCCCACGCGTGGCTCGAAGCTCCCGGACTTCACTCCGCCGGATGGCGGCCGGGTGAAGGTCATGATGGACGACCCCACGCGTGGCTCGAAGCTCCCGGACTTCACTCCGCCGGATGGCGGCCGGGTGAAGGTCATGATGGACGACCCCACGCGTGGCTCGAAGCTCCCGGACCTCAAGCCGCTGGATGGCGGCATCCTGAAGGTCAAGATGGACAGCCCGGTCTGAACGACGGGCAGGCGAAGTCACGGACCCCATGACGTCTCGTAAGAAGGTCGTGGTCATCGGCTCGCGCTCGGATGACGCCACCCGCTTCGTCGCGGAAGCGGTGGAGCGGCGTCGTGCGCGAGCCATCGTCCTGGAAACAGACCGGGTCCCGGACTCCGCCGCGTTGAGCTGGCAGGACGGAGACGTGCACTGGGACGGTGAATGTCTCAGTGACCTGCGCTCGTTCTACCTCAAGCTCGTGCGCCTCTCGCTCCCGGTCCCCGAGGCCGAGGCCCTGTCCGAGCGCAACTTCCCGCGCTGGCAGGAGCAGTACCTGGCGGAGCGGGAGCGCCAGTCGTTTCTCCACTCCGTGCTGCGTTCGCTCCACCGGCGCGGCGGCTCGTTCGTCAACCCGCTGGAGGCGGTGGAGCTGCATTACCTGAAGCTGCAACAGCTGGCCCTGCTGCGCCGCCACCGCATTCCCGTCCCCAGCACCCTGGCCACCGCCTCACCGGACGCGGTGCGCGAGTTCGTCGCGCGCCACGGGGCCGTCATCTACAAGCCCCTGAGCGGCGGCGCGCTGGTGCGCAAGGTGGAGGAGGCGGACCTCACCGAGGCGCGGCTCCAACTGCTCGCCAACTGTCCGGTGCTGTTCCAGGAGCAGATCCAGGGCGACGAGTTCCGCGCCTACGTGCTCGACGGCGAGCCCGTGTCCGCCTTCCACATCCCCACCGACGGCGTGGTGGACGCGAGGCAGAACCTGCACCGGGTGAAGCCCGCCCGCCTGCCGAAGGAGGCCTGGGCGGTGTGTCTCAAGGGCGCCAAAGCGCTGGGCATGGTCTTCACGGCGGTGGACCTGCGGCGCACGCCCGACGGCGCCTTCGTGGCGCTTGAATTCAACCCCACTCCCGCCATCTCCTTCTTCGATGATCCGCGCGACGGCAAAGTCATCACCCGGCTCGCCAGCTACCTCGTCTCCAAGGCCTGAGCGCCCGAGCGGGTTCTTCATCACGGACTACGCCGAAAGCATCTTCGGCCCCGTCCCGTCCCCGAAGCCGAAGGTGTTCCCGGCGTCCGCGACCGCGTGGACGCGCCTGGCCTCCGTATCCGAAGCCCTGCACGCCACGCTCCGCCAGGAGTTCATCGAAGGCGGACGGGTGCCGCACCTCTGCCTCCGGGACGCCCTCCTCCCCGAGCGCGCCGAGGCCCTGCACCAGGCCCTGCGCGACGCGTGCTTCGTGCGCCACCACCACGGGCCCTATCCGCTGCACATCGCGCCATTGAAGCAACAGGTGCCCTCCGCCCTGACGGACTTCTGCGCGTGGCTTCAGAGCGCGGACGGCGCGGCCTTCCACGCCGCTCTGGTGGGCTGGCCCGAGCCGCTGGAGACGCGGCAGGTGCAGGTGTCGCGCATGGAGGTGGGCGAGTTCTTTCCGGAGCACCGGGACACGGACGAGGAAGGGCTCGCCGTCGTCTACAACTTCACGCGCCCGTGGGAGGACCGCTTCGGCGGCGTCCTCGCCTTCCGGCATCCCGAAGTGGACGCGGACATGATGCGCGTCCCACCGCTCTTCAACTCGGTGTTCATCTTCCGCGCGAGGGGTGCCCCTCACCGCGTGACCGAATGGACGTCCGAGGCCCGGGGCCACCAGCGCTATTCCGTCACCGCCTTCATCCTCGCGAAGCGCTGAAGCGCCCGCCTGTCCCCACGCATCTGGGCTCGCGGCTGGCGTCGAGGGTCTAGACTCAAGGCATGCACCCACGCTCCGCCGCGCTTTCCCCGACACGGCTCGCCGACATGACGTCCGCCCTGCGCGGCCACGTCGAACGCGGTGAGCTCCCCGGCGTCGTCGCGCTCGTCGCTCGCGGAGACACCGTGCACGTCGACGTGCTGGGCACACAGGGCCTCGTGCCTTCCGGTCCGCCCATGCGGCGGGACAGCCTCTTCCGGCTCGCGTCCATGGCCAAGCCCATCACGGCGGTGGCCACGCTGATGCTCGTGGAGGACGGGAAGCTCCCGCTCGACGGCGCCGTCGACCCGTGGCTGCCGGAGCTGGCGGACCGCCGCGTCCTGCGCACTCCCGGCGGCCCGCTCGACGACACCGTTCCCGCGAAGCGCGCCATCACCGTGCGGGACCTGCTCACGCTGCGTTGGGGCCTGGGCGCGGTGATGGCGCGGCCCGGCACGCATCCCATCCAGCGGGCAATGAGCGAAGCCCGGGTGTCGCCCGGCTTCCAGGCGCTCACGGATCCGCCCGACGAATTCATGCGTCGGCTGGGCACGCTGCCGCTCATGCATCAACCGGGCGAGCGGTGGAGCTATCACACCGGCTACGAGGTCCTGGGCGTGCTGGTCGCGCGGGCCTCGGGCATGCGCTTCGACGACTTCCTGCGCGAGCGGCTCTTCGTGCCGCTGGGCATGAAGGACACGGCGTTCACCGTGCCCGCGGAGAAGCTCGACCGGCTCACGACGGCCTACGCGCGCGACGACACCACGGGAAGGCTGGAGGCGTGGGACACACCGGCGGACAGCTTCTGGTCACGACCGCCCGCGTTTCCCTCGGGAGGAGGCCAGGGAGGGCTGGTGTCCACGGCCGATGACCTGCTCGCCTTCTGCCGGATGCTGCTGGGCGGAGGCCAGTCCGGGCACACCCGCCTGCTGTCCTCCGCGAGCGTCCAGGAGATGCTGACGGATCAGATTCCGGAGGAGCAGAAGGCCGCCTCGCCCTTCTTCCCCGGCTTCTGGGATGCGTCCGGGTGGGGCTTCGGCGGCGCCGTGTGCACGAAGCCGGATGGCGTCTCGCCCACCGCGGGACGCTACGGCTGGGGCGGCGGTTACGGCCCGATGTTCTTCATCGATCCCCGGCAGGACCTGACGGCCATCCTCCTGATGCAGCGACGGGCGCAGGGCCCCGACGACGAGGCCCTGGCCATGGAGTTCTCCAAGGGCGCCTACCGGGCGCTGGCGGACTGAGGCTCGACGCTTCAGAGCGCCGGGGCGGGCGTCGCCGCGTCGGACTGGGCGCTCGCGCTGGGAGCCGGGGTGACGCCACGCGCGACGGTGTCCATGTTCGAGAGGCCCCGCTCGAACTCCTTGCCGAGCATCGTGTCCATGTTCACGACGAGCGACATCGCCTTGCCCATCAGGGTGTTCTTGCCCTCCATCGCCCAGCTCACGCGGGTGCCGCCGTTCTCCGGCGTGAGCGTGAAGGTGGCCTGGTTGGTGGCTTCGAACGGCTTGAAGAACTCCAGCTTGAGGACGACGCGCTCGCCGGGCTGGCTCTCCACGATGGTCATGCGGCCATCCCCGTTCTCGCCGCCGGCATAGGCGAAGCTGGCGCCCGGCCCTTCGTTGGGTCCGTCGAAGGTCTTGGTCACGCCGGGCGCCGGCTCGGAGCGGAACGGGTTCCACGTGTCGAACCGGTGCAGGTCGTTGATCAGCGAGAAGACGGTGGCCGGGGGCGCGCCCACGAGCGCGTTGCGCTCGATGCGGAAGTGGTCCGGGCGGGTGGCGACGAAGGCGCCCAGCGCGACGACGAGGACGAGGACGGCGATTGCGATCTTGCTGGCCATGGGAGGCTCCCGGTTCGATGGAAGAAGTGCTCCCGGGTGACCGGGAGGGTTCATCTCCACGTCGAACGAGGGGCCGCGGAATCGACACGGCATTTCCGCCCCATTTTCCGGGGCCTTGGACGCACCCGGGAATACAGCTCACTTCGCCGGGGGACGGAGGGCCTGGAGCCGCGCCTTGTCCAGCTTCGCGGCGACGCCCACGCTGCGTCCGGCGAGGTTCGCGACGACGTACTGCACGGAGCTGCCCAGCACCTGCGCGCTCTCCGACAGGGTGAGCCCGTAGTCCTGCTCCAGCCACTGCGCCATTCCCTGCGTCGCGGAGCGCAGGGCGTCGTCCAGTGAACCGCCCTGCCCCAGCGCCATCAGGTGGGTGGGGGACTCGACGCGAGGCGTGGAGGGAGGCGGCTTGCCGTGCAGGACCTCCACGGTGAACTCGACGTCCATGGAGGTCTCCAGCGCGTACTGCGACGTCTCGCCGTCGCCCTGCGCGGCGTGCGCGTCGCCCAGGTACAGGAGCGCTCCGGGCTGCGCGACGGGCAGGTAGACGGTGTTGCCCTCCACGATCTCGTTGAAGTCCATGTTGCCGCCGTAGCGGCCCGTGTCGCCGGTGGACAGGGGCGCGGAGCCGAAACCGGGCGCCACTGCCAGGCCGCCCAGCATGGGCCGCAGCGGCACGGTGAAGGCCTTCAGGCGGTCCGTCGGGTTCTCCGGCGTCGCGACACCGCGCTCGGGGTCGAGCTTCCAGCGAACGGGCTTGCCCAGCTCCGTCGCCTTCGCGGCGAGGCCCGGCGTGAGGGCGCGGCCCACGATGCCATCCAGGCTGTCCGCGAACGTGCGGTTCAACGTGAGGCGGCGGATGCGGATGGCCAGCGTGTCACCCGGGTTCGCGGTGGCGATGAAGAAGGGGCCCGTCTGCGGGTTGCCGAAGAGCGCACGGGTGACGCCTTTGGCGTCCATGCCGCCAGAGTCGAGCGTCGAGGTGCGCACCGTGTCGCCCGGCCAGACGGTCAGCACCGGCGCACGGTGCGCGGTGAACTCGTTGGACCACGAGGTGGGCGTGAAGTCATGCACGCGAGGAGCACCCGCGGGGCGCGAGGGAAGCAACCGGGCCGTGAAGGCATGGGACGCCCGCGCCTTCGGGTTGTTGCTGTCCGGGTAGTCCGCGGTGCCGCGCAGCGATACACCACTCACCTTGCCGTCGAAGACATAGGTCTGCTGGCGCGAGTCCGTGACGACGAAGTGGACGGCGTTGCCCGTGCGCTCCCCCTTCAGCGCATCCCCATCAAGCTCACCGGAGAGGCGCTTCCCGTCGCGCTCCAGTGTGAGGAACTGGTAGGCGGGGTTGCCCCACAGGTCGGTCGTCACGAGCCAGGACTCAGAGGCCGCGAGCGCACCAACAGGCAGACAGCAGAGGAGGACGGCGAGGGAGCGGAGCATGGGCCGGCGCAGTGTAGAGGAACGCTCCCGGGTCCGCGTCACCTCAGCCAGTGGCCGCGGGCCCGCAGCCCCCAGTCTGCGGCCATGAGCCTCATCCAGAGGGTTGAGAACGTGAGAACCCTCCGGAGCCCCCCGCCGACGGTGCACAGCCAAAACCTGTCCGACTGTCGGACAAGTTTGAACAAACACGGCCATGAGGCGCCCGCCACGCCCAGGCGGCGGAAACCTGTCCGACTGTCGGACAAGTCTGGGCCGGTGCGGCCGGGAGGCGGCCGCTTCGTCCAGGCGGCGGAAACCTGTCCGACTGTCGGACAAGTCTGGGCCGGTGCGGCCGGGAGGCGGCCGCTTCGTCCGGGTCACGGAGCCTGTCGGACTGTCGGACACGTTTGGAACTGCGCGGCCCGAAGGGTCCCGCTTTGCCCGACCGGCGCGGACCTGTCGGACTATCGGACGGACCTGGAGCTGGGCCACGGGAGCCTGTCGGACTGTCGGACTGGTTTGGAACTACTCGGCCGGGAGCGCCCGCCTCGCCTCGGCGGCGGAAACGTGTCCGACTGTCGGACAGGTTTGGATCGCTCCGCCCCGGCCGACAGGGTCATCATTTGACGCCGCGCCGCGCCGTCAGCGCAGCCGCTGGCCGAAGGTCCGCAGGCGGTCGCGGGCCTTCAACAACTTCTCCCGGGGAATGGAGAACACCGCGCGCACGCGCTCCGGGTCGCCGCACCACGCGCCGCCGTTGAGCACCACGTGCGTGTGCTCGTAGACGATGCGCGGCAGGTTCTCTGGCGTGAGCTTCACCCCATCCACCGAACGTCCCAGCCAGGCCGTCATCGGCGGCGCGAGGAACAAGCCCCCCGCCTCCGTGGCCTCCGCGCGGCCGTCGTCGGGCAGCGCCTCCGCCACCAGCGCGCGCTTCTCCGCGAGCTCACGCCGCATCCGCGCCAGGTAGTTTCTCAGCGCCTTGTGCCGCGCGGCGTAGAGCAACTGTCCATCCGGTCCTCGCGCATGGGCCGCGTACAGGTACGCCGCCGCGCGCGCGGTGGGCGTGTGCAGCACACCTGGAGCGCTGTCGCGCAGCGCCGCCACCAGCGCCCGGTCCTTCGTGGCCACCCAGCCCACCCGCAGGCCTCCAGCCGCGAACTCCTTGGACAGACCGCCCAGCAGCACCGTCCGCGCGCCGATGCCGGGCACCGCGCCCTCCAGCGTCACCGGGCTGTGCACCGTCTCCGCCGTGGGGTTGGTGAGGTTCACCAGGCCGAAGATTTCATCCGAGATCCAGAGGCAGCGCTGCTCCACCACGAACGTCGCCAGCGCCATCAACTCCTCGTGCGACAGGTAGTGCCCCGTGGGGTTCGCCGGCTGCGACAGCACCACCGCGTCCGGCATCGTCCCCCGCGCGTGGCGTGACAGCAGCGTGCCCAGCGGGCCTGACTCCACCTCGCACCCCGCCGCGAGGAACGTGGGCGCGAGTACGCCGTAACAAGGCGTCACCAGGAACACTCGCGGCATCCGCCCCAGCCGCTGGCGCAGCGCCACGCCCAGGTGGTGCATGAGCGGCCAGACGCCGGGCGCCACCACGACGTCCTCGGGGACATAGCGGGCCCCTCGCGTCTCCAACAGGAAGGCCGCCACGGCCTCCGCCAGCCCCGTCTGCGCTCCGTCCGCGCGCGGCGCGACGCCCGCCGCGATGAGCCCCTCCACCAGCGGCAGCGGCATCGGGCCCTCGTTCTCGCCGTAGTCCAGACGCACGAGCTCCGGGTCGTCCTCGCGGAAGAACTTCGGCGCGAACGCGGGCAGCTCCGACAGCTTCGCGATGCGCTGTGAGCGCGGCAGCGGCACCTCCGGCACCCGGTGCGGCGAGGGCGGTTCCGGCTCCGCGAAGGCCATGCGGAAGGCGAGCAACTCCGAGAACGTGCGCTCGTAGAACCACTCCGCCAGCACGCTGATGCGCGAGTACGTCACCTCCGCCGCCACCTCCAGGTCCGCGCGCAGCGACTCCGGCACGGGGAGCAGCAGCGTCAGCTCCAGATCCGGCCACACCGCGTTCTTGATGAGCCCGTACAGGATGACCAGGTTGGGCGCGTGCTGCGTCCGCGCGAGGAACTCGAAGAGGGTGCGCGGCTCCACGTCCCCGGTGATGTTGAAGAAGGCGCTCTCGTCCAGCACCACCCAGATGCCCCGCCGCGCGGCCTCCGCCACGATGTCGCGCAGCACCGCCAGGTTGGTGCGCTCGCCCGGCTCCACCGTCAGCAGCACGGCCTTCACGTCGAAGGCGCTCAGCAGGCGGCGGATCTCCCCCAGCGTGTTGTGCGTCACGGTGGCGCGCACGCCAGCCTTGTCCAGGGCGCGCGCGTAGAGCGGGTGCAGGCTGCGCGACACCAGCACCGTGTCCCCGGGGTCGCACGTGGCGAGCAGGAAGGAATAGACGGCCTGCTCGCGCTCCGGCGCGACGAACACCGAATCCTCCGACAGCCTCAAGCCGAAGTGGCGGTCCAGGTAGCGGGCCACCAGCCTGCGGAAGGACGCGTCGCCGGCCTCGTGCGCGTAGGGCAGGAAGGGCGCCTGGGACAGCCGCTCCGCGAGCGCCGTGACGAAGCCCAGCTGCTCCGCGGACGCCGCCCCCAGGTCCAGTTCCTCCTGGAGCGCCGCGATGCCCAGCGAGCGCAGCGCGGCGCGCAGGGCCAGCGTCTCCCGGGGCTGCGACAGGTGGGCCTCCCACACCGCCACCTCGTGCCAGATGGGGTGGCCTGACTGCAGCCAGCCCAGCGCCGTCGCCGCGCGCAGGGGCTCCGGGCTGTGGGCCTCCATGAAGAACTCGAACTCCCGCCCGGTGCGCTGCTCCAGCGACACCAGCGGGCGGATGTCCGTGTCCGCCGCCTGCATCACCCGCCGGGCCACGCGCATGCGAGTGGTGAAGCCTCGCCGGGTGAACATCCGCGCGATGATGGCGCGGCCCGGACGCCCCGCGAGGTTCAGGAGCAGCCGCCCCCCCGGCAGCAGCCGCTCCGGCGCCTCGTTGAGCAGACGCGCGATGAGCCCCAGGCCGAAGTGGTCCTCGTAGACGTTCTGCAACGAGGTGTAGTTGGACAAATCCAACAGCGCCTGCTCATCCGCCTGCGCCAGCTCCGCGGGCAGCTCGTCACTGCGCAGCACCTGCGGGATGCACCCGACGATGAAGTCCCACTCCGGCTTCTGGGGCAGGCCGAGCAGCAGGTCGCTCTCGCCAAAGGACAGCCGCGACACCAGCGCTTCGTCGCCGTTGAGCCACGCGTTGCACAACCCCACCGCCGGGGCCTGCGGGTTCAGGTCCAGCCCCCGGATGCGCGCGAGCCCCGTGAACTTCGCCAGCGCGATGCAGATCCACCCGGAACCCGAGCCCACCTCCACCAGCCGCTTGCCGGCGTACTCGTCCAGAGGGACCTTCAAGAGCCCCTCCAGGAACGTGAACGCCCACGCCTCGGGCGCGAAGATGGACGGCGGAATCAACAGCTCCAGCCGCTCCTGGGACGCGCCCACCGCCACCACCACCGACGCCAGCCGCAGCGGCGCGCCCTCTGGCTGGTCGCGCGACAGCTCCGCCAGCTCGCGCAGCTCCGCCAGCGCCCGCGCACGCTCCTCCGGCCGGGCCAGCGCCTCCGAAAGCGTACGCAATTGGACAAAGGCTTCACGGGCTGACGCGGGATAGGTGGCCATGGCGCGCCCGACTGTCCGAGGCCGCTTCTCCTCTGTCAACGACAGCCTTTCCACGAAAGACTGACGCGATGCAGTATCGATTTACAGGTTGTCATTCCCAGTTTACATGGGAAATCTTGAGTCAAACGCCAGTAAGCAGCGCCCACCGGACGGCCCCTCTCGTCCGGTGAGGACGCCCCATGAAAAGACAGCCGCAACTGGCCTTGCTCGCGGTGTTCGCCGTCATCCTGTTACACGCGCAGCAGGCGCAGGCTCAAATCGCCGCCGCGCACGTGTATCACAATCACATGCCCAACTTCTGGGCGTACTACGACCTGACCCAATACAACGCGACGCCGGTGGGCGGCCCCATCCGCTACGCGTATGACGGACAGGTCATCCAGATAAAGCAGTCACCTCCGGCCAACTACACCTATTTCCTGCCGTCGGGCGCGCCCATGCCGCACGACGACCTGGTGACGTATTACTCGCACCACGCGAAGGTGGGCGCGTATCAATACTGGCCGCCAGACGTGGCCGCGGACATGAAGGCCAATGCCTCCACGGGACAGGTTCACGTCACCATGTCTGGCGCGGTGGTGAACAACGTCAACGACCTGGTCACCCGCCGCAACGTGTCCGGCTACGACAACGCCAACTGGGGCGCCACCTGGAGGGACCGCTACGCCAACCTGCGCACGCCCGCGGGCAACCGCTCGTTGGACCTCATCCACTTCACGGGCCACCACTCCATGGGGCCGCTGGTGGGGCCGGACTACTTCCTCAAGGACCTCATCTACCAGAGCGCCACGCTGTCCCAGTCGTACTTCCTGGGCAGCGGCTTCACGGCCTCCAAGGGCTTCTTCCCCACGGAGCTGGGCTTCAGCGAGCGGCTCATCCCCACGCTGGCGAAGTTGGGTGTGAAGTGGTCCGTCATCGGTGACAACCACTTCTCCCGCACGCTGAAGGACTACCCGTTCCTCAACGACCCGGGCTCCGACACGCTGGTGTCGCCGCCCAACCGCGCGGACCTCCAGAACACCAGCACCGTGGGCGCCTGGGTGAGCGAGGGCATGGCGCACGAGCAGCAGGTCATCCGCAACAAGTACCCCTTCGCCTCCACGCCGCACTGGGTGCGCTACGTGGATCCGGCGACGGGCGCCGAGTCGCGCGTCGTGGGCATCCCCGTCAACCAGAACGGCTCCTGGCTGGAGGGCTGGGAGGGACAGGCCACCGTGGACGTGGTGGGCCTGCGCAACTTCGAGGGCCTGGTGACCCAGAAGCAGTTCTTCGTGCTCGCGCATGACGGCGACAACTCCGGCGGGCGCGCGGGGTCGCTCGACACGTGGCTCAACGGCCGCTCCGTCACCTGCAGCGGTGGCGTGCAGTGCCTGGGCATCGACGAGTACCTGGTCAACAACACGCCCGTCTCCACGGACGTGGTGCACGTGCAGGACGGCTCGTGGGTGGACACGCGCGACTCTTCATCCGACCCGCAGTGGCACCACTGGCGGCTGCCGTTCGGCATCTGGAAGGGGCAGTTCCCGGCCTTCAACTCGGCCACTGGTCTCAACCTGGCACCCAAGACGAACCTGAGCGGCGTGCAGGAGGGGATGACGGTGTCGCTGGAGCACGGCTGGCACTACCTGGAGCGCAACTTCGCGCTGCTCCAGGCCGCGATGAACTACGCGAAGACGGCCGAGCAGGTCTGGCTGGACGCGCACCCCAACCATTGGAAGCCCACCACGGCGCTGGATTCGCAAATCACGCACGCGGGCAACCAGCTCAACCCGTGGATGCTGTCCTTCCCGGTGAAGGGCGACGCGGCGAATGACTGGGCGGGCGGCGCGAACCCCGCGGAGCTGGCCTGGTACTTCCTCCTGCCGGCCATGGACTCCGGCTTCGGCTACTACGACGAGAACGTGGACGACAACGTGAAGCCCACGCTGTCCTTCAACCAGTCGCTCTACTTCTCCAAGCCGTACGTGCAGGACCGGCTGGCGCAGGACCGTACGGGCCCGGACGTCTGGTGGGTGCAGCGCTGGCCGTACAACCCCGGCAGCCCCAACACGGACAAGTCCGAAGGGTGGACGCTGCACCACTTCGACAACAACTTCGCGCTGTACACCTACGCCTTCGACGTGAGCGGCATCGCCAGCATCAAGGCGCGAGTGCGCGTGCACACGGCGAAGAGCATCGACCCAATGGACAACACGCCTCGCGTCTACAACCCGGCGGCGCTGAAGGCCGCGGGCGTGCCTGGCATCGACCCATCGCGCGTGGGCGCCTGGGTGGACCATCCACTCCAGCGCCGCGAGCTGCGGCCGGTGATGAACGGCGTGGCGTGGCAGCCGGCGCACCTGCCGGTGATGCAGAAGGTGGCCGCGCAGGAGATTGGCGACCTCTACTACGTCTATCTGGGCGCCTACCGCGACCAGGTGCTCGACTACTACATCGAGGCCACCGACTCGCGCGGCAACGTCACGCGCAGCGAGATCCAATCCGTCTACGTGGGCGCGGGGAAGTACCGGCAGGAGGGCGGCAAGTACATCGAGGACGTCAACGGCCCGGTGACGGGCACCTATCCGTTCCTTCGCGTGGACACGACGGCGCCGTCCGTTCCCACGGGGCTCGCGGCGACGCGCACGGACCGCTCCGTGACACTGACGTGGACGGCCTCCACGGACAACGTCGGCGTGACGGGCTACCAGGTGTTCCGCAATGGCACGCAGGTGGGCTCGCCTTCCACGACGAGCTACACGGACAGTGGGCTCACGGCGGGCACGGCGTACAGCTACACCGTGCGAGCGCGGGACGCGGCGGGCAACACCTCCGCGGCGAGCAGCGCGCTCTCCGTCACCACCCTGCCCCCGGACACCACGGCGCCGTCAGCGCCCTCGGGGCTCTCCGCTTCGGGTGTCACCAGCTCGTCGGTGGTGCTGAGCTGGACGGCCGCCACGGACAACTATGGCGTGAGTGACTACCTCGTGTTCCGCAATGGCACACAGGTGGCCGCGCCCACGGCGACGACGTACACGGACACGGGGCTGTCCTCGAGCACGACGTACAGCTTCACCGTGAAGGCTCGCGACGCCGCGGGGAACACCTCCGTGGCCAGCGCGGCGCTCTCCGTCACCACCGGCCTGGGGTACACGACGACGGTCTATTACAAGAAGGGCTTCGCCACGCCGTACCTCCACTATCGCCCGGTGGGTGGCACGTGGACGACTGCGCCGGGCGTGCTGATGCCTGATGCCGAAGTGATGGGCTACGCGAAGTACACGGTGAACCTGGGCTCCGTGCAGCAGTTGGAGGCTGTCTTCAACAACGGCAGCGGGACGTGGGACAACAACAACGGCGGCAACTACCTGTTCCCCACGGGCACCTCCACGTTCAACGCGGGCGTCATCACTGCGGGCGCGCCGGTGAGCGACACCACGGCGCCGTCGGTGCCCACGGGGCTGACGTCACCGTCGAAGTCCGCGACGACGGTGTCGCTGAGCTGGACCGCGTCCACGGACAACGTCGGCGTGACGGGCTACCTGGTATTCCGCAATGGCACGCAGGTGGGGACGCCCACGTCCACGAGCTACACGGACAGCGGGCTGTCCTCCAACACGGCCTACAGCTACACGGTGCGGGCGCGCGACGCGGCGGACAACACGTCCGCGCAGTCCTCCGCGCTCTCCGTCACCACGTCCACCAGCGGGGCCACGGTCACGTTCAACGTCACGGCGAGCACGGTGATGGGACAGAACGTGTACGTGGTGGGCAACGTCGCCGCGCTGGGGAGCTGGGCCCCGGCCAATGCCATCCTGCTGTCCCCGGCCAACTACCCCACATGGAGCGCGGCCGTCGGGCTGCCGGGCTCCACGGCGATTGAGTACAAGTTCATCAAGAAGGACGCCGCCAACAACGTCACCTGGGAGAGCGGCGCCAACCGCACCCTGACGACGCCGGCCACGGGCACCTCGACCGTGAACGATACGTGGCGCTGAGCCATTGAAGCGGACTCGCGGCGGGCCTGGAGACCGGGCCCGCCGTGAGGTATCGCGGAGGGCCCCGGCTCAGTCTGAACGGCGAGCGCTGGCCACCGCCTCGCGGTCGTAGGCTTCCTGGTGCTTCTGGATCGCGTCGATGTGCGCGAGGGTCCAATCGTACAGTGCCGCGAACGGCTCCTGGAGCGACCTGCCCAGCGGGGTGAGCGCGTACTCGACGCCCGGCGGAGAGCCGCCGAGGACGCGGCGGCTGACCATCCCGTTGCGTTCGAGCTTTCGCAGCGTCTGCGTCAGCACGCGCTGGGTGACTCCCTCAAGCTGTCGCTTGAGGGCGTTGAACCGCCTCGGCCCGGGCACGAGCACGGCAAGGACCATCATCGACCACTTGTCGCCTATCTGATCGAGGATCGGGCGGGTGGGGCAGTCGGACCGGTAGATGGGATCGTCTTCAGTATCGCTCGGCATACCTGGGATGCTCCAGGTACGCTCTTGCCCCCTGGTATGCAACGGATACCTTCAATGAGCCACTCTTGAAGGAGATGAAATCGACATGACGCGCTTCAAAGACAAAGTCGTGGTCGTCACCGGGGGAAGTGACGGCATCGGGCTCGCGACCGCCAAGGCCTTCGCCGCGGAGGGGGCCAGGGTCTACATCACCGGGCGCAGACAGGAGAGGCTCGACGAGGCGGTCCACGAAATCGGTGGCGCCACCGTTGGCATCCAAGGGGACGTCGGCAATCTCTCCGACCTCGACCGGCTCTACGAGCGCGTCAAACGCGACCACGGCAGGGTCGATGTCGTTTTCGCCAATGCGGGAATCTCCGAAACCGTGGCGCTCGGTGCGATCGACGAGGAGCACTTCGATCGCGTGTTCGGCGCGAACGTGAAGGGCATGGTCTTCAGCGTGCAGAAGGCGCTGCCCCTCATGACCCACGGAGGGACGGTCATCCTCGCCGGATCGGCCAGCGGCAGCAAAGGCTTCCCCGGTCTGTCGGTCTACAACGCGACCAAGGCCGCGATTCGCGCGCTCGCGCGTACCTGGACGACCGACCTGAAGAGCCAAGGCATCCGCGTCAACGTGGTTTCACCGGGGGTGATTGAGACGCCCGCGATGCAGACGTATCTCCAGAACAACGCGGGGATGGAGGACGTGCTGAAACAGATGACGCCGCTCGGGCGGCTCGGCCAGGCGGAGGACGTCGCGAACGCGGTGCTGTTCCTGGCGTCGAACGAGAGCAGCTTCGTCGCGGGCGTCGAGCTCTTCGTGGATGGGGGTGTCATGGCGGTGTGACACGGATTGGCGGATGCCCGTGGGTGGCCCCCCGGGCTGCTGCTGACCGTCCCCTGCTCCAACAGGCGTGAGGTGAGCCCGGGCGCGCCTACCCCTGTGGCGCGGCCGGCGTCAGCAGCAGGTCGGACAGGCCCGGCCTGGAGCGCCGCAGCAGGTCCTCCAGCGAGTACTTGTCCAACGTGGCGAGGAACGCGTCGCGCGCCTCCGCCAGCACGCCCTTGAGGCCGCACGCGGGCGCGATGGGGCACGTGTTGCGCTCCTTGTCGAAGCACTCCACCAGGTGGAAGTCCGGCTCGGCCGCGCGCACCACCTTGCCCAGCCGGATGTCTTTCGGGGCCTTCGCCAGCAGCACGCCGCCGGCCCGCCCGGGCTTCACCTCCACGTGTCCCTCCTGCGCCAGCGTCTGCACCACGCGCACCAGGTGGTGCTTGGAGATGCCGTAGGCGTCGGCGATCTCCTGCGTGGACGACGGCCGCCCGGGACGTGCCGCCAGGTACATGAGGACGCGCAGCGAGTAGTCGGCGTGAAGGGTCAGGTGCAAGTCAGGCGGCTCCGGCGACGGGCCCCGCTCGCGGCACGCTCGGCAGGAAGGCATCCGCGTGGATGTCCTTCAGCGAGAACCCCGCGAGAAAGAGCTTCTTGCGCAGGGATAGCACCGCTTCGGGGTTGCCGCAGAGGAACGCTCGCCAGCCCACCGGCCGCTTCGGGAGGCAGGTGAGGACCTTCGCCTCCAGGGCCCCCTCCTCCACCTCCCCACCTCCTCCCGCCAGCACGACGGGCCGGTAGTGAAGGTTCGGATGGCGCGCCGCCAGGGCCCTCAGCGCGTCCACCAGGTACAGCCCGGCCGGCTCCCTCGCCCCGTGGAACAGGTGGATGGGGCCGGTGTGGCCCGACTCCAGCGCGTCCCGCAGGATTCCATACAGCGGCGCGAGCCCCGTGCCCGTCCCCGCCAGCAGCAGCGGCGCCTCCGGCTGTCCGGGCACGTAGAAGCAATCCCCAGCCGGCCCCTGCACATCCACCCGGTCGCCATGTCGGACCTCGCGTGCGAACCAACCGCTCATGGCGCCCCCGGGCACGAGCCGCACGTGAAGCTCCAGCCGGCCCTCGCGAGGCAGGCTCGCCAGCGAGTAGCTGCGCGCGAGCCCGTCCGCGCGCACCACCGTGACGTACTGCCCCGCGCGATAGTCGAGTGGCGTCTCCACCTCCAGCCGCACCGCGAACACGTCCTCGCTGAACGACTCCAGCTCCACCACGCGCGCGGGGACGCGCAGCTCCGACGCCCCCGCCACCTCCAGCGCCGTTCCCTCCTGGGGCCGGCACGTGCACGCGAGGAAGTAGCCTCGCGCCCGCAGCGTGTCCTTGAGCCCCACCTGCGCGGCCTCGGGCACCGCGCCCGAGGTCGCTCGCATCAGGCAGGACTGGCAGGCCCCTGCCCGGCACCCATGCGGCACGCGCACGCCCTGGCGCAGCAGTCCGTCCAGCACCGTCTCTCCGGGCTCCAACGGGTACCACTCGGATTCATGCCGCACCTTCGCCATGACGTGCCTCCTGCAGGTTGCTTCAGCGGTTCAAGACGTCCGCACGCGCCCCTTCGGCGACGGCCATCACCTGGCCCACCAGGTCCGTGGGAACGCCCAGCTCCTCCAGCGTCTCCTTCAGGTGCCCGGCCACCGCGTCGAAGTGCGTCCCGTTCAGCCCGCGGTCCACCAGGTGCTTGTGTCCCGCGCGCATGTCCTTGCCCGAGTAGTTCGCGGGCCCGCCGGTCACCATCGTCAGAAACGCCTTCTGCTTCGCGGCCTGGCGCTCCATGTCCACGTCCTCGAAGAAGTGGCTGATGCGCTCGTCGGCCAGCACCTTCCGGTAGAAGACGTCGACCGCCGCCGCCATCGCCGGCTCTCCGCCAATCTTCTCGTACACGCTCGTCATGACTTCGCTCCCTTTCCGGGCCCACGCCCCGTAAAGATGCATTCAGAATGCTTCTTTAAACGGAACGCCGTCAATGCCCCCGGCATCGGGCTAACTTCTGGCGCCTGTGCCATCGCCTCATGCTCGCCGTCGTGTCTGTGTTCGTCCTGGCAGGCTGCGAAACGCCTGCCTGGCGAGTCAGGGCCGTGCCTCGCGAGGAAATCCAGTTGCCTCGCATCGAGCCGTCCGTGGTGTTGGAGTTGCCGCCGCGGGGCTCCGTGGTGCCGGCCACGCTGGGGGACGGCACGCCGCTGTGGGTGGTGCACCGGGAGGACGGCACCGTCTCCGTCTTCTCCGCCCTCATCCCCCGGACGAGCGATGCGGCCTCCGTGAGGCTCACCTATTGGATCCCCACGATGAGGCGCTTCATTGGCGCCTATGTCTGGGATGACCGTGGAACCGTGCTGGGCAACCAGGGTTGGGACGCGTGCACGGGTGAGTGTCCCTCCACCGACGACATGCCCGACTCGGCGCGCGACCTGGACGCGTTCCAGGTGGAGCGGCTCGAAGGCGAGCCCGCGCGCATCCGCGTGGGTGCGCCCATCGCCGGCGCATGGCGGCGGATGTCCCGAAGCCCGCTTCCATCCTGGTCCCAGGAACCGCGCGAGGGCATCACGCCTCTGCTGTCCCTGGGGCAGGCGCTGGCGCTCCCCGAAGGCACCATCGTCCACGTCAGGGGCACAGCGGTGCTCGCCAGCGCGTCGCCGCCGCGCGTCTGCGAGCGATTGGACCCGTGGTCCTGCTGCGCCGAGAGCAATCCCCGGCTCTACGACGTGGATGGCATTCCCCTGCGGAGCGTGGGCCTGGAGGTCTACAGCCACGGCTTCGCGCTGCTGCGGCGCTACCGGGATGGCTTCGTCCAATACGACGTGGGGGCGAAGCTCGACGCCCCGCATGCCGGAGGACACCTGGGCATCACGCCCCCTCCGGACCTGGCGGGATGGGACCCCACCCAGCCGCCCCGCGTCCCCATCTGCAAGTAGGCGGGAGGCTTCAAGTCTGGATTCCACCCGGGCGCCGCCTGCCTGCCTGCCCTGCCGTCGCCCTTGGGGGAGGGGCGAGCGCGGCCGGGAATCATGCCCATGTTTCGCCCATCACCTCGATGGGAGGAAGAGACATGGCGCTGGAAGCAATCCTGTTGTGGGCGGTAATCGGCCTCATCGCTGGATGGCTCGCGTCCGCGGTGGTGGGCGGTGGCTACGGCCTGATTGGCGATATCGTCGTGGGCGTGGTGGGCGCGTTCCTGGGAGGTTTCATCCTCCGGGCGCTCGGCACGGGAGCCCCATTTGGCGGCATCGCGGGCACCATCTTCGTGGCGTTCATCGGAGCAGTGGTGCTGCTGCTGATACTGCGGCTCATCCATTCGAGCACGGCCCGAAGGGTCTGATCCGCACGGCCTGAATCCGCGGCGACTTCTCGCGCGGGGCGCATTGCGTCCCGCGCGAGTCGTGCTTTCGGGCCTGATGACGCCAGACACCAGGGGCCTGACGGCAGTCATCAGGGCGGGGGCCTTCCTCTCCCGTGGCAGCGTCCGCCCCCTGAGGAGTTCCAAGGGTTTACCTCGTTGAGAAGCGTGTGGGGCGCATGGCACGCGCCGTGCTCTAGCCCCCCACATCGCTGAACCGGCCGGTGTCCGATGCCGGCCCATCCAATCTCCGAGGAACACCGCCATGGCGCTCTCCCCCCTGTCGAAGTCGTCCGTTTCCAGCTCCTCCTTCTCGCCCCGCACGTCCGCCACGGAGCTCTCCAGCCCGGTGGCGCGCCCCACGGCGGTGACGGCGGACGCGGTGCAGGCGAAGAGCGGCCCGGGTTCGCTCCAGGGGATGTTCCAGGCGGATGGCTTCGACGCGCCGTCGGGCGTGGGCAAGAAGGGCGCGCTCCAGGGCGGCAATCCCATGGAGCAGCTGGCCGAGATGGTCCAGATGCTGAAGCAGCTTGTGGAGATGCTCGGTGGAATGAACGGCGCCGGTGCGCAGCAGGGCGCCGGTGCGCAGCAGGGCGGCGTGCCGGACCTGGGTGGCGAGGGCGCGGGCTCCAGCGCGGCCCCTGCTCCTGCCGCGGCGCAGGCGGCCTCCGCGGCGCAGGGCGCTCCGGCCCCGGCGGCTCCCCAGAAGGACGCGGCCGTCGCCGGTCCCCAGTCCGTGGGCGACTCGAGCGCGGCGAAGGGCAAGAACACCATCACCCTCAACAACGACGGCAACAAGCCGATGACGGTGAACTTCACCCCCAACGCGGGCGAGAAGGCCGTCGACTCCGTCACGCTGAAGCCCGGTGAGAGCCGCACGGTGCAGTTCCCGGACAACTGGTCCGGCAACTTCCGCAGCGACAACGGCGACGGCAAGAACGCGACGCTCGGTGAAGTGAAGTTCGATGGCGGGTTCGGGAACACCTACTACGACGTCAGCTACATCGAGGGCCACAACACCTCGATGACCATCCAGCCGGACGGCGGCGGCCGCCTGTCGGGCACGATGGACAACCTGCTCTCCTCCGCGCCTGACTCCGTGAAGGCCAAGGGAGCGGACGGCTCCGCGTACGGCATCAAGAAGAGCACCACGTCCAACGTGCAGGATCCGGAGGTGGTAGACTTCTTCCGCAAGCACGTTGGCGCGGATCAGGGCTACGTCATCCCCACGGACGACGCGAGCACGCTGGGCAGCAAGAACAGCAACCTGGTTGTCCACCTGAAGGACCTGGCCTGATTCCCCTCACCCGAGGCCCCCATCCATGAGCGTCCGCCTTCCGTCTGGTCTTCCCCGCCCGGGCCTGCCCCTGCAGAGCCCCGCGCAGGAGAAGGAGGAGAAGGCGCAGTCCGGTGAAGGCAAGTCATCGGGCAAGGCCACGGGGAAGGGCGGCACCGGAAAGGGAGGCGTCGCCGTCAAGGGCGGCTCCGCGAAGGGCGCCTCCGCCAAGGGAGGCCTCGAGCAGAGCGGCCCCCAGGACGGCATGGACTTCGGCCGCTCGGGCGAGCCGGAGCGCAATGAAGGCGGCGGCGCCAGGGCGCCGCAGCAACAGGCAGGGATGGCGTCTGGCACCTCGCAGGGCGCCGCCAGCCTGGGCACCCTGGAGCAGCCCCCTGCCCTCGCGGCCCAGACCGCGCAGACGGCCCCGGCGCTCCCCCAGCCTCCGCCCATGGCGCAGCAGGTGCCAGTGGCGCCCCAGCTCGAGCGCCGGCCCGCCGCTTCCGAATCCTCCCGCGAGCGCACCGCCTCGGACGGCCAGTCGTCGGACGCCGCGAAGCAGGCGATGGAGGGCCGCGCGAAGCTGCGCATCGCCGTCCTCCACCGGCTCCACCGCGGCCTCACGGAGGTGGAGGGGAAGATGAGCGCCTTCCTCGCAAACCCCGGCCGCCAGGGCGTCGTCACCCTGCCGGTGGTGCTGAGCGTGAGCACCGTCACCTTCGAGTGGTGGAAGTCCGCGAACGCGGTCCCCGAGGACCGGGCCTACCTGGCCCAAGTCCTGGGCGAGCCCGGCACGGCGGATGACGCCACGCTCCTGGCCACGCTGCGCGCGGAGATTGGTCAGGCCTTCGCGGAGTTCCCGCGCACGCCGCAGGGCGTGGAGGCCCGGAAGCTGTACGACGCCGTCCTCCAGAAGTACGAGGCCGCCCGCATCCAGCCCATCATCGCGGGCCACGACAGCGGCCCCGTGGTGGAGGAGTGCGCGCGGCTGGGCCTGTCCTGCGAGATGGACTTCACCCGCTCCCTGCTCTTGTCGCCGTGGATGCTGGCCACCAGCCAGAGCCCGGAAGAGGGCAACGCGACGCAGGTGATGGTGGCGGGACTCACGCTGCCCCAGCTGGGCGCGCTGGTGGGCCACCTGCGCCAGCTCAACCCGCTGCTCAGCAATCCCCAGCTGCGCGCGCTGCTGCTGCGCGCCTCCACGGACAAGCGGCTGGCGCTGCGCAAGGTGATGGGCCTGCAGGAGGTGGAGCAGGTCCAGGAGCTGGCGCGCCAGCTGCTGCGGCTCCAGGCCGTGCAGCACCTCACCGTCTGAAGCCCGCGCGGCGGATGGATGCGAGTCCATCCGCCGTCAGTCTTTACGGCCTATGAGGACTCGCGGCCGAAGTTGGCCATGGCGCGGGAGCCGCCACCGTCCGTGTTGCCCAGCGCGACGGCCTTCTCGCCGCCCTCCTGCGCGGCCTGGGCCTCCGACATGCCCTGGGCGCTTTCGACGATCATCTGCCCGCCGCCCTGGTGCCGGTTCCAGCTGATGTCCACGGAGTCCGCGAGCCTCTGGGCGTCCACCGGAATCTTGGAGCCGGTGCTGGGGTCCTTGAGCAGGTAGCGGCCCTGGTCGTCCTTGCCCTCCACGGAGACCCAGTGCGCGCGGCCCGTCTCGCCCGGCTTCGTGGTGGGGTCCACCAGGCTGGAGTCCACCATCACCGCGCCCTTGGCGCCGCGCGCGAGCGCGTCATCCAGGGCCTTGGTGTCGAGCTTGGACGACGTCTGCGTCACCTTCGTGCCCTGGTTCGCCAGCATGTTGGACAGCTCATGCGGCGACGTGCCCTGGCCCTGCGTGAAGCGCGACTCCAGCGCGGACATCTTCTCCTTGTCCGACGCGGGCTGCGTCTTGCTGGTGCCAATGTCCTTGCCCAGCATCACCGCCACCGCGGCGCCGCAGTCATTCTGGTTGGCCTGCTTGACGACCTCGGGGTCCGTCCCCGCGGCCTCCCAGCCGCCAATCTCCGGAGCCTGGGGCGCGTTCGCGAGCGTCCCCTGGACGCCCACGTCCTGCGCGGAAGCGCCCGACACCGGCTGGAAGCGGTTCGCCCACGCCTGGTTGAGGGCCTGCACCGCCGCGAAGGCGTCCGTGGCCTGCTCCGTCTGCACGGGGGTGGGCGCGCCCTCCACCTGCGAGACGACCTTCTCCTCCGGCAACCCGACCTGCTGCGCGGTCTGCTGCGGCACGGCGGCGGGCTTCACCTCCGCCAGTTGCTGGAAGGTACGGAGGAGATTGGAGGAAAGATTCACGCTCACGGTCGTGCTCCGGGGGGGAGGGGGGATGTCATCCTACCTGTGATGCCGCCCCGTGTTAAGGCTCCCCGGATGGATCCAACCCGTGCTTGCGCAGGAGTTTCCGGAGGTAGACACGGTCGATATCAGCTTCGCGAGAAGCCCTGGAAATGTTGCCTTCGCAGCGCTCGATGAGGTTCTTCAGGTAGTCACGTTCGAACACTTCGATGAGGTGTTCTTTTGCTTCCTTGAAAGGCAGGTCCAGATCCGGACCCTTGCGGCCGTCCGCGCCCTGGGGCGCCTCCAGGTCCGGAAGGGCCTCCTCGCCCAGGTTGACGACCTGTTCCACCACGTTGCGCAGCTCGCGCACGTTGCCGGGCCAGGGGTACTGCATGAGCAGCGCGCGCGTCTGATCCGACAGCGCGCCCGGCTGCCGGCCCATCAGCTTGAGCATGTGGTCGATGAGGAGCGGGATGTCCTCCGGACGCTCACGCAGCGCGGGCAGCGTCACGCGCAGCACGGCGAGCCGGTGGAAGAGGTCGCGGCGGAACTTCCCCTGCTGGACGGCCTGCTCCAGGTTCACGTGCGAGGCGGCCACCACGCGCACGTTCACCGTGAAGTAGTCGTTGCCGCCCACGCGCTTCACCTGCCGGCGCTCCAGCACGCGCAACAGGCGCGGCTGCAGGTCCAGGGGCAGCTCGCCAATCTCATCCAGGAAGACGGTGCCGTTCTGCGCGCGCTCGAAGGCACCGGCGCGGTCGCCCTGGGCGCCGGTGAAGGAGCCCTTCACGTGGCCGAAGAGCTCGGACTCGATGAGGGTGGAGGGCACGCCCGCCAGGTCCACGATGACGAAGGGGCCCTTGGCGCGCGGGCTCAGCTGGTGGATGGCCTCCGCGCACAGGTCCTTGCCCGTGCCCGTCTCGCCGTGGATGAGCACGTCCGCGCCGCCGGGCGCCAGGCGCTCCAGCACGGTGAAGGCCTCGCGCATCTTGCGGCTTGTGCCCACGAGCGCGCCGAAGCGGTCCCGCGAGGACAGGGGCAGTGAGCGCTCGCGCGTGTCCTCCGGCACCAGCTTCAGCTCGGTGGTGCCCAGGGTGATGACGCTGCCGGGGCGCAGCTCCATGGCGGTGAAGCGCAGGCCCTCCACGAACGAGCCGTTGTGCGAGCCCAGGTCCGTGGCGACGACGTGCTCGGCGTGCACCTCCAGCTTCAGGTGCTGGCGGGAGACGGCCTTGTCGGTGAGGACGATGTCACACGTGGGGGCCTTTCCCACTGTGTACGTCCCCTGTTTGAGCGGGTGGGCCTTGCCGGCTTCCGCGCCGGAAAGCACCCGGAGCACCATCCGCACCTGTCCCGCCCGGCCCCGCTGCAGGGTGGCCGTGGCATCCAGGAGCTCCTCGTCCTCGTCTGGGGGCAGCGACACGGCGGGGGACGGTAGCACGCCCCGCCACGGTCGCCAGCAGCCGTGCGTGACGTCCTACCTGCGCCGGCCGCGAGAAGGCTTGCGGGCAGGTGGACGCGGGGAGTCCTTGGGCAGGGTCTCCAGCCACGAGTCCACCTCGCCCACGCGCTCGTCCATCCCGGACTCGCTGAAGCGCTCGCGGGCGCGGGTGGCCTCGCCCCGGGCCTCCGCCAGCGCCTCCGGAGACTGGCCCGTCTGGTACAGCGCCCGCGCCAGCGCGAAGCCGGACTCCGCCAGCGCATCCGGGGGCGCGGACGCGAAGGACACCGCCAGCTGGAGCGGCGCCACGGAGTCTCGCGCCCGGCCCAGGCCCAGCAGCGCCTGGCCCACGCCGTCGTAGGACGGCTGGAGTCCCTCGTCGCCCTCGGGCAGCTGCTCGCGCTTGAGGGCCACGGCCTGCTCGTAGGTCTTCAGCGCGTCGTCGTAGCGCTTCATCCCCAGCTGGCACATGCCCAGCTCGTCCAGCGCCTCCGCCACCTGCGCGCTCTTCTCGCCGTGCAGGGTCTTGTAGAGGTCCACCACCGCCTGGGCATGCGGCAGGGCGCGCTCGGGCTGGCTGGCGCCTCGCAGGGCCAGGGACACCAGGCCGTGCCGGTTGGCCATGTCTGGATGCACCGGGCCCACCGCCGCCTGGGTCTTCGCGAGCGACGCCTCCAGGAGCGGCACCGCCCCCTTCGCGTCGCCGGTGCCCAGCACCAGCCGGCCCAGGAGGAAGAGCGCCCGCGCGCGCTTGGGGTGCTCGGGTGGCAGCGCCTTGTCGTAGAGGGCGCTCGCCTCCGTCAGCCGCTTGCGGGCCTCCTCCATGTGGCCCTGGGACATGGCGAGGTTGGCCTGGTTCACCTTCACGTCTGCTTCCAGCGCGGGCTCACCGCCCAGCCGCTGGAGGGTGGCCTCCGCCAGCTCGCCCCAGTTCGCCGCCGGGTCGTAGTGCTTCTGGCCGTCCTCCACGTAGAGGAGCTTGTTGAGGATGGCGACCTTCAGCCGGTCCGCCCGGCCCGCCTCCGCGTCGAACACGGCGCGCGACAGCAGGCGGGACGCTTCCGGCGACTGGCCCGTCTGCTCCTGGAGCCAGCCCAGGTGGAAGCGCATCTCCGCCTTCAGCGGCAGGTAGCCCGTCTTCTCCACCGGCGCCTCCAGCGCCTTCACCGCCGTGAGCGCCGCCGGGTAGCGGCCCGCGTCCACCTGCGCGCGCACCTCCGCCAGCTGATCCTCCAGCGCTTCAATGGTGCCGCGCAGGGCGGGGTCGGAGGGGCGGCGCTGCTGCTCAGCCAGTCCCTCCACGTCCTCGCACTCATGCAGCGCGGGCAGCGCATGCACCATGTCCACGGACTTCACCACCATGGCGGCGTCCGCGCTCGCGAGCAGGTCCACCGTGGCGCGCAGGTCCTTGCGGCGGCGCTCCAGGCACACCACCTGCCGGTCCAGTTGCTCCTCCGGCTTCACGCCGCTCACGCGCGCGTCCTCGCACGCCTGGACGCGCTGGTGCTTCCACGCGTCCGCGTACTGCCCCAGCACCTGCACGGCGCGGACGGCCATGCCTTCCGCGAAGGGCTTCCCGGTGGCGCGGAAGGCGGACTCCAGCTTCGCCTTCGCGTCCGGCGTCCACACGCTGTCCATCAGCGCGCCCGCGTCCACGCACACCTGGGACTGCTGCCATGCCACGCCGCCCGCCACCGCGAGCGCGGTGGTCATGGCGCCCGCCGCTCCCAGCCAGCGCTTGCGCTGCCCGAGGCGCTGCTCCTGGGAGAGCGCGTCCAGCAGGGCCTGCATGGACGGGAAGCGCGCGTCCACGTCCAGCGCCAGCCCGCGCAGCACCGCCTGCCGCACCCAACCGGGCACCTTCGCGTCGCGCGGGGGCTCGCGGATGAGCACGGGCGGCGGCGCGATGACGGGGATCGCCTTCGCGGGCGCGGCGTTCAGCGACTGCGTGCCGCCCAGGGACTGCGTGCCGGTGGCCTCCTCCAACTCCGCGCTCCGGCTGGCGGACGCGTAGGCCTTGATGCTGCCCGGGTCGAAGGGGCGCGTGCCGTAGAGCGCGCCGTAGAGCGCCGCGCAGAAGCTGAACTGATCCGTGCGCGCGTCCAGCTGCGTGCCCCGGAACTGCTCCGGGGACATGTAGTTGGGCGTGCCCACCAGCAGGCCCGCTTCGGTGAGCGTGGTGTCCAGCATGCGCCGGTCCGAGGACTCCAGGACCTGCGCCTCCTCCGGTGAAACCGGGGCGTCCGGCCCGTCGCCCACCTGCCGCGCCAGGCCGAAGTCCGTCACGTAGACGCGGCCCGCGTGGCTCACCAGCACGTTGGCGGGCTTGAAGTCGCGGTGCACCAGCCCCGCCGAGTGCGCGGCCTGCAGTCCCCTGCCCGCCTGGAGGTAGCGCTCCAGCACTTCCCGCCAGGAAGGCTTCGCCTCCTTCAGCCACGAGCCCAGCGTGCCGCCTTCCACCAGCTCCATGGCGACGAAGACCTGGTCGCCCCACATGCCCACGTCGAAGACGGGGATGACGTTGGGATGGGAGACGCGCGCCATGGCCTGCGCTTCGCGCAAGAGCCGGGACCGCGCCTCCTCGTTGTCGTGGTTGGCGTTCGGATGCAGCAGCTTCAGGGCAATCTTGCGGTCCAGGTCCGGGTCATAGGCGGCGTACACCACGCCCATGCCGCCCTGCCCCAGCTTGCGCAGCAGCAGGTAGCGGCCCACCTGGGGAACGGGCGGGACGTCCTCCGCGCGGCGCGGACGAGGACCCGTTCCATATCCCGAGCCCCGGCCCGTCCCCGCGCCCGAGCGCACGGAGTCCGAGTTGCCGGTGCCTGTGTTTCGCCTTCCGGTTTCTCTCTTCGTCATGGGCCGTGACCTGATTCGCGAGTCTACCGCCGGCCCTCGCCCGCTCCGAACATCCTTCCGCGACGCGTCAGCCCCGCCCGCCTGCCTGGTGACGGCCGTCATCAGGCCCAGGACCGCAGTCACCAGGGGCAGCCCTCAGCGTGGGACACAAACCCCTGGAATCAGGGAGGGCTCGGCAGGCCGGAGGCTGGCACGCCAGACGCAATGGGTACGGACATCGCGGGAAACTTCGGGGTGCGGTTGGACCTCATCCGCAACAGGCCACACGAATATCGCCGAGCCGCATCGCAACTGAATGCGTGGCTCGGATGGAGGCGGCGGTGAACGGAGACACCGCCGCCTTCTTGCTTTTCAGCGCTTCGCACGCAGCGTGCGCTCGTAGTCCTCGTAACGCAGCTTCGCGATGGTGCGCCGGTCGCGGGTGCGGACGACGATTCCCTCCGGATGCTGCCCTGCCCCTGCATCCAACGCGCACCGGGTCGCGGGCGCGTGCGAGCGCAGCCAGGCGAACGCTCCCTCCAGGTCCTTCGGCATCGCGGCGCCGTCCTCTTCGAGGATGCGCGGCGTGGTCTCCAGGCTGTGCTCGCGGGTGAAGGCCATGAGCGCGTCCTCGGTCACGAAGGGCTGGCCTCCGGATTCGCGCCAGCCGGAGAGCTGCTCCGCGGACCAGGTGAGCGGCGTCTCGTAGTCGGTGAGACGAACCACGTCGAAGACGCGGTAGCCCACGCGCTTCTCGCCCGTGTACTGCTTGCTGTGGGCGGTGACGTTGCCGCCGTACACCTCGCCGAAGACGACGGTGATGCCGCCCGCGTCGAGCCGCTTCCCGCGCAGGGCGTCCGCCACCGGGCGCAGGTGCTCCACGATGCCCAGGGCCGGGTTCCCGATGAGGTCACCGCTCGCGTAGAGCAGCTCCTCGCGGCTGCCGAGCAGGTACGTGCCGTCCGGCAGGAACACGATGCGCGCGTTGGTGCCGTCCACCTTCTCCGTGCCGACCACGGGCCCGTCGAACGCGATGGCGGGTTCGGCCAGCCGGCCCTTGTCTCCCAGCGTGTGGTACGTCGGAATGGACGGGTACTTCGTCAGCGAGTTGAGCGTGCGCAGGTTGGCGGTGCGGACGGAGAAGGTCATGGCGCGGCCTCGGGGTGTGAGGGGCGACGGTAGCAAAAGCCCCGGTCAGGCTCGCGGGACGCGGCCGTCCGCCGGGGCCTGACACACGGAAGGTTCGGACGCATGGGCATGTACGGAGAGGTCCTGGGCATCGGTCCGTTCCGCCGCGAGCTGGTGCCCTTCCTCCAGCAGCCGGAAGCGTGGCATCGGAACACCCGCGACGGGGCCATCATCGTCGTCTCCGTGTTCCTGGCGCCGGAGGGCAGCTCGCGCAGCCGGAAGCTGGCGGGATGCATGGGAGCGGAGGCGTGGGACTTCAACACCCACGCGCTCGACCCATGGCGTGTGGACGTGGAGGCGGTGCGGCGGTTCCTGTACCCCGGCGAGGAGCACCGGCTGGAGTGCTTCCTGCGCCTGCGGGACGCGGGTTTCGAGTTCTTCTTCCAACCGAACGGCTAGCCCCATGCCGGAGCTCTCTCCCATCGTCGCGGGCGTCATCGCCATCGGGCCCTTCCGTCAGAGCCTGGTGCCCTTCCTCGAATACTCCGCGCGCGCCTACGAGCACACGCGTGAGGGCGCGCGGATCATCGTGACGCTCCTGCACGACTCCCACGACCCGGTGATGCTCCGGGACGTGGGCGAGTGCCTGGGATTGGACCCCTGGGACTTCAACACGCACGTCATCGACTTCGCGAAGATCGACCTACAGTGCCTGGGCATCGTCTGGGAGGACGACGGACTGCCGGAGCGCATGACCGCGCTGAAGGACGCGGGGTTCCAGTTCTACTTCCGCATGCAGCACTGGAAGTTCGCGGCCTGAGACTCATTTCACCGTGACCACGCGCGTGTCGCTGTTCTTCACGCCCTTCCAGTCCGTCGTGGCGGCGTCGCTGCGCTCCCCTCAGCGCTGGCGCATCCGGACACGCAGACACTCCGCGACGTCCTCCCGCAGCTCCTCCGGGAAGCCGGACAGGCCTGGCGTGTCATTGCATTCCAGCAGCGTGTAGGCGCCGTCCTTCGCCTGGAGGAAGTCCAGGCCCAGCACGTCCGCGCCCAGATGCCGCATGGCCCGGCGCGTGTGCTCCGCGAGCTCCGGCGGCGGGTCGATGACCTGGTACTTGCGCGTGTCGACATTGGCCTTCCAACCCGCGCTCGCCCGCGTCATCGCCCACATGCGCTCGCCCACCGCGAGGCAGCGGACGTCGCGCTCGTAGTCAATGAAGGGCTCGACGACCGCGTAGTCGTCCGCGGCGAAGAGGAGGTCCGCGATCTCCGGCCACGCCCCAGCGTCGCGCACCAGCGCCTTGCCCAGCCCCGCGTGGTGATTGCCAACCTTGACGACGAACGGCACGGGCCGCTCCAGCCGGCGCAGCATGTCGTCGCCGAGCGCGGCGTCGAACGGAATGACCGGCAGCCCCGCCTCACGCATCTCCGCCAGCATCGACAACCGGTCGTGACAGCGCGCCAGCACGGACGCCGGGTTGGAGCAGGGCACACCGCTCAGGCGGATGAGCTCCAGCGTCGCACGGTGCCTGGGGTCCGGGCGGATGGCGCCCACGCGCCAGAGCACGCCGTCCAGCCGTGTCGCGGACTCGCGGTTGACGCACCAGAGGTCGCCACCGCGCAGGACCCAGGAACACTCCTGAAGCCTGCGGAAGACGACCTCGTATTCCGGGAAGTAGCGCTGCCAGTACTGTTCACCGTTGATGACCACGAGGGTGGGCCGCATCCGGTCATCGTTCCATGTCCCGCCCCCTGCTGCTCGCGGACGCACCCTCCGTGCCCGTCCGGGCTGGACGGAAGCCGGACTCCCCGTGACGCGCCGGTTGACGCGCGCCCCCGGCGCCCCTCTTATCTGCCTCTCCCCTTGAGCAGGAGTTCCCGTTGGCAGGCGTACCGGTCGAATTGACCCCGGAGGATTTCGAAGCAGTCACCCAGAAGCCCGGCATGTGCGTCGTGGACTTCTGGGCGCCGTGGTGTGAACCCTGCCATGAGTTCGCTCCGGTCTTCTCCGAGGCCGCCGCGCGGTTCCCGGACATCACCTTCGCCCGGCTCGATGCGGAGGCCCACGAAGCCGTGGCCGAGCCGCTGGGCATCGACGCGTACCCCACCATCGTCGCGTTCAAGGACGGCCTGGAAGTCCGCCGCGTCTCCGAGGCGCTGTCCCCCGAGGCGCTGGACCGGCTGCTGGTCGCGCTGCGAGCCGTGGACGTCTCCGAGGAGGAGCGCCGCAAGACGAACCGCGAGCGGACCGAGGCGGGCGAGCTCCCCACCGGAGTCCCCGAAGGCGCCATCTGGGACGACGGTGACGAGGAGTGGTCCTTCGGCCCGAAGGACGCCAAGGGCCGGCCGCACGGCACGTGGCGGTACTGGCGCGCCGACGGCACCCTCTGCAACGAATGCATCATGGTGCAGGGCAATCCGCACGGCCCATTCAGGCGATTCCACGAGGACGGCGCGGTGTCCCAGGAGGGCGCCTTCGAGCAGGGCCAGCTCCACGGCCCCCGCACCTGGATTGCCTCCGACGGCTTCACCTCCGAGCGCATGCACGAAGGCGGCGTGAGCGAGCGCGTGCGCAAGACGGTGATGCACTACGACCGCGGCACCGTGCGGCAGGTGGAGCACTTCAACGGCGACGGCCAGCGCGTGGTGCCCTCCACCGGCGAGCCCTACCCCACCCGTCCGGCCCACCTGCCCGAGGACGCGGAGCTGCGCGAGGACTTGAACCAGTGGGCCAAGGTCACGCTCAACGCGGACCGCGAGCGCCACGGCCTCACCCGCTTCTGGGACGCGCAGGGACAGCTGCTCTGGGAGGCCGAGTTCGACAACGGACGGCGGCACGGGCGCTACTGGTCGCGCGCGGAGGACACCTACGCGGACTTCCGCGTCCACTTCGAGGAGGGCCGGGCGGAGGGCGACTTCGCGTGCGGCGAGTGGGCCCTGATGGACGCGCAGCGGGCGGTGGTGCTCAAGCGAGACCTGGGCCTGGCCATGGATGAGCAGACGCTGGCGCGCTCGCCGGTGTTCTCCAACCTCCCCCGGAGCGCGGAAGGTTGGCGCGAGCTAGCGAAGGAGGCCCGCGCGGACCGGCGCTACCGTGAGGCCCTGCTGGCCACGGCACGTGCGTGCGCCACGTCGCTGGACGTCCAGCCGCTGAAGCAAGGCCTGGAGGAGCTGACGCTGCCTCGCACACAGGACTCGGCTCGACAGGTCGCGGACAGCGTGGTGGGAAATGCGGGACAGGCGTGGGCCCCCATGGCGGACGCGCTCATGCGCGGCGGTGAGGCGGCCACGCTGCTGCGGGGCTACGCGGTGCTGCTGGACCAGACGGACCGGCCTCGCGCGGCGCTGGACTTCCTGCACGCGGCGATGCTGCTCGCGCCGGAGCGCAAGGCGTACCTGTTCACGCGCGGCCTCATCCTGTTGAACCTGGGCGTGGCGGATCAGGTGCAGAAGGACGCGGAGGGACTCGCGGAAGCGGAGCCGGACACCGCCCGGTTCCTGGCCACGTACGCGCGGGCGTTGTTCCCCCGGTTCGACTTCTGGGCGGGACAGGAGCCTCCGAGCTGCACCTACGACGGCCTGCCGGAGAAGCCCGCCCAGTCCCTGGAGGCCATCCAGCAGCTGGTGCGCAAGTACGCCACGCGGCTCCAGGCGATTCGCGGCGCGCTGCTCCAGCGGTACAAGCCCGGCGCGGCGGTGTCCTGGCTACCGCCGGACCTGTCGGGCCTGCTGGGTAATGGGCCCGTGGAACTGAAGCAGGAAGAGATGGAGTTGGGCGAGGACGAGCAGGTGGAGATCGACGAGACGCTCAACCTGGAGATGGGGTTCGCGGACCTGACGCTGATGCTGCGCGGGGACTGGAGCGCGCTGTCGTGGCTGCTGTGGTCGTGCGGCGAGACGACGTTCAAGATGCCCACGCGCATCGCGCCGCCGGCGGGTTACGGACAGGCCGCGGGACAGGCCTCGCAGCGACTGTGGCAGAGCCGGGACCGCAAGTTCCGGGGCAATTCCAGCGCGACGAAGCCCGGCCAGGGATTCCTCTTCGAAGGCGTGGCGCTGGGCGACCTGCACCCGAACCTGGTGTCCATCGCGGAGCGGCAGTACGCGGAGACGCAAGCGATGTTCTATTGGCTCAATGACCCGGACAATGTCTCTCCGTGGCAGAGCAATCTGAGGGGCAGCTAGGCATGAATCGGATTCGTGAAACCATCGAGGTCGCGGAGCCCCTGTGGCGGGCGCTGGAGCAGATGAGCCACGACCTGGGCGTGGACCGGAATGCCCTGGTCGCGCAGGCGCTGTTCATGCTCGCGAGACAGAACGGGTACGTGGCGCCCACGCCCGTGGCGCTCGGGGCGACGGACGCGGGTGAGCCCGTGCGGGCTCCGGCGGCCCGTGCCCCTGAGCCCGTGGTGCGTGTGGCGGAGCGCCCCGTGGCTGTTGCTGTCCCCGCGGCTGCCGTCGTCCCAGCAGCTGTTGCTGTCCCTGCGGCTGCCGTCGTCCCCGCGAAGGAGAACGTGGCCGCCGCTCCTGCCGCGGCAGCGGTGTCCGAACCCGTGAAGGCACAGTCCTCCGTGGACGAGGCCGCTCACGCGCGGGCGCGCATGCAGGAGGTCCTCGCGGCGGTGGATGCGGTCTCGCAGCCCCGAGACGTGCCGGTGGCGTCCGACGAGGAGGAGGAGGCGGACGAGGAGGAAGAATCCGACTCCGATGAGGACTCAGACGACGAGGAGTCCGACGACGAAGCGGCTGACGAATCCTCGGACGACGAGGAGTCCGACGACGAAGCGGCTGACGAATCCTCGGACGACGAGGAGTCCGACGACGAATCTTCGGACGACGAGGAGTCCGAGGAAGAGGACTCGGACGACGAGGAGTCTGACGACAACGCGGCTGACGAATCCTCGGACGACGAGAGCGCATCCGAGGCGGCGGCCGCCGCGGGCTCGGACGACGATGACGAGTCGCAGTCCTCCGAGGAGGACGACGCATCCGCGGCCGACATCGCAGCGGCGATCGGCTCCGAGGAACGCCCCGGCGCCGACGAGGACGACGACTCCGAGCCCGAAGAGGCCAAGACGGGAGAGGAGGCCACGGGCTCCGAGAAAGACGACGCGGACGATGAGGCCGCCGCACAAGCAGCCGCATCCGGCGAAGATGCCGAGCAGGCCGCCGCGCCCGCCGAGGACGAAGAGCAGGACTCGGGCTCCAACGAATCCGAGGAGCAGGACCTGCCCTTCGTGGCGCCTCCGGCCGCGAAGGCCCCCGCCGCCCGCAAGCAGGGCCGTGTGCTCCGTCCCTCCGAGCCCGAGGACGCCGCGCCCCCGGAGTCCAACCGGGGCCGCAAGCCCGCCGCACGGGCCCCCGCGCGCATGGACCTGTTCGTGCGGCTGAGCCCGGATGGTCCCGCCACGCGGGTGGACGTGGAGCGCTTCACGCTGGGACGCGGCCCGCAGTGCAGCCTCGTCGTGAAGTCCGGCAGGGTCTCCCGAGAGCACGCCATCGTCGTGCGCGATGGCGCTGACTACTTCATCGAGGACCTGGGCTCGTCCAACGGGACCTGGATCAACCACCAGCGCATCAAGCGCCAGAAGATCGCGGACGGGGACACCTTCAACCTGGGGACCGAAGCCGTGTACTTCTCCCTCCAGCCTTCCGAGGACTGACGCGCTCAGGCCTCCCGCGAAGGATTGCGGATGCCCAGGGCGGAGGTGACTCCGCCCAGCACCAGCAGCACGGCGGAGACGAGCATCGCCCGGTGGAAGCCCGCGACGTCCAGTCGCGGGCCCACGATGAGCCCCGCGAACGCGATGGCGATGAGCCCCGCGACCCGGGCGATGGCGTTGTTGATGGCCGAGCCGATGCCCGCCTGCGCCTTGTGCACGGACCCGAGCACCGCCGCCGTCAACGGCGCCACCGTCGTCGTCAGCCCCAGCCCGAACACCAGCACGCCCGGCAGCATCTGCGTCCAGAAGTCCAGCGGCGTGCCGACGCGAAGCATGAGCAGGAACCCGGCGCCCGCGACACACGGGCCCACCGCCATGAACAGGCGCGGCCCGAACCGGCCCGCGAGCCCACCGAACGTCGACGACAGCAGCAACATGATGATCGTCGTCGGCAGCAGCACCAGCCCCGCCATCGTCGCGCGAAAGCCTCCCACCTGCTGGAGGAACAGCGTGATGAGGAACTGGCTCAGCGCCAGCGCTCCGTAGATGAACGTCGTGGCCAGGTTGCCCACCCAGAAGTTCCGCACTCGGAAGAGGCCCAGGGGCATCATCGGGTGTGGCGACCGCCGCTCCTGCCAGAGGAACGCGATGAACGCCGGCACGCCCACGCCCAACGACGCCAGCACCGTGGGATGCGCCCAGCCCACCGTCCCCTGCTCAATCAGCGCGTAGACGGGACCGCCCAATCCCACGCACGCGAGCACGGCCCCCAACACGTCGATGCGCGCGCCTTCCGGGCGGGTGGGCTCCTCCATGCGCGCGAGCAGCGCCAGCGTCAGCCCGATGGGCAGCACGTTGATGGCGAAGATCCAACGCCAGCCCACCGTGTCCACCAGCAGTCCGCCGACCAGCGGCCCCGCGATGAACGCCCCGCCCGTCCAGCCGGTCCACGCACCAATGGCCTTCGCCTGTTCGGGGCCGGAGAAGAAGGACAGGATGAGCGCCAGCGAGCCCGGCACCAGGAGCGCGCCCGTGGCCCCCTGCAACGCACGCGCGAGGATGAGCACCGCGCCCGTCGGAGCCACCGCGCACAGGAGCGATGTGGCCCCGAAGCCCAACAGCCCCAACCGCAGGATGCGCTTGCGCCCAAACACATCCGACAGTGAGCCCGCGGCCAGCATCAGCGAGCCCAGCGTGATGAGGTAGGCATCCACCACCCACTGCTGGAGGCTGAGCCCACCGCCCAGGTCCCGCACCATCGCGGGCAGCGCGACGTTGATGATCGCCCCGTCCAGGAACGTGACGAGCGAGGCGAGCACGGCGATTCCCAGGACCAGCCGCTGTGGAGGCGTCAAGGTATCCGCCGACTCCCCAAGGTGTGCCGCACGCGCCCGGGGAGGTCGGGACGCTCATGGCCTTGTAGCGAGCCTCCTGCCGCGCTGTCTGCCCCGGTCGCCGTGGACTTCCAGCTCATCAACACTGTCGCCCCTGGCGTCCAGGGCTCCAGAAGTTGCACGCCCCCCGTGGGCTCCCACCCCAGGTCGCCTTGACTTACAAATTACGCCGATAATATTACATTCAAAATCAAAGGAGCCGCACATGACCGCCAGCTACATCATCGACGCCGTCCGGACCCCGCGTGGGCGCGGGAAGATGGGCAAGGGGGCCCTGACCGGACTGCATCCGCAGGAGCTGCTCGCCCAGACGCTCAACGCGCTCCAGCGGCGCAGCGGCTGGGATGCTCGGGAGGTGGGCGACGTCATCGCGGGGTGCGTGTCGCAGGTGAATGAGCAGGGCGCGAACATCGCTCGCAACGCAGTGCTCGCGGCGGGGTGGCCGCAGGAGGTGTCCGCCGTGTCGCTCAACCGCTTCTGCGGCTCCGGGCTCCAGGCGGTGAACTTCGGCGCCATGGGTGTCGCCTCCGGCGCCATGGACTTCGTGGTGACGGGCGGCGTGGAGAGCATGTCGCACCTGTCGCTGGGCGCGGACGGCGGCGGCCAGGACGGCGGCAACGTGCGACTGCGCGAGCGCGTCTACCAGGTGCCCCAGGGCATCAGCGCGGACCTCATCGCGACGCTGGAGGGCATCACCCGCGAGGACGTGGACGCGTGGGCCCTGCGCTCGCAGCGACAGGCGGCCCGCGCCATCGAGGAGAACCGCTTCGCCAAGGCCCTCTTCGCCGTGAAGGACCCGGCCACCGGCGCCGTGCTGCTGGAGCGCGACGAGTACCCTCGCCCGGACACCACCGCGCAGGGCCTGGCCGCGCTCAAGCCCGCGTTCGTCGCCATGGGTGGGACGGCCGTGGGCCCGAACGGCGAGACGCTGGATGGCATCGCGCTTGCCGCGTATCCGCAGGCGAAGCGCATCCAGCACGTGCACACCGCGGGCAACTCCAGCGGCATCGTGGACGGGGCCGCCGTGGTGGCGTTGGCGTCCGAGCGCTACGTGAAGGAGAAGGGGCTCAAGCCCCGCGCCCGCATCCGCGCCATGGCGACGCTGGGCACCGAGCCGCTCCTCATGCTCACCGCCCCCGCGCCCGTGAGCGAGAAGGCCCTGCGCATGGCCGGGATGAAGGCCGGTGACATCGACCTGTGGGAGATCAACGAGGCCTTCGCCGCCGTGGTCCTCCAGACGACGCGCGCGCTGGGCATCGACCCGGACCGGGTGAACGTCAACGGCGGCTCCATCGCGCTGGGCCACCCGCTGGGCGCCACGGGCGCGATGCTCCTGGGCACCGCCCTGGATGAGCTGGAGCGAACGGGCAAGCAGACGGCGCTCATCACCATGTGCATCGGTGGCGGCCAGGGCATCGCCACCATCATCGAGCGCATCTAGCGCCTGGCGTCCGGCAGGCGGCCGCCCCCTCGCGAGCACCTCGCGTGCTCGCCGGGCGGATGCGTTGACAGGAACCATCGTCTCCGACATTAGGAAGGGTCGCTCCCGCAGGCACCGGGGCGCGCGGTCCAGTCGTCTTCGCTGGCCGTGAGGCCTGAGAGACTGGAGCGCCCCATGGATGCACCCGCAGAGCTGCCCCCCCTCATTGCCCAGGCGTCGCAATGGCCCATGGCGCCGGTGATGACCCGGGTGGGGCTGGCCATCGCCATTGGCCTCTTCATTGGCCTGGAGCGAGAGCACAGCCGCAAGACGGGCGTGCGCACGTTCGCGCTCACCGCGCTGATGGGCTGTCTGGGCGGGCTCACCGGTCAGTCCTTCGCGTTGGTGTCTGCGGGCTTCGTCACGCTGCTGGTGCTGCTGATGAACGTCCGGGAGCTGATGCTCCACCAGCGCCTGGCGCTCACCACGTCCACCGCCCTGATGGTGGTGGCCTTCTGCGGCATCCTGTGCGGTATGGGCCACACGTTCACGCCCATCGTCGTGGGCGTGCTGACGACGGCGCTGCTCGCCTGGAAGCAGTCCATCGTGGGCTTCGTGGGCGGATTGTCCGACAAGGAGCTGCGCTCCGCCGTCCTGCTCGCGGTGCTGACGTTCGTCGTGTTCCCCGTGCTGCCCGCGCACCCGGTGGACCCATGGGGCCTCATCGAGCCCCAGTCCAACTGGGCCAGCGTCATCATCATCGCGGCGGTGGGCTTCGTGAACTACATGCTCCTGAAGACGCTGGGGCCCAAGGGCATGGAGGTCACCGCGTTCTTCGGCGGGCTGGTGAACAGCCGCAAGGTCATCGTGGAGCTGGCCACGCGCCTGAAGGAGGTGGGCGCGCCGCTGCTTCCTTCCGCCTACCGGGGCATCCTCCTGGCCACCGTCGCGATGCTGCTGCGCAATGGCCTCATCGTCATCATCTTCGCCTCGCAGGCCGCCGTGCACTGCGCCATCCCGTTCACGTTCATGCTGCTGGTGAGCGCGGTGCTGTGGCGCCGCTCTCCCGTGCAGGCGTCCACGGAGGGCACGCCCCGCCTGGCGCTGGAGTCGCCCTTCCGCCTGATGGCGGCCCTCAAGTTCGGCGGCGTGTTCCTGGCGCTCAACGTCGCGGGCGCGCTGGCGCAGCGCAACTTCGGGTCCGGGAGCTTCTACTTCGTCAGCATCCTGGGGGGCTTCCTGTCGAGCGCGTCGTCCATCGCCTCGGCCGCCACGCTCATCAGCCACAACGAGATTTCCGCGGTCACGGGCGTCAACGGCGTCATCCTCTCCAGCCTCACCAGCATCGTGGTGAACATCCCGCTCATCCGGAGCATGGCGAAGGAGGCGTCCTTCCGGCGCCGCGTGTCCACCGCCCTGCTGGCCGTGGCGGTGGTGGGGCTGGTGGGCGTGGGGCTCAACCTGATGGTCTTCGAGACCCTCCTCCACCACACCTGAGGCCGGGCGTCAGGCGTCCACGAAGGACACCAGCGCGTCGCGGATGGCGTCGAACGGCGCGATGTCTCGGCGGGCGCGGCAGAGGATCAACGCGCCCTCCACCGAGGCCAGGATGAGGGACGCCGCGCTGGCCGCCTTCGCCTTCGGCAATCCCGCCGTGGCGAGCCGCGCCTCCAGCTCGCGCTCCCAGGAAATGAAGACCTTCGCCGCGCGCGCGCCCAGCTCAGGGTGCGCGAGCCGCTCGTTCGCCACCGCCGCGATGGCGCAGCCCGCCTGACAGTCGGTCTTCACCAGCACCTTGCGCCAGGCCTCGAAGAAGCGCTGCACCACCTGCGCCGGGGTCGCGCCCTCACCTTCTCTCAATGCCGTGAGCACGCGCTCTCCCACCAGCGCGATGGCCTCCGCCGCGAGCGCGTCCTTCCCATCCGGGAAGTGGTGGTAGATGGAACCCCGGGGCGCACCACTGCGCTCGATGACCTCCGAGAACGACGTGCCCGCCAGGCCCCGCTCGCTGAGGAGCGCGGCGGCCGCGTACACCATCCGCTCCCGCGGGGTCCTTTCGGACGCGACCGCAGCCGCCTCCTCCTGCTTCTTCGTTCGCCGGGCCATCGGTCCCCATTGACTATGACGAGCGTCTTAATTAGTTCTGGGGCACGACTATGACAACCATCATACTGAACGAGGACCCCCGCCCATGCCGATGATCGACATCACCGCTTCCGACGGACTCTTCTCCCCCGCGAACGAGGCCGTGCTGCTGAAGCGGGCGACGGACTGCCTCCTCCAATGGGAGAAGGTGTCGGGCATCCCCTACGCGGTCGCGAACACCGGCGCGTTCCTGAACGTATTGCCGCGGAGGCGGACCACGTCCGGCGGCAAGGGTGCGGGCGTGGTCCGCATCCAGGTGCTCACGCCCGCGAAGTCACTGAACCAGGAGCAGCGCTCGGGCATCGCCGCGGGCCTCACCGACATCGTGCACGAGCTGGCCGACGACGCGGACATCCGCGAGCGCACCTGGGTGCTGTTCCACGAAGCCGTGGACGGCGGCTGGGGCATCGCGGGGAAGGCGTTCACCAACGCGGACCTCGTGGACGCGGTCCGCGCGAGCGCCATCGCCTCCCGCCGCTGAAGGCCCCCGCTGGGTCCACTTCAGCGGGAGCCTCCAAGGTCCTGACTCTCAGGGCGTGGGCGACACCTGGTGGGGCACCACGCGATAGCCCGCGTTGCCGGTGCCCAGCTGTCCTTCGCCATTGAGGCCCCACGCCCACACAGCCCCGGAGGCGCGGCGCGCGAACGAGTGGTAGGTGCCCGCCGCGACGGCCGTCGCGTCGATGATGCCCGGCACCTGGGCGGGCGCGAGCTGATCATCGGTGAAGCCGTCCCCCAGCTGTCCCAGGTCGTTGAGCCCCCAGGCCCACACGGTGCCGTCTGACTTCACGGCCAGCGAGTGCTCATTGCCCGCGGCGATGTCCACCACCACGCCGGTAAGCCCCGTCACCTTCACGGGCGCCAGTCGGTCCGTGGTGGTGTTGTTCCCCAGCTGGCCATACCGGTTGCGCCCCCAGGCCCACACGGTGCCATCCGCCTGGAGCCCCAGCGAGTGCAGCCGCCCGGCCCGCACCACCGTCCACGTGGGCGCCGTCACGGCGGCCCGCGCCACGCCCGGGTCCGCGGCCTCCTCCGCCGGAGCCACCGGGCCCGCGCAGCCCGAAAGCCAACCCAGACACAACACCAGCCCCAGGACGAAACGGTTCCGACCACCGCCGCGCACCGCTGACATGGCAGCCCCCCTGCAAGGAACTGGAATCAAACAGGCGCACCATGGCAGCAAAGCCTGTCTGATTCCAAACCCCGGGGGCCGTCAGGCCACGCAATGCCTTACGGCAGGTACCGCCACGACGCCGTCACGGCCGGCTGGAAGCAGTGCACGTGGGCCTTGGTGGCGCTGGGAATCTCCTGGACGACGCCCGCCCCGTAGCCCTGCGTGCGGCACCACTGGCTCACCTCCAGGCGCGAACCCGGGGCGGTGTAGTCGCCCAGGTTGGACACCGGCCCCAGCACGGACTTCTCCACATCTGTCCGGAGCCCGGAGTTGAAGCAGCCCACCCACGGCCGGGACGTGACCTCGAACACCTGCCCTGTCGTCCAGCCCTGGCCGTTGCAGAAGCGGTGCGCGGCGGCGGTGCAGTGGGTGCTCGTCACGCCGCGCTCGTCGGTGCAGCCCGCGTGGATACGCGTCAGCTCCTCGAACGTCACGGCCACGCTTTCATGCTGGATGGGCGCGCACGCCACCGTCAGGTCCGTGGCCGTGGACGCCACCGGCACGCCCGCCAGCGAGATGGGCGGACGGTTGCTGACGAGCTGCATGATGGTGTCCCAGGTGTTGGTGCTGCTCGCCATGGCGTCGCCCGCGCCCCGCTGCGCGCAGGCCCGGTGCATCGCGGACAGGCACGCCGCCGAGTTCAACGCGCTGGTGCCATTGCACGCCGGAGCCTGGGAGCTCATCACGAACTGACCCGCGGAGGGCGTGTGCTGGATGGCCTCCTCGCGGCAGTTGGCGCCGTGCGCGGTCATGCAGATGCTCCGGTTGGAGCGCGCGTGCGTGAAGATGCGCACCTCGTCGATGGCGCCCCGGAACGAGCCCTCGCCGTTCGCCGGGCAGCGCTGTGTGTCCAGGTTCGCGCCCGCGCCGATGTAGAGCGTCCCCGTGCCCAGCCGGGCCGTCCCCGGAGCGACAGGCAGCGCGCGGTTCGTGGGCACGCCGTTGAGGTACTCCTGGAAGACGCCGGTGGTGCCGTCCCACGTATAGGCCAGGTGGCTCCACTGCCCCACGGGCAGCACCGGGCCGCCGCCCAGTCGCACGCGCTGGCCGTTGACGACCAGGGAGAACTGCGGCTGGTTGCTGGCTTCGTAGATGATGTCCAGCCCGCCGGACTTGTGCATCAGGTAGCGGTAGGGATTGCCGGTGGTGCACCCCTGCTGGATGTCCGCGTCCGGCCGCACCGCGAACTCCACCGACAGGCCACGCACGAACGCGCCCACGCCGGGCACCGTGCTGGATGGATCCGCCAGGTTCACCGCGAGCGCGCTCCCGCCAGGCACCACCAGCGCCTTGCCCTTGCCGTGCGGCTGCCACAGCGAGTCCGGCGAGGAGCGCGTCAGCGCGTTGCCCGGCGAGATGGAGGCGCCCCCCACCAACGTGCCCGTGAAGAAGCGGCCGGACAGGTCCGGCGTGCGCGTGAGGTCATACGCTCCTGCGCGCGTGACGAGCTCGTTCATGGGCAGGAAGAGCAGGTGGAAGGGGTCCATCAACTCGCCCAGGTCCACCTCGTTGTAGTCGGCGGTGTTGCTGCCGAAGAGGGCCAGCACGTCGTGCGTCTTCGTCACCGGCAGGTAATGCGCGGCATTGCTCTGCCCGGGCGGGAAGCTCTGCGAGGGCAGGCGCTCCTGCTCGAAGTTCCACATGGGCCCCGAGTAGAAGAGGTGCGCGATGTCCATGCGGTCCGTGTTGATGGCCCCGTCGATGTGGTACGCGGTCCAGTTCGTGTCCGCGCCCACCAGGCTCACTGCCTCACGTCGCGCGCCGTCCGTGTACGTGACGGCGATGTAGACGAGGTTGCGGCCCTCGTGGTCCACCCACGCGTAGGCACCGCGCACCAGTGCACCGGAAGTGGTGTCGCCGAAGTCCTCGCCCGTGGCCGCCTTCAGCCGCTTCCATGCCAGCGGGTAGCTCTTCACGCCAGCGTTCGTGTCGTTGAACATCATCGACAGCGGACGCGGGTTGCTCCAGCCCGTGGCCGCGCACGGCGTGGGGTTGTACGCGTACATCATGTGGTCGATGCCGCCGGTGTTCGCGGGCGCGCCCTGGTAGATGATCAACCGGCCGTCGGACGTCATCGTGGGCTCGATGCCGCGAATCGTGGCGCCGGTGACGGTGCGCAGCGTCTCCAGCGGACCGGTGCTGAACGATGCAATGTCCGCCGCCGTCGTGAAGGGCTGGGACACGCGGATGTCCGTCGTGCGCCGCCGGAAGACGTTGTCCCCGTTGAACATCATCGAGTCGAAGAGGAACGGCTGGTACACCGCGACGCCGCTCGACAGGGCGTAGGGCTGGGCGGGGTTGGTGAAGCAGAACGCCAGCGCGTTCTCCCCGTTGCGCACGGTCACCGTCTTCCCCGCGGAGAAGGTGCCCGCGAACGACGGCTTGCCCGCCGAGTCGTACGTCACCGCCTCCGGACGGAACACACGGGCAATCCACGTGGTCGTCGTGGTCGCGTGGTCCTCGCCGATGTTGCCCACGAAGATGCGCCCGTCCACCGTGGACGAGTGCCCGTTCGCCCCGAACGGCGTCCCGATGCGCGTGTTCACCAGCGACGGCCGGCCTTGCGCGAACACCGCCCCGGGCAAGCCCGCGAGCGCCGTCCCAAGCATGACACCCAGGGCCCCACTAAGTAACTTTTTCATGGAAATAAGGTTAAGCCATTTTACCTGCTCTGGTCTAAGTGGGGCGGGTCCCGGCTCCCTGTCGGAGCTGGACACACCTTCGAGGAAGACGATGGCGACGAGAGCCGGGAAGACGCTGTGGGCGCTGGCGGCGGTGCTGGGGCTGACGGCCTGTGGTGGGGGTTCCGCTCCCGCGCAGGACTCGATGCTGACGACGCCGGTGGTGGCGGAGCGGGAGCAGTCCGCCACGGCGGCGCCGCTGGGCCAGACGGTGTGGCTGAAGGCGTGCACCACGCAGAAGTTCGTGTCGGCGGACCGGAACCTGGGGGCCACCGCGCCGCTCGTCGCCAACCGTGACAGCGCGCAGGGGTGGGAGCAGTTCCAGGTAGGTGACGCGGGCAACGACTTCATCTCGCTGCGCGTGGTGGAGACGGGCCTGTACGTGTCCGCGGATCCGAACGCGGGCGGTCAGGTGACGGGCTTCCGCACGGCGGTGGGTGACTGGGAGCGCTTCACCTGGGTGCCCTTCGCGGACGGCTCCGTGGGCCTGCGCGCCAAGAGCACCGGCCAGTACGTGTCCGCGGACACAAACCTGGGCGCCAGCGCGCCGCTGTACGCCAACCGTGCCACGGCTGGCTGCTGGGAGTCGTTCTCCTTTGGCGTCGTGGGCGGTGGTGGCGAGGACCGCTGGGTGCAGGTCTGGAGCGACGAGTTCGACGGCAACAGCGTCAACACGGCCAACTGGGCGCCCAACACAACGGTGCACGTGAACAGCGAGCAGCAGCAGTACACGAACTCCGGCGACAACATCTCCGTGAGCAACGGCACGCTGAAGCTCACCGCGCGCCTGCAGTGGAACAACGGCTACCCGTTCACCTCCGGCCGGCTGGAGAGCGCGGGCAAGCGCGAGTTCAGCCACGGCCGCATCGAGGCGCGCATCAAGATGCCGGTGGGCGCGGGCCTGTGGCCGGCGTTCTGGATGCTGGGCAATGACATCAACTCCGTGGGCTGGCCCGCGTGTGGCGAGCTCGACATCATGGAGAACGTCGGCTACGGCGACTGGGTGTCCGGGGCGCTGCACGGCCCGGGCTACTCCGGCAATACGCCCATCAACGGCCGCTTCTACCCGTCGTCCAGCGTGAGCAACTGGCACGTGTACCGCACGGAGTACTCGTCCTCGGACATCAAGTGGTACATCGACGGGGCGCTGGTGAAGACCACGACGCGCGCGGAGGTGCTGCGCTACGGCGCGTGGGCCTACGACAAGCCGCTGTTCATCATCCTCAACCTCGCGGTGGGTGGTGGCTATCCCTTCGGTGTGAATGGCGCCTCGACGCCGTACTACGGCGTGCCGCAGTCCACGGTGGACCTGGTGCGCAACGCGCCGCAGACCATGGAAGTGGACTGGGTGCGCGCCTACCAGTGGCGGTAGGCTCAACGGCATGACGCTTCCGCCCCTCCTCCTGCTGGCTGACAGCGCTCCGCTGTTCTGGCGCGTGGAGGGGCGCCCCTTCCTGGACTACGTGCGCGTGCTCACCGGCGCGGAGCTGCGTGTGCCTCCGGTGAAGGCCGCGTACCTGGGCGCGTCCAACGGTGACGTGCCGGAGTTCTACGACATCTTCGTCGCGGCCATGGAGGGCATCGGGCTCACGCGCTGCCGGAGCATCCCGGCCGCGCCGTCCGGCGAGGACCTGGCGTGGCTGAAGGACGCCGACGTCATCCTGTTGGCGGGCGGTGACCCACGCGTGGGATGGAACGCGTTCCAGGCCCACGGCGTGGACTCGATTCTCCGCGAGCGGCATCAGTCCGGCGCGGTGCTGATGGGCGTGTCCGCCGGGGCCATGCACCTGGGCCTGGGCGCGTGGTGTGAAGATTTGCCCGGCGAAGGCGAGCCCTTCCCGGTGCTGGGCCTCGCGCCCTACCTCATCGGCGTGCACGAGCCGCCCGAGTGGCCCGGCCTCAAAGCCGCCCTCCGGCGCATGGGATTGCCCACGCGGGCGTTGGGCATTCCGCAGGGAGGCGGCGTGCTCCTGCACGCGGACGGCAGCGTGGAGCCCGTGCGGCAGACCGTGGTGGACGTGACGGTGGACGTGGAGGGGCGGCTGCACGAATCGCTGCTCATGCCTCCGGCCACGCCGTACCGGGGCGAGCCCCCCGAAGCGCCGGTGGACCGGCGGACGCTCCAGTAGATGGCTCCCTTTCGAGGAACGACGATGGCGACGAGCACGTACAGGACGGTGACGGCGTGGGCGCTGGTGGCGGGGCTGATGGCGTGCGCGGGGGCGCCGAAGCGCGCGGGAACAGTGGCTGGCGCGGCGGACGGATGGGTCCAGGTGTGGAGTGACGAGTTCGACGGCACGGAGGTGGACGCGAGCAACTGGCGCATCCAGACCGACGTGCACGTGAACAACGAGCAGCAGCAGTACACGACGTCGCCGGACAACGTGTCGGTGAGCGGCGGCACGTTGAAGCTCACGGCGCGGATGCAGACGGCCAACGGATACCCGTTCACGTCGGGCCGGGTGGAGAGCGCGGGCAAGCGGGAGTTCAAGCACGGCCGCGTCGAGGCGCGCATCAAGCTGCCGGTGGGCGTGGGGCTCTGGCCGGCGTTCTGGATGCTGGGCGGAGACATCCACACGGCGGGGTGGCCGGCGTGCGGGGAGCTCGACATCATGGAGAACGTTGGCTACGGCGACTGGGTGTCCGTCGCGTTGCATGGGCCGGGATACAGCGGCAACACGCCCATCAACGGCCGCTTCTTTCCGCGCACGCCGGTGAGCGACTGGCACGAGTACGGCGTGGAGTCGTCGCCGGAGGCCATCCACTGGTACATCGACGGGGAGCGCGTGAAGACGTCCACCCGTGAAGAGGTGGAGCGCCACGGCGCGTGGGCCTACGACAAGCCCCTCTTCATCATCTTCAACTTCGCGGTGGGCGGCGGCTACCCGGAGGGCGTCAACAAGGCGAAGGAGCCGTACTTTGGCGTGCCTCAGGCCACCGCGGACCTGCTGCGCAACGCACCGCAGACCATGGAAGTGGACTGGGTGCGCGTCTCCGAAAAGCGCTGAGGCCTCCCTCCAACGGGGGATGGTTCGCACCGCGGCCGGGTTCCTAGGGTGTTCCTCCTTGGGAGGAGCAAGCCATGGCGGTCACGGTGGTGGTGGTGTCGGGGCCCATTGGCGCGGGGAAGACGACCCTCGCGCAGGGGCTCGCGCGGCGGTTCGTCGCGCTGCATCTCCACTCGAAGGATTTCCTGCGGAAGCATGGCGGTGACGGTTCCCGGCGCACGCGCCAGGAGTTGACCGTCGCGCTGGACCGCGAAACGGGAGGGCGCTGGCTGGCGGACGGAGTGCTCGCCGCGCTTCGGGGCCACGGCCTGGACGCCCCCAGGCTGATCATCGTGGATGCCGCGAGCAGCGAGGCACAGTTGGACGGCCTGCGCGGAAGCCCAGGGCTCCGCGTCGTGCACGTCCACCTGGAAACGCCGGAACCGGAGCAGGCGCGGCGCGACGCGGAGCCAGACAGTTTCGAAGCGGCCTGGGCGCATTCCGCCGAGCGTGCGGTGCACGCGTTGGCCTCGCTCGCGGAGCTCGTGGTCGACACGGCGAGGACTCCACCCGACGCCGTACTCGTGCGGGTGGCCAGTCGGCTCGGACTTTATGGACGGCTTGGCGAACGGCTCGTGGACCTCATCGTCCCGGGGCCCCATGACGGTGTGGATACGCGGCCCCTCACGGCGCAGCTCGCGCCTCACTACGCCGTGCTGTTTCGACCAGACGGGCCAGACCCGAGACCCTCACGTGAGGAACTGGAGGACGCCTTCGCCCGAGGACACCACGTGCTCGTCGAAAGCGAGGGGCCTTCCGCCAGCGGCTGCATCCAGGCGGCGGGCATCGCGCCGGGGCGGGTGCGGCGGGTGGTCCTGGCGTGCCGCTCGGAAGGCCGCGCGTTCGACTGGGTGGGGCTGCGCGAGGCTGCTTCCCTCAATGCACCCACGGACCTGGCGCTCATATTCGCGGGGGACCTGGCCGCGACCAACTGGGCCGCACGGCGCTTCGACCAGCTCACCGACGCGGCCCGTCACCACCTGGAAGAACTCGAGCGCGTCGCGGGTGCGCCCGTGTCCTTCCTCGCCCCCTCGCCGGAGGCCCGCCACCTCATCGAGCGGCGGCCCTGGTGAGCCGGGCGCCCACGAATCGCCGAAACCTTTTCTGATTTTCCGGGTTGGGGTGTCCGTACAGCAACCGTTCCCGGAGCCCGCGTGCCCCTCCCCTTCCCAACACCGAGCCGATGGCTGCTGCCCGGGCTGCTGCTGCTCGGGTTCGCCCCCCAGGCCGTGGCCATGCCCACCGGCCCCGGCACCTTCTGCGCTGAGTACCCTACCGCGCCCGCATGCCAGGGCACCCAGCCCGCCTGCACGTACTGCCACGTGGCCCCGCCCCAGCGGAACGGCTACGGCGCCGCGCTGGAGCCGCACCTCGCCCCTGGCAAGCCGCGCCCCCTTTCCGACGCGGACTTCGCCGCCGCCCTCCCCGCCGCGCTGCGCGCCATCGCCGCCGCGGACACCGACGGCGACGGCGCCCCCAACCAGTTCGAGGTCGAGCAGGGCTCGCTCCCCGGTGACGCCACCAGCGTCCCGCCCAGCGGCGTCTGCGGCGGCGGAGAGAACCCCCAGTTCAAGGTCTGCCAGTACGACCCGCGCTTCGCGTACCGCCGCATGCTCAGCGACTTCTGCGGCACGTCCCCCACCTACGCCCAGGTGGTCGGCTTCCTGGAGCTGGGCAACGAGGAGAAGCAGCGCGCCTTCATCGACCAGGAGCTGGACCGCTGCCTCCAGTCCGATTTCTGGCGAGGCAAGCACGGGCAGCTCTGGAAGGTGGCCCACCCGAAGATCCGCCCCGTCGGCTCCATCAAGTCCGGCGAGGACGCAGGCATCATTCCCCTGGCTGACTACTACGACGACTACGCCCTCTTCACCTGGTCCCAGACGGACGACCACGACGCGCGCGACGTCCTCACCGCCAGCTTCTACGTGAAGCGCTCGGGCTCGAGCCCCACCACGTACACCACCGCCAACAGCCTCTCCTCCCAGTTCGTGGAGGCCTCGCGCCGCGCCGGCAACATGACGAGCGCGTGGACGCTGACCTCGTTCGTCATGTTCACCGCGCTGCCACGCAACGCCGCTTCGCAGATGTACCGCGCGTATCTGGGCCTGGACATCGCGAAGCAGGAGGGCCTGCACAGCGTCCCCAACGAGCCGCGCGACTACGACGCCAAGGGCGTCCAGGCGCCCCAGTGCGCCGCGTGCCACGCGACGTTGGATCCGCTGTCGTATCCGTACCGCAATTACAACGGCCTGGGCGGGTTGCCCAACCGCTACATCCCCAACCGGCTGGAGCTGATCTTCCCCAACGAAGCGGCCACGCTGAAGAACACGCCCGAACAGGGCGTCATCCTGGGCCAGCCCGTGAACAACCTCATGGAGTGGGCCCGGGTCGCCGCCAACAGCGACGCCTTCGCCATCTCCACCGTCACGGACTACTGGAAGCTGCTCGTCGGCCACGCGCCCCTGCCAGAAGAGAACGAAGAGTTCGTCCGCACCTGGCAGGCCTTCCGCACGACGCACGCGTACCGCGTGCAGAAGATGCTTCACGAGCTCATCCGCACGGAGGCCTACGGTGCGCCCTGAACGCCTGCTGTTGACCTGTCTGCTGCTCACGGGCTGCTCCGACAAGCTCCCCCCCGCCGCCGACCTGGGACCGGACGCGAACCCCGGCGTGACGCCCGAATGGGACGGTGGCGTCGCGAAGTCCCAGAAGGGAAACCTGCGCTTCAAGGGCCCCGAGCGCCTGTCGCTCGACCTGGCCCAGGCGCTGGAGCTGCCCGCTGCGTCCGTGTGCAACGAACTGGGTCAGTACCCCTGCCAGAACGTGCACGGCGTAGCGCTGGGCGGCGTGGACCCCTATCAGCACAGCGTCTACGAGACCGCCCCCGTCACGGGCGCAACCACGCCCATCGCAGTGGAGCGCACCGTGCTCTCCGCCTGCAACGCACGCATCGCGCTGGACGTGAACACGCCCGCCGCCGCGGTGGTGTTCAAGAACGTGGTCCTCAGCGCGGACGGCAAGCTGGCGGACGCAGCGAGCCCGGCTGTCGCCACGGCGGTGACATCCCTGGTGCGCCGAGCGTGGTTGCGCGACCCGACCCAGGATGAGCGGGACACGCTGGTGCGTCTGTCCGCCGATGTACAGGCCACCGGTGTGGCCACGCCAGGAGTCGCGTGGATGCAGGCCGCGTGTCTCGCCGTCTTCTCTTCCGCCGAAGCCGTCTTCTACTGAGGAACCCCTCCCATGACCCTCAAGACCACCGGCCGGCTGTCGCGCCGGGAGATGCTGCGGGCACTGTCACTCTGCGCGGCGGGCACCACGCTCGCGCCCTTCCTCTCCGGCTGCCGGGACTCGCTCCAGACGCCCGAGTCCCTGGAGAAGCTGGGCCGCAAGCGCGACGCGCTCGACGGCAAGCCGAAGTTCCTCATCGTCATCGGGGCGGCTGGGGGCGCGTCCATCGTGGACAGCTTCCTCGCGGTACGCCAATCCGAGTCCTCCAACGCCGCCGCGTTCAACACCTTCCCGGACGCGCAGGTGCAGGGCGTGGCGGACAGTCCCTTCCGCGCGGTGAAGTACAGCAACTCGCGCATGGGCAGCATCAACATCCCGGTCGACACCGACCAGTTGGCGTTCGTGAAGAAGCACGCGAGCGAGATGCTGGTGGCCACCTCCGTGGGCACGTCCGTGAATCACGGCATCGCGCAGAAGCGCTCGCTGACCGGCAACGGCGCGTGGCGGGGCCGCACGCTCCAGGAGGCCGTCGCGCTCCAGTGGGGAGGCGGCATGCCGCTGCCCAACGTCAACATGGGCACGGGCGGCTACGCCGAGCGCGGCACCGACGACAGCCTGCCCCTGTCCTGCTTCGGGGAGCCCGTGGTCAACCCGTCGCTGTGGCCCCTGGGCCTGGATGGCTCGCGAGGCATCGCCGGAGCGCCGTCGAAGGACGTCATCGCGCTGGCTCGGAGCACGCGGGACGCCCTGGACCAGAAGTCCATCTTCGGCCGCACATTCCAGGACAGCGGCGCGCTGAAGCGCTGGAGCGAACAGCGCGGCGTGCAGCAACCGAAGCTGGAGGCCCTGGACCTCATCACGAAGCTCAACGTCCTGCCGAACCTGCCGTCCATTCCCCTGTCGAAGTATGGGCTGGAGAGCTCACCGGACGGGGCGCGGCTGCGAGAGGTCTTCCCCGGCTTCTTCACGGATCCCGTGCAGGGCCAGGCGGCGCTCGCGTTCCTGCTGCTCAAGTACCGCGTGTCCGTGTCGGTGACGCTGGGGCCGGACTTCAACGTCGCGGTGGGCGGGCCCAACGGCATCGCCAATCCACCGCTCGCGTTCGACATCAGCCACAACGACCACCGGGGCGGACAGGCCTTCATGTGGGCGCGCATCCTGTCCACGGTGGACTCGCTGATCACGCTGCTCAAGGCGGAGCCATTCGACGCGAACTCAGGCGAGTCCATGTGGGACCGCACGCTCATCTACGTGGCCACGGAGTTCGGCCGCACGCGTCCGCGCCCCTCCGGCGCCACGGAGTTCGGTTCGGGCCACGACCTCAACAATGGCTTCCTGCTGCTGTCGCCCATGGTGAAGGGCAACACCGTGCTGGGAGGCGTGGATCCGAACACCACCCTCACCTACGGCTTCGACGCGCGCACCGGCGAGCGCCAACCAGGCAAGGTGACCTCCAACGAGCCGGACATCTTCTCCGGAGTCCTCACCGCCATGGGCGCGGACCTGAGCGGCAGCGGCCTGCCCGACGCCAGCGCATTCAAGCGAACCTGAAGCCTCCCAAGTCCGGAACCGCCCGAACTGGGGCAACGGACGGAGGCGCCCGCCCGGGACCGGTTGCCTCAAAACCTGTCCGACAGTCGGACAGGTTTTTCTCCGACCGGGCCCGGAGGGTGCCCCCTGGCTGGCAATGAGAAGGGTGGGCCCGCACGTCCATGTCAGACCCCTGTGGTTGGATGGCGATGCTGTGACGAGGAAGGGGAATGGGGATGGAACGGCGAGGACTCGTGGCCTATGTGGAGGCGCAAATCGAGCGCGACATCGCGCTGGGGCGTCTGCACCCGAGCGGACAATTCGGCTCCGAAGCGAAGCTGGCGCGCCGCTATGAGGTGTGTCGGGGCACCATCCGCGAGGCGCTGCGGCGGCTGGCGGCGCGAGGCCTGGTGGTGCAGCGCTCCGGACGCAAGACGCGCGCGGTGCCGCTGGATGAGTCGCTGACGCTGGAGAATCTGGGGCTGGCGCTGCATGACGCGAGCAACCCGGATGCCCGGTGGCTTCTGGAGGGCTACTTCAGCCTCAAGCGGCAGGTGCTGGTGGAGCTGCTGGCCGACTGCTGCGCGAAGGCCTCGGACCTCGACCTGGACCGGCTGGGGAGCACGTGCTACCAGCTCCAGGACGCGGCGCGCTGGGAGTCGGGGGAAACCTGCGCGCAGGCCGAGTTCGAGTTGCTGCGGCATGCGGCGCGGGTGGCGGCGCGTCCCGGGCACGTGCTCCTCGTTCAGTCCCTGCAGCGGGCATTCCTGGGAGGTGCAGCCCAATTGCTGCCGCTTATGGGAGGCGACGCGCTGCGCGAGTGGGCCTTCCGCGTAATGGAAATCCTGCACGAGCGTGACGTGCAAGCACTTCAGCATGAGCTGCCGGCACTGCTGAAGGCGCGCGATGAGCGCGTGCTGAATGCCTTTGCCCCTGCGCCCCAGGAACCTGCGTCCCCCGAGGCCCACCTCACTCAAGAAGGCATCGTCGGTGCGCCTGCGTCAGCCAACGGGCTGGAGGAACCGCCGGCGGAACGCCCTTGCGTTGAGGAGCGTTGCGCCAGCGCCCCCGCGTCAGCCACCACGCAAGTCGAAGCGTTGGATGCATGTCCTTGCATTGAGGCGAGTGGCGCCGAATGCGTCGCGTCCACCGCCGAGCAGGATGATGCGCCGGAGGCACGCCCCTGTGGGGAGAGTCGTGGCATCGGAGCTCCCACGCCAACCATTGAGCCGTCCGAGACGCTGGAGGTATGCCCAAGCGTTGATGCTCATGGCCTCTGCTGCCTTACGCCCATCGCCGAGGACACCGGGCCACTTGGGATTGCACCTTGCCTCGATGTGCAGGCCCTCCTTGTGGAGTCGGACAGCGTGCAGTGGGTGGCTTCATCCGCGCCGGGGCTTGTCTCCTGTGAGGCTGGTGGGGAGCACGCAGGGCGGGACGAGATGGGCGCTGCCTGGGAAGACCTGGCCGACTGTCAGAGATGTCTTGGCGCTTCGCCTCCGGAGGGAGCCTCCATCAGCCCGAGGCTCGACCCACTGGTTCCCGCTGAATCCTCCGCGGGGCGTGTCGCAACGTGGGCGAGACGCTTCATGGACCCCTGGGCTTCGCTGGGGCGCTGGGCCGTACGCTTCTGGCGGTCCATGGCCGATTCCCCATGCCCTCCTGCTTCGTGAGCGACGACAGCCCTTCATGCTCGCTGTCATTCATGAGGCTCTGCGCGGACCCCTGGAGAGGCGCGCATGCTCCGATGGATCGAGGACGCATCCGTCCGTGCCTTGCCGCCGCGCAGGATGTATTCGCGAACTTCTGGCGGAGCGTGGCTAGAACGCTCCGGACAGGCCCACCATCTGGGTCCCGACCATCGGGTTGAGTGACACCGAGGACGGCCGCGCGCTGGCGGGCGGGGTGTCATCCACGCGGCCGTGCAGGAGCAGGGGCACGGCGACGCCGAACGCGGTCCCCAGCACGGCACCGGTGATCACGTCGGACAGGTAGTGCTTGTCCGCGCCCATGCGCAAGAGGCCCACGGAGGCGGCGAGCGGCAGGCCCACGCCCCAGACGACGGCCTGGTGCTTGTAGCCGCGCATCGTGGCGACAGTGCCGGCGGACACGGCCAGGGAGAAGGCCAGGTTGGTGTGGCCACTGTAGAAGGACAGATTGTTGTCGGTGGGGTGCGCGGTGAGGCCCTTTTCCGCCTCCGGGAGGACGTGGACGAAGGGCCGCTCGCGGCCCACGGCGAACTTCACGGCCTGGTTGGCGACGGAGGCGAGGACGGCGCTCTGGACCATGATGGTGGCGTCCTGGGCGAAGAACTCCTTGGAGGCGCCGCTGCTGCGCCCCACTGCGTACTGGGTGCCCAGCAGGCCCAGCGGCAGGCCCGCGAACCCGATGATGTTGCTCCAGGTGTCCGCGCGCTTGCGGGACGCTTCCGTGTTGCCCGCGATGCCTCGGCCCCAGCGGTCCAGGCGGTTGAGCCGGTCAGTGCCGTCCGGTGCACGGTCGCACCAGCGGCACTGTGCCGGGGCCAGGTTGTCCTTGAACACCGACTCGGTGGAGATCCACAGCACGCCCGCGGTGCCGGTGATGATGCCGTCGCGCGTCCAGTTGAAGCGCAGCGCGCGCGGCGCGTCGGAGGTGTCCTGTGCGGCGGCCGGGGTCAGCGGCGCCAGCACGAGCAGGCAGAAGGTGGCGAGGGTCCGGTAGGAAGCAAGCATGGGGCGGCGGAGCATAAGGGCGCTCCGCCCTTTTCCCGCAATCCGGGTGGTGCGGGCTCAGCGCGCCCCGGCTTCGTCCTCTTCGACGAGCCGCGCCAGGAAGTCGCCCAGGGCCTTCACCTTGGGCGGGGTGCGCCGGGCCTGGGGCCACACCAGCCACAGCGCGCCGCGTTCCAGGGAGTGCTCGCGGAGGAAGGGGCGCAGCGTGCCGGCGTCCAGCTCCGGGCGGATCATCAGCTCCACGAACTGGGCGATGCCGAAGCCCGCTCGGGCTGCGTGGGTGACGGCCTCGCTGTTGTTGAAGACGAAGGTCTCCGGGATGCGCGGCGAGGGGGCGCCCGCGGGCTGGCGCAAGGCCCAGGACTCCACGCGGCCGGTGGACACGAAGCGGTAGCGGATGCAGTCGTGTTCCTGGATTGCGTCGAGCGAGCGCGGCGTGCCGTGCACCTGGAGATAGGAGGGAGAGGCGCAAAGGATGAAGCGCTTGGGGCCCAGTCGGCGGCGCATGAGGCGTGAGTCGGTGAGCTCGCCGCAGCGCACCGCCGCGTCCAGCCCGTCTCCGACGATGTCGGCCACGTGGTCGTTGACGTCCAGATCCAGCTCCAGGTGCGGGTACTCGCGGCGGAAGCGCTGGAGGTTGGGGATGATGAGCCGCAGGGCGAGCATCTCCGGGACGGAGACGCGGACGCGGCCGCGAGGGGTGCGCACGGCGTGGGCGAGCTCCGACTCCGCGTCGCGAAGTTCGGTGAGGGCGCGCACGCAGCGCTCGTGGAAGCGGGCGCCCTGCTCGGTGAGATGCATGCGCCGCGTGGTGCGCTGGAAGAGGCGCGTGCCCAGGCGCTCCTCCAGGCGGGCCACGCTCTTGCTCGCGGCGGAAGGGGTGATGCCCAGCGCGCGGGCCGCGGAGGCGAAGCTGCCGGTTTCCGCGACGCGGGCGAAGACGCCGATGGCGGACAGGCTCTCCATGCATTCCTCCCGGGATTGTTGATTCAGGACTTTAATGTCCGGAGTGAGGTGGCAGACAGGGGCATTTCGCGCACGCCTTTTCCACCGCATGAATGCTGGCGAAAGGAAACACGCGCCATGTCCACGCCACGGAAGGCTCCACCCTCGTTCACTCTCCAGTCGTCCATCCGCGATGTGCCACCCGAAGAGCCCGGTCATCGTGAGCCAGAGCCGCAACCCTCGTCCGAAGGCGCGCGCACCGTCACACGGGCGCCTGGGGCTCGTCACCGCCCGTCGGCCGATGAGAAACCAGATTCCGAAGGCCCGCGTATCGCTGTGTGCGAACTGGAGGCTCAACAGCGCGCGTTGGCGGATGAGAGGTCGGATTCCGGGCTCACTCGTGTCTCCGTGCGAGAGCCCGGGGAGCAGCACCTCGCATTGGTTGATGAGAAGCCAGAGTCCGGAGGCACTTGCATCGCTGCGAGGGAGCCAGAGGCTCAACGTCACGTGTCGGGTGAGGGCACTGTTTCCCGTCGCGGAATGCTGAGCGCGGGAGCGGCCATGGTGCTCGCGGGCTGCATGAGCACCTCCAGTTCCGGCCGGCGCGAGCCTTCGGACAGAACGGTCCAGAAGGAACCATCGGCGTTCACCCAGCACCGGTTCACCTCCGCGGACGGCACGTCGCTGTCGTACTTCCGGCACGGGGCAGGGCCCGCGCTCGTCTGGATCTGCGGCACGCTCAGCACGTGGGGCGACTGGCGCGACGTCGCGTCGCGGCTGTCCCCGCGCTTCACGAACTTCGTGCTGGAACGGCGCGGACGCGGCGCCAGCGCGGACGGAGCGGCGTACACGCTGGAACGTGAGGTCGAGGACGTACTCGCGCTGATGCAGGAGGCCGGGCCCGGGGCCGCACTGTTCGGCCACTCGCTGGGAGGCATCCTCGCTCTGGAAGCGGCGGTACGACGGTCCCCTGCGCGGCTGATGCTCTATGAACCTCCATTCCCCATCTCCCAGTTCATCGCGCGCGAAGCCGTGGAACTCGTCCGGACGACCTGGAAGCACGAGGGCCCGGACGCGGCGCTCGTGGCCGCGCAGCACCACATCTTCCGGATGCTCACGCCGGAGCAACTCGAAGCCTTCCGTCAGACGCCGCAGTGGGCGAAGCAGCTCGGCATGATGGAGACCTTCCTGCGCGAAATCGGCGCGGTGGCGGACCTCCCCATGGGCGTGGAGCGCTTCCGCGCCGTTGACACCGCCACCCTCGTGCTCCTGGGCGACCAGAGTCCCCAGGTGCTTCTCGCGGAACCTGCCCATGCCCTGGCGAAAGTCCTCCCCCACGCGTCGCTCCGAGTGCTGCCGGGGCACGGCCACGTGGCCCACGTCTCCGCACCCGCGCTGCTCGCCCGTGAGGTGGAGGACTTCCTCTCCGCGCGCTGAATCGCCTGAGGAGCCTCACGCCCAGGCGCCCCTGGTGGCTTGTCGGGCAGGTTCCCGCAGCAGCGCGGCTCCAGCGGCGGTGTTCCAGAACCTGTCCGACTGTCGGACAGGTCCTGAGCCCTGGGCGCCTCCAGCCTGAACGGAGCTGTCCCGGGTCGGGCGGAAAGGCTTGCGTCCTTGGACTTCCCGGGTTCCGAGGGCGGCAGGCGAGCGGACAACGGGCCAGGGTGTGGGAATGCGCAGAAAGGAGCATGAAAACGGCGCCCCTGGCCGTTCTAGAGTCCTCGCCCCGCATGCCCCGTCCTGGCCGCACACTCCACGTCTTCCCTGATGCCGCGCGCCGCCAGGCTGCCCTGCGGTCGGAGCGGCGTGCGCGGGGCATCTCCGTGGGGACCCACCTGCTCACGTGGGACGACTTCGTCCACGCGCTGGGTGGGGCGCGCGAGCTCAACCGGCGGCCCTGTCCCGCGATGACCGCCCGCGCCGTGGTGGCTGGCCTGGGCGCCACGCTCGGCCCCACGCCGTTCGGCGATTACGTACGCGAGCCCGCCTTCGCCCGCGCCGCGGCGGACGTGCTGCTGGACCTGAAGGCGGGCCGGCTCTCCCCTCGCGAACTCCAGGACGCCGCGGAGGTGCTGCCTCCGGAGCGTCGCACCCGCGCGCGGGTCCTCGCCCGGCTCTATCACCTGTACGAACAGCGGCTGGCGGAGCTGGGGCTCGCGGACCGCGAGGACGTGCTCCGGGGGGCTCGTGAGGCGCTGGACCGGGGCACGTGGCCCTCGGGCTGGGACGGGGTGACGGGGCTGGTGCTCCACGGCGTCTACGACGTGCGCCCGTCGAAACTGGAGCTGCTGATGGGGCTCGCCGCGGCGTGCGAGGCCCGGCGCGTGTCGCTGCGCGTGGAGACGCCGGTGGGCGGCTCGCCGGTGGCCGACGCGGCGCTCGCGGCGCTGTTCCGCGCCTTCGAGAACCGGGGCGAAACCATGCCCCACGTGGACCTCTTCAAGGCGGACGTCACCTTCGAGGGCCGCCCCTTCACCGACCTGGGCCGGCACCTGTTCTCGCCCCGCGCCGCTCGCGACGCGCTGAAGGGCGCGGTGGACGGGCTGTCCGTGTGGAACGCGACGAACGCGCGCGAAGAGGCCCGCGTGGTGGCTCGCGACGTGCGCCGCCTCATCGACGCGGGCAGCGCGCCGGGCGACATCGCCATCGCGTACCGGGACCTGGGCCCGGAGGCGGGCTGGCTCGCGGAGGCCCTGGGCGACCTGGGCATACCGGTGCGTTTGCCGTGGGGTGAACCGCTCGCGCTCGCGGGGCCGGTGCGGCTGGCGCTGGAGCTGCCGGTGCTGATGGAGGACGGATTCCCGGCCGAACGCGTGGCGGAGCTCGTCTCCAGCCGCTACGTGCCCTCGCTGTCGCGCGGTGGGCCGGATGCACCCGCGACCCTCTTCGCGCTCGCCGCCGCGCGCGACGACCGCCTGGGCGCCACGCGAGGGAAGGGCGCCTACGACGTGCGCCTGGAGGGGCTCGCGCGCCGGATGGCCGCGCAGGGCGGCAAGCGCAAGGAGGACGCGGTCAAGGTGATGGCCGTGCGCGCGCTGCGCGACCGCGTGATGCGGCTCATCGACGAATGCCGCCACATCCCCCAGGAGGCCCCCGCCGCGGAGGCACTCGCCGCGTGGTGGAAGGTCGTGGAGCGGCTGGGTCTGCTGGACTCCGCGGGGCCCCTGGAGGCTCGCGAGGCCGGGTCCCTGGGCGCGCGCATCGAGGACGCGAGGGCCCGGGATGACGCGGCGCTCGCGGCGTTCCGTCAACGGATGGAGGCGCTGCTGCGCTCGCTGCGCGCCGTGGGCGGAGGTCCCCGCATCACCCGGCGCGTGCTGGGCCGGTGGCTGGCGGACGCGCTGCGCGACGTGCACCTGCCCGCGCGAGGCCCGTCCACGGGCGCGGTGGAGGTGCTGGACCTGTCGGAGGTTCCGGGCCGCACCTTCCGGCATCTCTTCGTCGCCGGGCTCACCGAAGGCCGGCTCCCCGGGCGAGACCCGCCGTCGCCGCTCCTCGGAGACGCGGATCGCGTGGCGCTCAACCAGCACCTGACCCGGGACGTGTTCCGCCTCACCGGCGGCGAGTTCGACGACCGGGCGCCCTGGCGCCTCACGGAAGACCGGCTGCTCTTCGCCAGCGCGCTCGCCGCGGCGGAGGGCTCGTTGAGCCTGTCGTTCGCGGTGAAGGCCTCGGGCGGACAGGAGCAGGTGCCCTCCGCGTTCCTGGAAGAGGTGCGCCGGCTCACCGGCCACAAGTGGTCCACGCGCACGCTGCCTCCGGTGCTTCCGCTGGACGAAGTGCTCACGCTGCCGGAGCTGCGGCGCACCGTGGCGCTGGAGGCGCTGGCGGGCCTGTCGTTCCCGTCGTTGCGTGTCACGGAGCCGGACCCCGCGGGACAGGTGCTCAAGGATCGCTTCGGCACGGACGACTGGTTCCGCAGCGCCCGCGAGCTGGCCCACATGGAGGCCGCGCGCCTGCGCTTCTTCGGCCGCGAGGACGAACTGCCCGGCGAATTCACCGGCGGCGTGCAGGGCCCCCAACTGGAGCAGAAGCTGCGCGACACGTTCCACTTCGGCCTGGAGCGTCCGCTGTCCGCGAGCGCCCTGTCGAAGTTCGGCAACTGTGGCTTCCAGGGCTTCGTCGCATACGGCCTGAAGGTGGCCGAGCCCGTGGTGGCCAACGAGGAGTTCGACGCTCGGGGCCGAGGCACCTTCTGGCACCGCGTGATGGAGGAGGTCTTCCAGGCGCTCAAGGAGAAGAAGCTCCTGGGTCAGGCGCCGGAGGACATCCCCGAGGAAGTGCTGGAGAAGGCGGTCAAGAAGGCCAGCCGACACTTCGCGGAGCTGTACCACGTGGGCCACCACGAACTGTGGAAGCTCGCGGGCGAGAAGGCCCAGGCCATGGCCCGGCGCATCCTCGCGGATCCGCGACATGGCCTGCCGTTTGATCCGCTGGTGCCCGAGGGCTTCGAGCTGCGCTTCGGCCCCGCCGCCGAGGACAAGCGCTGGAGCGACGTGAAGCTGATGGTGGCGGAGGACGCCATCGTCTTCGAGGGGCAAATCGACCGGCTGGACACGGCCGGTGTGGAAGTGGGCGTCATCGACTACAAGACGGGCCGCCTGGACAAGCGCACGCTGAAGGAGAACCTGCTGCGTTCGGACTTCCAGCTCCCGCTGTACCTCTACGCCGCGCGCGAGGCCGGCCACGTGGGCGCGCGCAACGCGGCGTGGTTCTCGCTGCGCACGGGAGATGCCATCCATCTGTCGGCGGTGATGCCGCCCGCGGAGCTGGAGGACCTGCTGTCCACCGACCCGGAGGTGCGTCAGCGCGTGGCGGACGCCGCCGGACTCAACCTGCCCAACGCGGTGGAGTCGCTGGTGCGCCAGCTGCGCAAGGGTGACTTCCCGGCGCGGCCCAATGACTGCGGCAAGTGCGGCTACCGCGCGGTGTGCCGCATCACCGAGCGCCGCATCTCGGACGAGAGGAGCGGATGAGCGACACCGCGCCCCACATGCTCGCGCTGGAGAAGAACCTGGCCCTGATGGCGGGCGCGGGCGCGGGCAAGACGTACAGCCTGGTCACGATGACGCTGCACCTGTTCGCGGGAGCGCGGCAGGCGGATCCGTTGCGTCCCTCCCGGCTGTGCATGCTCACGTTCACGGACAAGGCCGCCGCCGAAATGCGCAAGCGCGTCCGCGAGCGCCTGGACGCGCTGGCCCAGGGTGACGTCCCGCTCGACGCGGAGAAGGACCTGCGCGCGTCGCTCGCGAGGCTGGAGCGCCCGTTTCCCACGCAGGACGCGTGGCGCAAGGTGCGCGAGGAGCTGGGCGCCGCGACGGTGGGCACGTTCCACTCGCTCTGCGGTCAGCTCCTGCGCCGCGCTCCGCCCGCGGTGGGCATTGATCCCGCCTTCGAGGTGCTCGACGAACTGGAGGCATCGGGCCTGCTGGAGGACGTCACCGAACGCGTCGTCCTGGACGCGCTGGAGGGCGGCGACGCGCGCGTGCGCGAGCTGTGCGCGGAGCTGGGCTTCTCCGGCTCCGGCTTCTCCGACGGGCTCGTGGCCGCGCTGATGGACGTCTACGGCACGCTGCGCGAAGAGGGCCTCAAGGCCGCCACCGCGCGCGTGGGCGACGGCGTGGCGGACAAGGCGCAGCTCGAAGCCCTCATCGACGACTGCCGCCGCCTCTGTCTGGACGCCCGCGCCCAGGACACCAAGGGCGAGTGGAGCAACCTCCTGTCCGCAGCCGAGCCCGCGCTGAAGGGCATGACGCCGGACACGTTCATGCAGCCGGCCCACTTCCCGACGCTGCGCAATGTGCTGCTGTCGGAGCCGCGCAACCTGGCCAACCTGCGCAAGGGCGCGGGCGCGTGCTTGAAGGAACTGCTCTGGAGAGTGAAGGGCAAGAGCGACGGCTCCGTGCGGCGGCTGGAGGACGCCTACGCCGCGTGGCGCACGGCGCCCTTCGAGGCGACCTTCCGCGACCTGTTGACCCAGGTGGAGGAGCGGCACGACGCGGAACTGACCCGGCGCAACGTGTTCGACTTCACCTCGTTGCTGGTGAAGGCGCGCGACCTGCTGCGCGACCATCCGGAGTTCCGTCAGCAGGTGCAGGAGCGGCAGGGCGCGCTGCTGGTGGACGAGTTCCAGGACACCAACCGGTTGCAGCTGGAGCTGGTGCTGCTCCTGTCGGAGAAGCGCGAAGGCGGCCCGCGCGAGCTGGCGCCGGACGCGGACCTCGTGACCGCGCTGCCCCTGGAGCCCGCGTTCCTGTGCGCGGTGGGTGACCGCAAGCAGTCCATCTACGAGTTCCGTGGCGCGGACGTGTCCGTGTTCAAGGTCCTCGCGGACAAGATTGACGCCGAGGGCGGCATGCGCGGCTTCCTCCAGAACAACTACCGCTCGTTGCCCGGTGTCCTGTCCTTCTTCAACCGCGCGTTCGCTGGGCTGCTCGTGGCGAAGGAGTCAACGCCCCGTCCCTTCGAGGTCGTCTACGAACCCGAGACGGACGACCTGTCGCCCACGCGCCCGGACCTGGCGGATGGGCGCGTGGTGGAGCGGCTCACCCTGCCGGAGGCCGACACCGCCCCGGAGCTGCGCGAGTACGAAGCGGACGCGGTGGCCCGCAGGCTGCGGGTGATGCTCGCGCCGGGTGCTCCGCCGGCGGTGATGGCGGAGGACAAGAAGGGCCTGCGTCCCGCGCGCGGCGGCGACGTGGCCATGCTCTTCCGGACCTTCACGCACCTGGAGGAGTACCGGCAGGCGTTGATCCGCCATGGCGTGCCGCACCGGGTGCTGCGAGGCCGCGGGTTCTACGGGGCGCAGGAGGTGCGCGACCTCGCCTCGTTGCTGGCGCTGCTCGCGGACGCGGACGACGCGCTGGCGTTCGCCGCGGTGCTGCGCTCGCCGCTGGTCGGCCTGTCGGACGCGTCGCTGTTCCGGCTCGCGGGGGACCTGCCGCTGTCGCTCGGCTCAGCCCGGTTGGTGGATGAAGAGGTCCGCGCCGCCATGTCCGCGCGTGAGCAGTCGCGGCTCGCGCGCTTCCTGGAGCTCATCCCCGTGCTACGGCGAGAGAGGGATCGGCTGGGCGTGCATGCCCTCCTGCAAGCCGCGCTGGACGCGACCGGCTACCGCGAAGCGCTGGCGGGCTCGCCCTACGCGGAGCAGGCGAGCGCGAACGTGGAGAAGCTCCTGTCGCTGGCGGCGCGCAGGGACGAGCGCGGCACGGGAGGCTGCGTGGCCTTCGCGCGCGAGCTGCGCCAGCTGGCGGACTCCGACCCCAACGAGGCCCAGGCGGACCTGCTGGACGAGGGCGACCCTCGCGCCGTGCAACTGCTCACCATCCACCGCGCCAAGGGCCTGGAGTGGCCGGTGGTCATCGTGCCCGGGATGGGCGGACGCCGCCGCACCACGTCCGCTCGGGCGTACTTCGAGCGCTCCTTCGGCCTGGCCCTGCGGCCGTGGATGCCGGACTCGCTGGACACCTTCACCTCCGAACGCTTCGAGGCCGTGCGCGCCGAGCTGAAGGCCCGCGAGGACGCCGAATACCTGCGCCTGCTCTACGTGGCCCTCACGCGCGCCAAGGACCTGCTCGTGCTGTCCGGCGGCGAGGAGAAGCGCGCGGGCACGGACACGTGGTGGCATCGCGTGGACCGACGGCTGGACGCGGATCCGGACCTGCGTGCGCTCGCCAACGACTTGGACGTGGAGCAGCTGCCGCCGCCCGCGGATCCGGAGCCGCCCACGGAGGAGCAGCTCGAACAGGCGCGGATCCGCCTGGAGTCCGCGCTGGAGCGCATGTCCGTCGAAGCCTCGGGCGCCGGTGCCGAAGTGTTCACCGACGCCCCGGCGGTCGCCTCCGTGCGCGCGGTCCAGGACTTCCTCACCTGTCCTCGCCGCTACCACCAGCTCCACCGACTGGGGCTCGCCGTCGGATCCGAACCGTGGGAGGCCCCCGCGCGCGCCGCGCCCCTCTTCGTGGAGCCCGATGGCTGGCTGCCCGTGGAGCGTCCGGACCAGCTCGTCACACGGCTGTTACGCGAAGTGGACCTGTCACTCGCGGGCGCGGACGTGGAGGCCTCCGAGCGGCGCGCGCACCTGGAGAACCTGCTGCGGAGCGCGGGCCGGGATCCGGACGAGGACGACCTGGGCGACGTGCTCGCCACCGTGGAGCGCTTCCTGGACACGACGTTCGCCCGCCAGCTCGCGGCGGTGCCCGCGTCCACCATCCACCGGGGCTTGGACTTCGTGCTGGACCTGGATGACAGCGCCAGCGTGGAGGGCGCGGTGGATCTGCTCTGGGAGTCGCCGGACGGCGAGGCCGTGGCGGTGCTCCTTCGCCCGGGTGCTCGCCACCCCCTGGGCCCGGCCGCGTGTGTCCATGAGCTGACGGCACTTGCCCTGGCGTCCGCGCGGATGGTTCGCGAGGGGGTGGCGGTGCGGGTGGGCGTGGCCTTCCTGGGCGACGCCTCCCCAGAGCCGGAATTCCTCCCGGCCGGATCCGCCGACGCGGGGGCGGTGCGCCGGCTGGCCGAGGGCGTCCGAGCGCTTGTCCAGGCCGAAATGTCCCGGGCATGGCCGGGGTGGGACAGGGCGGCCTGCCAGGCCCTTCACTGCGGCTTCGCGGAACACTGTCACCCGGCCCCTCCCGCGTGCTAAGCGGCGGGCACCATGCCGAACGTCGTCGTCATCGGAGCGCAGTGGGGAGATGAGGGGAAGGGCAAGGTCGTCGACCTTCTCACCGAGCATGCCCAGGTGGTCGTCCGTTTCCAGGGCGGCAACAACGCGGGGCACACGCTGGTGGTGGGTGGGCAGAAGACCGTCCTGCACCTGATTCCGTCCGGCATCCTTCACCCGGGCAAGACGTGTGTCATTGGCAACGGAGTGGTGGTGGATCCCGCCGTCCTCGTCGGGGAGATCGACGCGCTCAAGCCGCGCGGCTTCCTCAAGGATGACGCCCAGCTGCTCATCTCCGACAACGCCCACGTCATCTTCCCGTGGCACAAGCTGCTGGACAGCTTCCGTGAGAAGGCGCGCGGTGGCAGCGCCATCGGCACCACGGGGCGGGGCATTGGTCCGGCGTACGAGGACAAGGTCGCCCGCCGGGGCATCCGCGTGCGCGACCTGCTCCACCCGGAGCGCCTGCGCCGCCGCATCGACGAGCGCCTGCCCGCCGCGCTGGAGGAGCTGAAGGACCTCTGCGCCCAGGCGGGTGTGGACGTGCCTCGGCTGGAGACGCCGCAGGTGCTGGCGGAGTTCTCCGCCCTGGGCGAGCGGCTGCGCCCCTACGTGCACGACGTGTCCCTCTTCCTCTCCGAGCAGGTCCGCCGCGGCGCCCGCATCCTCTTCGAGGGCGCGCAGGGCACGCTGCTGGACGTGGACCACGGCACCTATCCGTTCGTCACCAGCTCCAACTGCGTGGCGGGCAACGCCGCGGTGGGCTCGGGCCTGGGTCCCACGGCCATCGACAAGGTGATGGGCATCAGCAAGGCGTACACCACGCGCGTCGGCGGAGGCCCGTTCCCCACGGAGCTGAGCGACGAGCTGGGAGACCGGCTGCGCAAGGTGGGCGACGAGTTCGGCGCCACCACGGGCCGCCCGCGCCGCTGCGGCTGGCTGGACGGCGTGGTGCTGCGCTACGCGGTGCGCGTCAACGGCCTGTGGGGCCTGGCGCTCACCAAGCTGGACGTGCTCAGCGGCATCAAGACGCTCAGCATCTGCAACGCGTACGAACTGGACGGCCAGCGCGTCACCGAGCTGCCCGGTGACTACGAGGACCTGGCGCGCGTGAAGCCCATCTACGAGTCGCTGCCCGGCTGGGACGAGAAGATCGCCGGCGTGCGCACCTTCGACGAGCTGCCGGAAGCCGCCAAGCGCTACGTGCGCCGCGTGGAAGAGGTCAGCGGCGTGCCCGTGGTGTGCGTGTCCGTGGGCGCCGACCGCGGCGAGACGGTGCTCCTGCAGAACCCCTTCCGCAGCTAGGAAGGACGCAGGCCGCAGTGGTCCTGGCCCGCCGGGGGCCAGGACGGGAGAGGGACATGGTTCGCACGCGCAGGTTCCAGCTCGGGGTCTCGGCGGTGGTGTGGCTTGGCACGTTGGCGGTGCCGGCCTGGGCCCTGGGCCCCAGCGCTCAGCCCCCGGCCCCCGAGGCGAAGCCCGCCGCTCCAATCGCGCGCGCACCGGGCCCGGCCACCGACACGGCTCCCGGCCCGTTGGAGTCCCAGCCCCAGCGCACGTCGCAGGCCGTGCTGGCGGCCATGCGGATCCGCGACGGGGACGCGTTGATGCGCGAGCGCCGCTACCGAGAGGCCGCCTTCGCCTTCCTCGACGCGGAGCACGCGGCACCGGCTCACGTGGAGGCGCGCTTCAAGCTGGGCAACTCGCTGGCGGTGCTCGGCTACTACGCGCGCGCCATCGAGGAGTGGGAGGCCGCGTCGCGCCTCACCCAGGACGCCGCCATCCGTCAGAGCGCGCAGGACAACATCACCCGCGCGCGTGTGAAGCAGGGCGAGCTCGGGGCGTCGCCGCAGGCCGTGGGGCAGATGCCCGGTTCCGGGCCGGTGGCGGACACGACGCGGGCCCAGGCGCGCCGCGCCTACGAGCAGGGCGTCCAGCACATCAGCCAGCGCGCCTACGCGCCCGCGCTCCAGACGCTGTCGCAGGCCCTTCAGCAGGAGCCGCTCCTGACCGTGGCGTACATCGCGCGGGGCAGCGCCAACATCGGGCTGAGGCGCTACGCGGAGGCCGCGGCGGACTACCAGTTCGCGCTGAAGCTGGAGCCGGACGCGGCCTCGCCACTGTACGGACTCGCGGAGGCGTACCGCGCGCTGGGCCGCAACCTGGAGGCCCGCGACCTCTACGAGCGCTACGCGCGCTCCACCGCCGCCGACGTGCGACCCGAGCTGAAAGAGGAGTCCCGCCAGAAGGCCGAGCGCCTGCGCTGACCGCTCGCCTGGTGAGCAGACGGGCATGGTCCGAGGGACTGTCCGGCCCACTATTTTAAAGGGCATGGACGGACGCGCTCGGACGGTGGAGGGGAAGCAGCCGCAGCAGGTCTTTCGCCCGCGCAGGGTGCTCGCCGCAGTGATGGCGGCGGCAGGCCTGTTATGGCTGGGCATCTTCGCCTGGCTGTTCCACTTCGACGGTGTGCCGCTGCAGACGTTCCTGTCCGCGGCCTTCTTCGTCGTCTTCTTCGGGGTGGCCGTCACCTACTACGGCCGCACCCGCATTGAAGTGGACGCCCGGGGCATCACCTGTCGGGGCATGGTGCGCACCCGGCGCTTCTCCTTCAGGGACATCCGCAAGCTGGACGTCCTCCCCGGGCCGGTGACGGTCTACGCCATCCGGGGCAGCCAGGGCTTCGTGCACTTCACCAGCTTCTTCCTTCACCACCGGTACCTGGCCCGGCTCCTGGTGGAGCGCGCGGGCCTCTCGCCCCTGCCTGCGTAGGGCGCGCGCACTTTCAGCCTGTCGCTGCCACCAGGGAGGTGACGAGCAGCGCACCCAGGGCCAGCGCGACGGCCCCGGCGATGATCCATCCCTCCAGGCGCCGTGGCCCTCCTTCGGGAGGCCGCGGCGTTCCTGCGTCCGCGGGCTCCTCCACGACGGCGACCGGCCGGGGCACGGGCCGCGCCTCTCCTGAGGCCTCGTCGAACGCCGCCTGGAAGCGGAGCAGCGAGCGCCCCAGCTCCACGACGTCCCCATCCGCCAGGGGCGCGGAGGCCTCCAGCCGCACGCCGTTGAGGAACACTCCGTTGGGCGTCCCCAGGTCTTCCAGAACGAAGCCCGAGTCCTCGCGGCGGATCCGCGCGTGCATCCGCGACACGGCCCGGTCGCGCAGCCGCAGGGCCGCGCCGTCGCCCCGGCCGATGTCCGTGTACGCCTCCGCGAGCGCGTGACAGCGGCCCACGTCCAGTCCGGTGAGGCAGGTGAGGGAGGCGGCGCGCGACGGCGGGGTGTCCGCGTCCGTCAGCAGGCCCTTGAGCACCGCGACAGTGCCCACGCCGCGCCCGGGGGCGCTCGGCTCGGCGAGCACGCGCAGACACATGCCGTCCGGAAGGCCCAGCACCTCGCCGGGCACCACCAGGCGCGACACGCCGGGCAGCACGCGCACCGCGTTCACGGTGAAGCTGCGCACCGCCTCCACCATGAGCCGCCCGGAGCCGATGCGCAGGGTCAACAGCCCCGGAGGAAGGCCCTCCAGGTGGACATGGTCATCGGGGCCGCCGCCCAGGAGGTGGTGGCCCTCGGTCAGCTCGAACGGGGTGGGGGTGCCCAGGTGCTCGAATTCGAAGCGCATGCGGACGCCCGGCAGCAAGCGTCACGCCTGCCACCGGACGTCGCATTTTCGCGAGGTTGCCCCCCAGGCCCCATCCAGCCCCGGCCTCCCATGTCCGGAGGCCGGGACGGCGGTGGGCCATCGCTTCTGTCTAGAAGGTGGCACCCAGGTTGATGGTGCCCACGTAGCGGCCGCCGCTGCTGAACGTCTCGTCGCCGCCCAGGTTCACGTCGGACGGCGGCACGGTGAGCGCGAACTCCTGGTCGAACAGGAAGTTGTAGTTCACGCGTGCGTCCGCGGTGAAGCTGCCGATGTGCAGGCGCAGGCCCGCGCCCACCGGCACGTTGCCCACCGTGTCGTCCTGGAAGCCCAGGGCGGCGGAGCGCACGTTGTAGCGGCTCAGGCCCACACCGCCCATGACGTACGGCTGGAGCGGCGTGGCCGTCAGGCCCAGCGTCACCGCCGCCTGCGCGCCGTTGCGCACGATGTCCGGCCCGCTGGTGTCCGTCGTCAGCACTCGGCTGTCGTTGAAGTTGCTGATGGCGCCCGTGTAGCCCAGCTCGATGCCCAGCACGTTCGTCGGCTTGATGGCCACCGTCACGCCGTACGCCAGGCCTGGATCAATCTGGTCTCGCAGCCCGCTGGTGTAGCCCTCCACACCGCCGCCCACGAGGAACGTCAGGCCGCGCATGTCCGCCGACCTGCGCAGCTCCGTCGAAGCCGCCTGTGCGGAACCCGCCGCCAACACCGCCACCGCCGCCGCGCCAGCCAACAATCCCTTGCTCATGTGGTCCCCTCCCTGTGTTGGACCGAAAAGTGGGGTGGACTTTCGTCCATGCCAACCGGGCCTCGGGGGCCCGCAGGCTCGGTCGCCCTCCCTTGCGGACGGGTTGCCCATGCATGGGAAGCGCGCTGCCCCACCCGAGGAAGAACGCTTCCAGGAGGGCAGGGAAGGGTAGACTCCGCGCCTTCGATGCGCCTCCGCTCCCTTGCCCTCGTCCCGTTGCTGTCCTCCGTCCTGTTCGTGGGTGGCGCCTGCCGCGATGAACAGGCGGGCCCCGCCCACCGCACGCCCAAGCTGCCCGCGCCCACGACGCTGCGGACGCTCGACGCGGCCCCGGAGGGGCTCACCTTCCGCAGCGGCGCCACCTTCGCCGGAGGCTCCATCGTCTACCTGGGCGCGCGCGTGACGCCGGAGCAGGCCACGCCGGGGCAGCCGGTGCGCATCTCGCACTACTTCCAGGCCGTGCGCCCGCCGCCCCAGGGCTTCCACTTCTTCGTGCACGTGGTGGATCCGGAGAGCGGCCAGATGCTGGCCAACGCGGATCACGAGTTCCAGGACGGCGCCGCGCCGCTGGAGACCTGGCCCGTGGGCCGGGTGCTGGAGGACGTGCACACCGTCGCCATGCCCGCCACGCCCGCCCGTCTCGCGTTGGGCTTCTGGAAGGGCGACGAGCGGCTCGCGGTGGATGATCCGCGCATGCAGTCGGGTGACAACCGGATGCGAGGCCCGCTCCTCGGCGGCGAGCCTCCCGCGCTGCCGGAGTACACCGTCACGCGCGTGAAGAAGGCGCCGGTGGTCGACGGGGCGCTGGACGACGAGGCCTGGAAGGGCGCGAAGCCGGTGACGCTCGCGGGCAGCTTCGACGGCCGGCCCGTGCGGCTGCGCACCCAGGCGCGCATGGTCTACGACGACGCGAACCTGTACGTGGCCTTCGACGTGGAGGACCCGGACATCTGGGGCACGATGCGCAACCGCGACGACTCCATCTACGAGCAGGAGGTCGTGGAGGTGTTCCTCGACGCCAACGCGGACGGGCGCACGTACAACGAGCTGCAGGTGTCGCCCCACAACGTCATCTTCGACGCGTACTTTCCCGCGCGGCGCCAGGGCATGGACCGCTCGTGGGACTCAGGTATGAAGACGGCGGTGAAGGTGCGCGGCACGCTGGACGACGCGTCCGACCGCGACGAGGGCTGGACGGTGGAGATGGCCATCCCGTTCAACCGGCTCGCGGAGGTGCCGCACATTCCGCCCCAGCCGGGCGAGCGCTGGCGCTTCAACCTCTACCGGTTGGAGCACCACGACCGCCGGCAGGTGGAAGGCCAGTCCTTCTCCCCGCTCTTCATCGGCGACTTCCACGCGCTGCCGCGCTTCGGGTGGCTCGTCTTCCAGTAGGCCGGCGCGTCAGGCGTGGGGCGAGATGTCCCACGGCGCATCCGCCACGGAGCGCTCCGCCGGGTCGCCCAGGAAGCGCACGAAGCCGCGGGACTCCAGCGTGTCGACGAGCTCCTCGGCCTCCAGTTCGGAGAACCGGTTGTCTCGCATGTCGAGCAGCATGTCGCGCATCAGGGACTTGCCGCGCAGGTAGCCCACGGGCTCGCCAGGGCCCAGGCGGGCCTTGAGTTGCGCGGTGAGCTGCCGGAGATCCAGGTCGTCGGAGATCATCACCGTTCAAGCTGGGCCTGCCTCCCACTCCCGGCAACGGGGGGCGGTGCGGAATCCACGCGCGGCAGGAAGGACACCAGCCGGACGTCCTCACCGTCGCTCTCCAGGGTGATGGCCCCATCGCGGTCGGTGCGCCAGCACTCGGTGCCCAGGGCCCGGTAGCGCGCCTCCACCTCCGGATGGGGGAACCCGTATCGGTTGCGCCGGCCCACGCAGAACACCGCGTGACGCGGCCGGGTGCGCTCCAGGAGCGGCGCGGTGGAGGACGTGCGCGAACCGTGGTGCGGCACCTTCAACACCGTCACCGGCCCCAGCGCCTCCTCGAGCGCGGCCTCGCCCTCCGCCTCCACGTCGCCCGCCAGCAGCACGGTGACGTCGCCATGGCGCACGCGCAGCACCACGCTCCGGTCGTTCGCGCCCTCCATCAGCTCGCGGTCCACGGGAGGCCCCAGCACCTCCAGCGTCGCCTCGCCCAGGACGAACGAGGCATGCCCCACCTCCACCTCCTCCACCGTGGCTCCCTTCGCGGCGGAGATGATCCGCCGGGACAGCGGCCCGTCCGCGCTCCCCGCGGACAGCCACAAGCGTTCGGTGGGCACCTGGGCCAGCGTCGACACGAGCCCGAGCGCATGGTCCGGATGCGGATGGGAGAGCACCGCGAGGTCCAGCCGTGACACGCCCTCCGCCTTGAGGAAGGGCAGGACGAACCGCTCCCCGGTATCCGCGCCCTCCGGAACGCCGCCCGCATCCACCAACGCATGGTGTCCCCGGGAGCGCAGCACCACCGCGTCCCCCTGGCCCACGGAGAGGAAGGTGATCCGCAGCGCGGGCTCTGGTGCGAGCACGGGCAGCAGCAGTGCGCCCAGCAAGGCCCCCGGAACGAGCAGGCCCAGCCATCGCCAGCGCCCCGCCCCCAGGGCCCAGGCGCCCAGCCCCACCGCGTACGCCCCGCCGAGCCACGGCCCCAGGCCCGGCACCTCCACCGCCGCGAAGGGCACGGCCGCGAAGACGCGCGTCAGCACGAGGAGGAGCTCCGACGCCCAGGCGCCTGCCCACAGCACCGGCGTCGCCACGACCGGCGCCACGACGAAGAGGGCCGCGCCGCCCGCCGCGAGCCCGGTGAGCACGCCACACAAGGGCAGGGCGACGATGTTGGACACGAGCCCCGCCAGGCTCACCCTTCCGAACGCCGCCGCCACCACGGGCAGACCCACGAGCGTTGCCGCGCCGCTCGCGCACAACGTCTGCGCCACGGTCTCCCGCGCCTGGGCGGCCCACCGTTTCATTCTCCGGGGCTCGGAAGGAGACGGCCGATCCAGGGGAAGGGCCTCGCGCAGCGCGGGCGACAGCAGCACCAGCCCCAGCACCGCGAGGAACGACAGCCGGAGCGACAGGTCCACGACACTGGAAGGCGTCCAGGCCACGAGCACCAGCGCCGCCAGCGACAAGCCATTCAGCCCATCCGCGCGCCGCCACAGCGACAGGCCCAGCAGCACCGCCGTGGCCATCACCGCCGAGCGCACCGCGGGCGCCTGGTTCCCCGTGAAGAGCACGTAGGCCCAGACGAAGGGCACCGCGGCCGGAGCCGCCCAGCGCCGTGCCTCCAGCGTCCGCCAGCGTCCACCCAGCCGCACCATCCCCCGCCTGAGCAGCGCGAGCGTCATCAGCGCGAGCGCCGCCACGTGAAGCCCGCTGACACTGAGCACATGCGCGAGCCCCGCCCGCGAGAACGCGTCCTCCCAGGAGGCATCCAGGTCCGCGCGCTGCCCGGCGGCCAGCGTGAGGAACAGCGCCGCCGCGTCCGCCGAGGGCGCCACCCCATGTACCGCCGTCGTCAGCCGTCCGCGCACGTCCTCCAGCGCGAGCCGCCACGAGGGGGCAGGGGAGAGCGCCAGCACGCGCCCCGGAACGAAGCCGCCCGTGAAGGCCACGCCCTGCCGCCGCCGCGCCGACGAGAAGTCCCGCTCGCCCGGATTCGAAGGAGGCGCATCCGGCACGAGCCGCGCTTCCACCCGCACGCGCTGCCCGGGGTGCAATTCCAGACCCTCACCTCGTCCGGAAAGGCTGACGCGGAAGCGGGCGGCGGCCGGAGGCTCTGGAATCAGCCCCGCGCGGGCCACAACGAGCCGCAGTCTCACGGCGCCATCGAAGCGCTCCACGCGCTCCAGCTCGCCTTCAAGGACCGCGCTGCCGCCTTCTTTCAGGGAGGGAGGGAGGTCGACCCGGGCCTCCAGGGCGGAAAGCCCCGCGCCTGTCAGGGCCAGCGCGCCGAGCACCGCCAGATGCGCTCCAGGCAAGGGGCCGAGCGCCACGCCCAACCCACCCAGGCAAAGCGCGCAGAGGAGAAATACCCCGGCGAAGCTCTCTGTTCCGGTTGCCCAGAGGGCGCCGAGCAAGAGGCTCAGCGCTGGAAAGAACAACGGACGCGTACCCAGGTCGCGCCACGAATAACAAACCAACACCCACCCCCACCCACCGCCCCGTCCGTCTCGCAGCGCTCACACCGAGCGACACCGCACACAAAACCGGACACCGTAGTGTGGCTGTCATCGGGTGGTCAAGGCGATTTCGTTGCCCGTGGATGTAGTTTGTGGTAGTAGTGGCGGGCGTGAAGGCCGGGGTCGAAGCTTTCTCCAAGGAGGCAGTTAGTGCAGACCAGCTTCAAGACTGGTGACAAGGCGGTTTATCCGGGCCAGGGCGTCGGTGAGGTGATGGGCATCGAGCACACCGAGGTCGCCGGGCAGCGCCAGTCGTTCTACGTGCTGCGCATCCTGGAGAACGGGATGCGGATCATGATCCCGATCAACAAGGTCGGATCGGTCGGCCTCCGGGAAATCATCAGCGAAGAGGACGTCAAGCAGGTCTATTCCATCCTCCGCGAGAAGGACATCTCCGTCGACTCCACCACGTGGAACCGCCGGTACCGCGAGTACATGGAGAAGATCAAGACGGGCTCCGTCTTCGAAATCGCCGAGGTGCTCCGCGACCTCTACCTGCTCAAGGGCGACAAGGACCTGTCGTTCGGCGAGCGCAAGATGCTCGATACGGCGCGCTCCCTGTTGATCAAGGAGCTGTCGCTGGCCAAGGACTGCACCGAGGAAGAGGTCGAGTCCGACCTGAAGAAGATCTTCAACCTCGCCTGAGTCCCCGCGTGACGCGAAGGCCCCAGAGGCTGTCGCGTTCGCACCCCGCGCCCCGGGTTCCCTCGATGGAATCCGGGGCGTCGTGTTTCTGGAGCCCGGCACGCGCCAGGCGCCATGCGCATCAAGGCGCCTGGGTGGCCAGTGCCGCCAGCTGTGAGCGGGCCTCGGCGTTGTCCGCGTCGTACTCGAGCGCGGCGGTGAAGGCCGCGCGGGCGTCGGCGAAGCGCTGGGCCTGAACGGCTTCCTGGCCCATGCGCACGTACAGCCCAACGAGCTGGCGGCGGAGGGCGACCCCCTGACGGCTCCAGCCCTGGGACAGCTCCTTGTCCGCCCGCACGGCGGCGCTGAGCGCATCGAGCGCCCGGGGACGGTCCTTCTGCTCCAGGGCGGTCCGGGCCGTGGCCTCGGCGGTCTGGAAGCGGGTGAGCTGTTGCACCAGGGGCGTGAGGTTCGCGCGCTTCGCCTGGGCCAACGCCCCGGCGACGTCACCAGATTCATAGCGAGCGAGGATGTCCGCGCGCTGGCGCTCGTCCGGAGGCCCCGCCTGTTCGGTCAAGGGCAGGGATTTCCGTCCGGACGCGGCAGCGACCTGGCCCGCGCTCGAAGAGAGCGTATGGGGTTCGCCCGCCTTCGCGGCCCCCGAGCCCTTCGCGACCTCCTGGGCGCTCGGAGCGGCGTTCCTCGATGTCGCCCCGGTGCTCGGATGCAGGCCGCGCGCGATGTCCGAGGCACTCGGAGACACCTGGCCCGATTGAGCCCTTCGCGAGATGTCCGAAGCGCTGAGGTCCTTCGCCGCTCCCAGGCTCCCGTGATTGGCATCCTTCGCGGGCGCCGCCTCGGTCTCCTGGGCTTCCTTCGCGGGCGCCGCTGGAGTCCTGGGGGGCTGAGCGGGCGCGCCTTCCACCGGAGCCCGTGCGGGACTCCGGTCCGCCGTCCGCATGGCCACCACGCTGATCAACGCCGCGGCCGCGGAGCCCACGACCGCCGCGGCCACCGCCACGGCGACCCCGTTCAGCCGGCGCTTCGCCATGCGAGGCCGCAGCGGATCCAGCGCCGTCCGGCTCATCGTCGGCCCGGCCCCTGAGCCGCGCAGCCGCAAGGTCGCGTTGCCCAGGCTCAGCTCGTCCCCGGGCTTGATCTCCACCTCGCCCTTGATGCGCAGGCGGTTGACGAAGGTGCCGTTCTGGCTGCCCAGGTCGCGCACCATGAAGACATTGCCTCGCCGGGTCAGCTGGGCATGGCGCCGGCTGATGGACGCATGCTGGAGCCGCAGGTCCGACGTGGAAGACCGCCCGAGCGTGATGGATCCCTGGCGCAGGGGCACGAGCTGCCCGGCACCCGGCCCGCGCTCCACGTACACGAACGCGGGCGTCAGGCCCGGATCCGAGTACTCCTTCGCCCAGTCATACCGGGGAGACAGCTCGCGGTCGGACCGGGCGCGCTCGCCCGGGCCTCGCCGCTTCGCCTTCCGGGGGCCTGCCGGATACTGGGGGACTCGCTGCGGGCGAGGATCATCCGCCTGAAGGGGGGCCACCTCGTCGTCGTCGAACGGGAGCTCCTCCGACGGGTCATCCGACGACGCCTGCTGCCCCGGAGGGCGGGGAGGGCGCGGCGGACGCTTCGGATTCGGCGGAGCCATGCGGCGATTCTCCCTATCCGACGCTTCCAACGCCAAGTGCTGGCCTGTGTGGGACCCGGGATCCTAGAGTGTGTATCGCGTTGCGCAAGTGCCGCGCCCGCCCTGTTCCCAAAGGAGGACCCTCCACCGTGGCCCCCTCATCCATCCGGCTCTTCAACACGATGTCCATGCAGAAGGAGCCGCTGGAGCCGCTCGTGCCCGGCGAAGTGAAGGTCTACGTCTGTGGGCCTACGGTCTACAGCTACATCCATATCGGGAACGCGCGCACCTTTACGTCGTTCGACGTGGTGGTCCGCTACCTGCGCTACCGGGGCTTCAAGGTGACGTACGTGCGCAACTACACGGACGTCGACGACAAGATCATCAAGGCCGCGCATGAGACGGGCGAGGCGCCCGTGGACCTGGCCTCGCGCTTCGTGGAGGCCTTCCGCGAGGACGCCCGCGCGCTGCACCTGCGCGAACCGGATGTGTCCCCGCGCGTGAGCGAGACCATCCCGGAGATCGTCGCCATCATCCAGACGCTCGTGGACAAGGGCTACGCCTACGAGGCGAAGGGCGACGTGTACTTCGCCGTCGACAAGGACGAGGACTACGCGAAGCTGTCCAAGCGCCACCTGGACGACCTGTGCCAGGGCGAGCGCGTGCATCCCGGCGACCTCAAGCGCCAGCCTTTGGACTTCGCGCTGTGGAAGACGGCGAAGCCCGGTGAGCCGTCGTGGGACAGCCCCTGGGGCAAGGGCCGTCCGGGCTGGCACATCGAGTGCTCCGCGATGAGCGAGAAGTTCCTGGGCCGCACGTTCGACATCCACGGCGGGGCGTTGGACCTCATCTTCCCCCACCACGAGAACGAGATCGCCCAGAGCGAGTCCGCCACCGGCCAGACGATGGCGAAGTACTGGATGCACTGCGGCTTCCTGGACCTGGAAGGCGCGAAGATGTCCAAGTCGCTGGGCAACGTGGTGCGCCTGCGCGACGCGCTCGCCAAGGTGGACGCGGAGGCCCTGCGCTTCTTCTTCCTCTCCACGCACTACCGCCACCCGCTCAACTTCGGAGAGAAGGCGCTCCAGGACGCGGAAGGGCGCATGGAGTACTTCTACGAGACGCTGCGCAAGGTGGACGAGCGCGTGGCGGGCAAGGACTTCGGCAAGGGCCCGCTGCACGGCGAACCCGCGCGCTTCCTCACGGAGTTCGAGTCCGCCATGGACGACGACTTCAACACCGCGAGCGCGCTGGGCGCGCTGTCCGGGCTCTTCGGCTTCATGAACGAGCTGACCGACAAGCCGCCCGTGAAGGACAAGCCGCTGGTGGGCCGCACGCTCCAGGCGCTGCGCGAGCAGGTGCGCGAAACGTCCCGCGTCCTGGGCGTCTTCGAGGACGACCCGGGCGAGTGGCTCCTGCGCCGCCGTGAGCGCGCGGTGCGTGAGCGCGGCATCGACGTGGCGGAGGTGGAGCGGTTGCTCGCCGAGCGGACCGCCGCGCGCGCCGCGAAGGACTTCGCGAAGGCGGACGAAGTGCGAGGCGCCCTCAAGACCCTGGGCGTGGACATCATGGACACGCCTGCCGGCACCTCCTGGAAGGTGGCGGCGCCCGCCTCCTGAAAACCCGCTGGGGGGCGCCCGTGCGGCCATGCTACGCACGGGCCCATGAGGCTCCTCCCCGCGCTGTTCGTCTCGCTGTGCTCGGCGTCCGTTCTGGCGGCGGGCACGCCCACCGTCACGCCGCAGGAGAAGACGGCCGAACAGGCCATCACGGCGGACCTCCTGCGCGCGCACGTCCGCTTCCTCGCGAGCGACCTGCTGGAAGGCCGCGGCCCCGGCACGCGCGGCGACGCGCTGGCGCAGGAGTACATCGCCACGCAGTTCGAGGGCCTGGGCCTCAAGCCGGGCGCGGAGGACGGCAGCTACCTCCAGCGCTTCGACCTGATGGGCATCCACAGCCGCCCGGGCCCCATGACCTTCCAGGCGAAGGAGGGCCGCGTGGAGCTCCAGCCGCGCGAGGACTTCATCGCCGTGTCCGGCGTGCAGGCCCCGGAGGCGAAGCTGGACGCGTCAGAGCTGGTGTTCGTGGGCTACGGCATCGTCGCGCCGGAGTACCAGTGGGACGACTTCAAGGGCGCGGACCTGAAGGGCAAGACGCTGGTCATCCTCAACAATGATCCGGAGGACGACCCGCGCCTCTTCGGCGGCAAGGCGCGCCTCTGGTACGGCCGCTGGGACTACAAATACGAGCAGGCGGCGAAGACGGGCGCGGCGGGCGCCATCATCATCCACACCACGCCCAGCGCGGGCTATCCGTGGCAGGTGGTGCGCACGTCGTGGACCGGAGAGCAGTTCGAACTGCCCGCGGGCGACGGGCCCCGCCTCCAGGTGAAGGCGTGGACGACCGAGGACGCCACGAAGCAGGTGATGAAGCTCGCGGGGCAGGACCTGGACGCGCTGCGAGCCTCCGCCCAGAAGCGCGACTTCCGCCCGGTACCGCTGGGCGTGACGCTGTCCCTGCGCCTGTCCAACGAGGTGCGCCGCCGGCCCACCGCGAACGTGCTGGGCCTGCTCCCTGGCAGCGACCCCACGCTGGCGAAGGAAGTGGTGCTCTACAGCGCGCACCATGATCACCTGGGCAAGAAGGACGACGGCAAGCCCGGTGAGGACGTCATCTACAACGGCGCCCTGGACAACGCGGCCGGCGTCGCCTCGATGCTGTCCGTGGCCCGCGCCTTCACCTCGCTGCCCACGCCGCCGCGCCGCTCCATTCTCTTCGCCGCGGTGGCCGCGGAGGAGTACGGCCTGCTGGGCTCCGCGTACCTCGCGGCGCATCCTCCCGTGCCCTCGGGCCGCATCGCCGCGAACATCAACGTGGACGGCGGCAACGTGCTGGGCCGCACGCGCGACATCACCGTCATCGGCCTGGGCAAGTCCTCCCTGGACACCTTCGTCACTGCGATGGCGAAGACGCAGGGCCGCACGGTGAAGGCGGATCAGCTCTCCGACCGCGGGTTCTTCTACCGCTCGGATCAATTCAACTTCGCGCGGCAGGGCATCCCCGCCGCCTACTTCGGCAGCGGCATGGACTTCATTGGCCGGCCGGAGGGCTGGGGCAAGGCGCAGCGCGGCCAGTGGGAGGCGAAGCACTACCACCAGCCCTCCGACGAGGTCCGCCCGGAGTGGGACCTGTCCGGCGCCGTGGAGGACACCCGGCTGTTCTTCCTCGTGGGCGCCCAGGTGGCGAAGGCCCCGCGGATGCCCGTGTGGAACAAGGGGGACGAGTTCGAGGCCGCTCGCCTGAAGTCCCTGGAGGCACTGAAGGCCCCGGCCGTGAAGTAGGCGGGCGCCCCGTCCTTTGTCGGACGGACGTGCACGAAGGTTCAGTACACAAGCAGCGGGGATGTTAGATCTGTCCCCTATGCCGGAGTTCGAACTCGTCAGTGAGCACAAGCCAGAAGGCGACCAGCCCAGGGCCATCGGGGAGCTGACCGAGGGCCTGCTTCGCGGCGACCGCTACCAGACCCTCCTGGGCGTCACCGGCTCGGGAAAGACGTTCACGATGGCGAACCTCATCGCCAACGTGCAGCGGCCCGCGCTGGTCATCGCGCACAACAAGACGCTGGCGGCGCAGCTATACGGTGAGTTCAAGTCGCTCTTCCCCAGCAACGCCGTCGAGTACTTCGTCTCGTACTACGACTACTACCAGCCCGAGGCCTACGTCCCGTCGACGGACACCTTCATCGAGAAGGACTCGTCCATCAACGACAACATCGAACGGATGCGCCACTCGGCGACGCACAGCCTGCGCACCCGCAGCGACGTCATCATCGTGGCCAGCGTGTCCTGCATCTACGGCCTGGGCGCCGCGCGCAGCTACGTGGACCTGGCCATCCGCGCCAGCGTGGGCGAGGACATGGGCCGCGACGGCTTCATGCGCAAGCTGGTGGAGGCCCAGTACGAGCGCAACGACCTGGACTTCCACCGCGGCACCTTCCGCGCCCGCGGCGACACCGTGGAGGTGTTCCCCGCCTACGAGGAAGAGCGCGCCGTGCGCGTCAGCTTCTTCGGCGACGAGGTGGAGCGCATCACCGAGTTCGACCCGCTGCGCGGCCAGACGCTGGGCCAGCTGGAGAAGATCGTCATCTTCCCCGCCAGCCACTACGTCGCGGGCCCCGAAGCGCGGCAGAACGCCATGCGCACCATCCGCGACGAGCTTGCCGAACAGCTCCAGAAGTTCAAGGCGGAGGGCAAGCTGCTGGAGGCGCAGCGGCTGGAGCAGCGCACCATGTTCGACCTGGAGATGATCGAGCAGGTCGGCTACTGCAACGGCATCGAGAACTACTCGCGCCACTTCACCGGGCGCGCGCCGGGTGAGTCGGCTCCATGCCTCATCGACTACTTCCCGCGCGACCTGCTGGTGCTCATCGACGAGAGCCACCAGACGGTGTCCCAGATTGGCGCCATGTACCGCGGCGACCGCGCCCGCAAGGAGACGCTGGTCAACTTCGGCTTCCGCATGCCCAGCGCGCTGGACAACCGGCCGCTGAAGTTCGTCGAGTTCGAGGAGATGGTCCCCCAGGCCGTCTTCGTCTCCGCGACCCCCGCCGAGTACGAGCTACAGAAGTCCAAGGGCGTGGTGGTGGAGCAGATCATCCGCCCCACCGGCCTCACCGACCCGGAGGTGGAAACGCGCCCCGCCGGCAACCAGGTGGACGACCTGCTGGAAGAGGTCCGCGTGCGCGTGTCGCGCAAGGAGCGCGTGCTGGTGACGACGCTCACCAAGCGCATGGCGGAGGACCTCACCGAGTACTACAGCGACGTGGGCGTGAAGGTCCGCTACCTGCACTCGGACATCGACGCCATCCAGCGCATGGCCATCATCCGCGACCTGCGCCGGGGCGAGTTCGACGTGCTCGTGGGTATCAACCTGCTGCGTGAGGGCCTGGACATCCCGGAGGTGTCGCTCGTGGCCATCCTGGACGCCGACAAGGAAGGCTTCCTGCGCAGCCACGTGTCGCTCATCCAGACCATTGGCCGTGCGGCGCGCAACGTGAACGGGCGCGTCATCATGTATTCGGACCAGATGACCGACTCCATGAAGCGCGCCATGGAGGAGACCGCGCGCCGCCGCGACATCCAGCGCGCGTACAACCTGGAGCACGGCATCACGCCGCGGTCCGTGAAGAGCAACATCACCGACTTCACGGAGAACATCCCGGACTACGACGCGGGCGCGGGCGCGCTGCCCATGGCGGCCGAAGGCGAGAACGACCTGCTGGAGCCCAAGGAGATCCAGCGTCTCATCAAGGAGTTCAGCGCCGACATGCTCAAGGCCGCGGACGAGATGCAGTTCGAGAAGGCCGCCGAGTTCCGCGACCGCGTCCAGCTGCTCAAGGACATGGACCTGGGGCTCAAGCCCGCTTCGCGCTCGCTCTTGCGCGCGCCGCCCAAGGCGGTGGACCAGCCCGGCACCACGCCCAAGAAGGGGCGGGGGCGCGGCCGTCCGTCCTCGTCGGGTAGCGGTTCTTCTGGCGCGTCCGGGGCGTCCAAGCCCTCGGCCCGTTCGCGGTCACGCAAGAACTAGCGAGGCCTGCCATGGACATCCGGCTGCAGGAGAAGCTGGACGCGCTGCCCACCGAGCCCGGCGTGTACCTGATGAAGGACAAGCGCGGGACCATCATCTACGTGGGCAAGGCCATCAACCTGCGCAGCCGCGTGCGCAGCTACTTCAACCGCTCCGGAGACACCCGCGTCTTCGTGTCCCTGCTGGACACGATGCTGGGCGACCTGGAGACGGTGCTCGTCCACAACGAGAAGGAGGCGCTGCTTCTTGAGAACGAGCTGATCAAGAAGCACAAGCCGCGCTTCAACGTCCTGCTCAAGGACGACAAGCAGTTCATCTCCCTGCGCCTGGACCGCGCCCAGTCGTTCCCCCGGCTGGAGGTGGTGCGCAAGTACGAGAAGGACGGCGCGCGCTACTTCGGCCCGTACTCCAGCGCGGGCGCCATCCGCGAAACGCTGCGCCTCATCAACCGCTTCTTCCGCCTGCGCACCTGCACGGACCACGTGCTCGCCAACCGCAAGCGGCCGTGCCTGCTGCATCAAATCGGACGGTGTCCGGCCCCGTGCGTCTACCCGGTGCCCCCGGAGGACTACCGCAAGAGCGTGGACGAGGTGGCCATGTTCCTGGAGGGCAAGGCGGGGCAGCTCATCGAAGGGCTGCGCGCGCGGATGAAGCGCGCGTCCATGGAGCTGAAGTTCGAGGAGGCCGCGCGGGTGCGTGACCAGTTGCTCGCCATCGAGCGCAGCCTGGAGCGCCAGAAGGTGGCCACCACGGACTTCAAGGACCAGGACGTGTTCGCCCTGTTCCGCGAGGGCGACCGCATCCTGTTCTACGTGCTGCACGTGCGTCAGGGCCGGCTCAACGGCGGCCAGGCCTTCCCCTTCGGCAGCCAGGAGTTCCCGAACGACGAGCTGCTCGCGTCGTTCGTGAACCTCTACTACGACCAGGGCGGCTTCGTGCCCGAGGAGGTCCTGCTGCCCCTGGAGCCCGGTGACGGCACCGACGGCCTGGAGGCCCTGCTCACGGAGCGCAAGGGCGAGCGCGTGCGCGTCTTCGTCCCCAAGCGCGGGGAGAAGCATGAGCTGGTGAACATGGCGGTGAAGAACGCGGAGCAGGCGTTCGTGGAGCGCAAGCGCACCAAGGACGAAACGGACACGGTCCTGTCCCGGCTCCAGTCCAAGCTGGGCCTGCGCAACTTCCCGCGTCGCATGGAGTGCTTCGACATCTCCCACTTCCAGAGTTCTTCCATCGTGGCCTCACAGGTGGCCGTGACGGATGGGGAGACGGACAAGTCGCGCTACCGCAAATACAAGATCAAATCGGTGGAGAAGCAGGACGACTTCGCCAGCATGTACGAGGTCATCACCCGCCGGCTCAAGCGCGGCCTGGAGGACAACGAACTGCCGGACCTGCTCGTCATCGACGGCGGCAAGGGTCAGCTCGCCAGCGCGCACGCGGCCATGAAGGACCTGGGCGTGGAGGGCGTGGACGTGGTGGGCCTGGCCAAGAGCCGCGATCAAGAAGTTTTTGACCGGGACGCGGAGAGCGCGAAGAGTCCCGAGCGCGTCTTCGTCCTGGGTCGCAAGGATCCCATCATCCTGCCGCAGAATTCAGCGGAAATGTTCATGCTGACGCGCATGCGGGACGAAGCCCACCGCTTCGCCATCACCTTCCAGGGCAAATCCATGCGCAAGAGTTCCTTGCGTTCCGCGCTGGAGGACATCCCCGGCGTGGGGGAAGGCCGGCGGAAGATGTTGCTGCGCCACTTCGGTTCTCTCAAGCGGGTGGGCGAGGCCAGCATCGAGGAGCTGACCGAGGTCGTGGGCCCGGCGATGGCCGAGCGCGTCCACGCGGGTCTGCATGGCGACCCCGAGGACGACACCGAGGACCCGGTGCGCGAGGCGTCCCTGGATGACGCTTCCGAACCCGTGCACGAAAAAGCGGATGGAGGGTCGCCACCCGGTGCGGCATGATTAAGTTCCGCTTCGGACGCCGGGGGGACTGGCCGCTGGAACCCGCGACGTTCCTAGGGTTTTTCATTGCGACCATGCTCCGCGCTGATTTATAGCGGTTGAAGATCCGAGCACGTTTGAAGAGGACGAGGGACCGACATGAGGCTGTATCCGAAGGTGATCCCGATCATCTCGCGCGAGGCCATTCAGCAGCTCATGCAGGACGGGGACATCGAGGTGGAGCCGATGCGCGTGGCCGACGCCGAGATGGATCTCTCCGCCATCATGCGCGAGTACCTCGCCAACGAAGAGCGTGTGAACCAGGCGACGCGCGAGGCCCTGGAGCGTCGGGGATATGACTACTCCAAGTTCAACCAGGTGAAGCGCGAGATGGCGGACGTGCGCGGCTTCAAGATGGGGGACGAGGGCATCGAGTACGTCATCAACCAGATGATTGAGTTCCTCCTCATCAGCCGGAACGTCGAGGAGGTCTACTCCCCCGACAACGTGCTGCGTCAGAAGATGTTCCAGGGCATGAAGAAGCACCTGGACGTCGACGACGAGATCGACCGGGAGGCCCGCTCGCGGCTGAAGCACCTGCAGGAAGGCACGAGCGCCTTCGACATCGAGTACAACAAGACGGTCGAGCAGATCCGCCGCGCCCGCGGTCTGATTTAGTCCCGGGGCGTGCCACGGCCCGCTCCGCTGCCTACCTTCAAGTTCAAGGGAGGCAGCGTCGATGGCGGGTTCAATCACGAGCATCTTGCTGTCCGGTGTCCTGGCGGCGGCGCCAGGGAGCGACGGGTTCACGTTCGAGGGCCGGGAGGCCAGCGCGAGGACCGAGCGGCCGGACGGTTACTTCTTCGAAGGTCCCCTACCGTTCAACGACTTGACCGAGCGGGGCACGGGGCAGGCGTCGTTCTCCGTGCGGGACCGGGTCGGCATGCCGAACGCGACCTTCGGTGACAAGGCGCAGCTCTCCGCGAGCCTGCGCGTGGGTGGCACCGAGTACCGCGTGGAGCTGACGCAGACGGGCTTCCCTCCAGTGCAGGCGATGTCGCCGGTGCCCGCCGGGCCGCTCCCCCCACCGCCGCCGCACCTCATCGAGGGCGGGGTGCTGATGGGCACGCCCATCTACGGCGAAACAGGCATTGGCTGGCGCGCCACGACGCGCGCGCACGCGGCGATGGCCGTCTGGGGCATTGGCAGCGTGTGGCGCAACGGGACGCTGCTGACGGACTCGGCGCTGGTGCACGCGGCGGCGTTGGACGCGGGCACGTTCTCGGATGACGACACGATGCGGCTGTTGCGCGAAGCGCGGCCTGGGGACACAGAGCTGGTGGTGGTGGTGTGGAACCTGCCGCCGCAGGCGGAGCCGCGCGGGTTCATCCAGTTCCTGTTCGACAACGTGTCCATCGAAGTGGAGGGGACGCGGGTGCCGTCGCTGGCGGTGGTGCCCACGACAGGGGAGATGCCCTCGTCGCTCGCGACGCTGACGCCGGTGGCGCCCACGGCGTTCCCGGCGGCGGTGGCGCCCATGTCCGCGCCACGCTTCGCGCAGGGCACGGGCGGCAGCGGCACGGTGGGGACGACGGGTGTCGCGACCACGGCGGGGCCGGGGACCGGCGCGGTGATTCCGGAGGTGGGCGCGGCGGGGACGACGACGGTCATCCTGCCTTCGGCGCCCGCCCTGCCTTCGGAGGCGCCTTCGACGTACAGCGGGTCGTTCGCGCCCTCGGCGCCCACCAATCCGCCCTCGGTGGTGTCGGGAGTTACGCCGGGCTCCGCGGCCCCGGTGGGGCAGGGGACGTTCGCCACGCCGCCGACGGTGGCGGGCGTGTCCGTGGGGGGCTTCACCGCGCCGCAGATGTCCGCGCCGGACTTCAACAACTTCGTGGGCACCAGCCAGGTGAGCCCGGGCATCCTCGCCACGGTTCCCCCGCTGTCGCAGTCCGCCAGCACGCCGGCGTCGCCCATCCTGGGCACGCCCGCGCCGCTCAACACCGGAACGCCCGGGCCGCTCCTGGGGACGCCCGCGCCGCTCAATTCCTCGCCGAGCATCGCGTTGCCGGCCACCCCGTCCCCGGCCAACGCCGCGCCCGCCACGGCTCCCGCGGCGGCCCCGGCACCGGCGGGTGGTGCCGCGGGGCCCGCGCCCTGAGGGAGTGTCGCGACGCCGCCGTGACCTGCCCGCCCGATGCGATTCAAACCTGTCCGACAGTCGGACAGGTTCGCGAGCCGCGCCTCTGACGGGGCCGCGTTTCGCACCGGCGGGCAGGGGGTGGGAAAATTGACCGGGCGCTACGGACCTGTAGCGTCCTGAGCATGCCCCCTCCCGTGGCAGCCCTCGCCACCCCCGCGATGTTGCGCCGTACCGACCCCGTTCGCGGGGCCGTGGAGCGCCTGGCCCGGACGCTGCCCGTGCGCGAGGACGCCACCGTCCTGCTGGACTTCGTGGAGGACGACCTCCGCGAGGGCCTGGATGCCCTGGGCGACGTGCAGGCGCACTTCTACGATCTGCTCCTGGCCCTCCACCGCGAGACACTCACGCCGGTCGCCCTGATGAACGCGGGCGAGAACCTGCACGTGCTCCAGCGCCTGGAGGACCTGAACGAGGTGGTGACGCAGCTGCGCCGCCGCCTGTCGCAGGCCGCCGGGATGATCCGCAACGGCTGAGGCCGGGCGCTACATCGACTGGAGGAAGCGCACCAGCGCGTCCCGGTCGCTGGCGGACAGGTTGCGGAACCCCTCCCGCGCCCGCTCCGCCTCACCGCCGTGCCACAGCACGGCCTCTTCCAACGTCCGGGCCCGCCCGTCGTGCAGGTAGCCCGAGTACGGAAGAATCGTCTGCGTCAGCCCCAGGCCCCACAGGGCCGCGGTGCGCCACTCGGTGCCGGTGGCGTCCCCATCCGGCCGCCCGTCCGCCAGGTCCGCGCCCATGTCGTGCAGCAGCAGGTCCGTGTACGGGTGGATGCGCTGATGCGACAGCTCCGCTACCGGGTGCTCCCCGGTCTCCAGCGTGTCGCGGTGGCACTTCACGCAGCCCAGGTCCTTGAACTTCGTCTCGCCGCGCTTCACCGCCGCGTTGTCCAGCGCCGTGCGCGCCGGCACCCCGAGCGACTGCGCGTAGAACACCGCTGAGTCCAGCGTCTTCATGGGCAGCTCGAAGCCGCCCCCCGCGTCCGGGAAGAGGGGATTCGTAATCCCCATGTCGTTGAAATAGGCCTCCGCTGACTGCTGCCGCAGGTTGGGGCTGTTCGCCTTCCACCCGAAGCGCCCCGGCACCAGCGCGAGCGCCTGCACGTCCCACACGGTGTTCAGCCGGCCGGAAATCCCGTCGCCGTTCGCATCCGTGGGGTCTTCCTGGGCCCGCAGCGTGGCCAGGTCCACCGCTTCCAGCAGTCCCAGGCCCACCACCGGCGGCGGCAGGCGCAGCGACGTGAGCATGCCCGCGGGCGGAGACGACCCGTCCGGCATCACGATGGTGATGCGCGGCGCGCGCAGGCCATACGCCGTCCCGTCCGCGTACTTCCCCGCGCGCTCCTCCCACGCGAGCGTCACGGTGGCCTCCGGCGACGCGCGGTAGACGGCCTGGTCTTGAATCTGGAGCCCCAGCCCGGGCACCGGCACCGAGCCGTTCGGGTGCTCTGGCGTGCCGTCCGGAAGGCTCACGCGCACCAGCAACTGCGTGCGCGTCGGTCCGCCCCCCATCACCGGCATGCCTCGCCCGTTGCGCAGGTGACAGCCATTGCAGGAGGCGTTGTTGTACGCGGGCCCCAACCCCGGGTTCACCGGGGCGGGGCCGGGCACGAAGACGGCCGCGAAGGCGGCGTCGCCCTCGCGGTGAAGCGCTTCATGCTCCGTGGTGAGGTTGGGGGCGGGCTGCGCGAACGCTCGCGACGTGCGGTCGTCGATGGTCGTGTCGCCCCCCGCGCGTGGCGAAGCCCCCGGGGCTTCGGCTTCCGTGCCGCAGCCCGCGAGCCACAGCGACATTCCGAGTCCCAGCGTCTGTCGCATCGCGTTCCCCCGCTCCCACATCAGGGAAGGATGATAGCCTTCACGTCCACCTGGAAGGTGTCGTGCAGCTTGCGGATGGCGGCCTGCGCACCCTCGATTTCATCCGCGGAGGCCGGGTCCTTGATGGACACCGGGAACGGCTCCGGCACCTTGCCCAGCGCCGCGATGGCCGCCGCGATCTCCGCCTTCACGCGCGTGTCCAGCGCCGCGTCGCGCTCCTTCACCACGTCCGACATGGACAGGCCCTTCTGCGCGGTCTCCGGGCGGTGGCCCAGGTAGACGTTCTCCACGCTGCGCATGTTGTTGGTGAAGTCAGACAGCGAGTTGAGCGCGAACTGGCTCTCCACCAGGTTCGCGTCCTTCGCGTCGTACGGGTCGGCGATCTTCCCGTTGGCCACCTCGTCCAGGATGACCAGGATGCCGCCCAGCATCTCCTGCGCGCCCGCCTCCACCGTGGGGTACGCCGTGTTGCCAGACTCACCCGCGGTGGCCAGCGTGTCGCGGTACGGCGCCTGGCCGTTCACGCCCGTCGTCCAGGACGCCGCCAGGTTGCCGGACACCGCCTTCAGCTCCGCCGTCAGCGCGAGCAGGTACTCGAACTGGCGCGCGTTGAACTCCTCCGGCTTCTTCACCTGGCCCTCGCCGAAGAGCAGGTACTCCGTCGTGTGGAAGCCCTTCTGCGTCTCCTGCAGGTTGCTCACGTACTGCTGGGACAGCGTGTCGTTGTTGCCGAGCACCGCGTCCAGGTCCGTGCGGTTCACCGGCCAGCTGTCCATCGCCGGGTCCCACCCGTTGCTGTCCACCGGCCCGAACAGGAAGGACTCGCTCTGCTCCCACGGTACGCGCGCGGCGAACCACGCGTCCTGTGCCCCCTTCAACGTCGTCGTGCTCGGGGCGTTCCTCAGCGCCTGCGCCGCCGCGTCCAGCTCAATCATGCGCGTGGCGAGCAGGTTGTACGTGGGCACCACCAGGTTGTCGGCGAAGTTCACGACGAGCTGCTGATCCAACGACTCCAGGTTGGTGTCGTCGTCATCGCCACAGGCGCCCATCAGGAGCGCTCCGCCCACGAGCAGGGAGAGTTTCAGGGAACGGGAGGACATGGGGTGTACCTTCAATGCCTTTCTTTGCGACAGCGTTTGAGACAGTCGGGGATGGCGGATCAGTAGACGAAGCCCGTCGACATCCGGAGCGCGTTCTCAGGCCGGAAGACGGAGCTGCCCATGCGCCGCTGGCTGAAGTCGAGCTTCAGCACGGCGAGCCCCGCGAGCGTGTAGCTGGTGCCCACCGTGTAGACGGTGCGCTCGAAGCGGGGGTTGTCGAACAGCTCGGCGCGGGGCTTGAACTGCGAATCCATGTAGTCGATGCGGACGTAGGGCTCCAACCGGTGGTTCCCGTCGAGCCCCAGCCAGGGCGCGATGTCGTAGCCCAGCTCGCCCCACGCGGAGAGCGCGTTGTCGGACACCGGCGTGCGCAGCACGTTGAGCAGGTTGGACAGACGCGCGTTGCGCGCGGACACCGCCGCGGCGTTGCCCAGGTGGCCGTACATCACCATCGCGTGCGCGCGCCACCGGTTGCGATTCACCGACAGGTGCACGTCCGCGATGAACAGGGGCGCGCTGATGTAGCCGCACGGCGCCACCATGTTGGGGTTCGCGTCGTCGCACTGCTTCACCAGGTCCGGCTTGGGCCGGTTGCGCGTGGTGCCGCCGTAGTACGCGGACACGCCGAAGTTGAAGCCCTCGAAGCGCCGCACGTCCGCGCGCAGCACCCCCGCCAGGTCCGACGCGCGCACCAGCTCGAAGCGCTGCTGCAGGCCCGTGGCCACCCACGTATTCGAATTGAAGCCCGTGGAGTCCAGCCCGTTCACCACCTGCCCGGTGAGCCGCACGCCCCAGGGCGTGTCCCATCGCAGCTGCATCCCCATGTCGTTCCACGTGTTGGGGATGATGCGCGTCTCCGCCTCGGAGCGGATGGTGGCCAGGTAGGACGTGGGCAGGTAGTCCGCGAAGAGCGTGCCCACCGCGACGTAGAAGCGGCCCACGGACACCTCCACGTCCCGGCCCAGCTTCTTCGTCAGGTACAGCTCCTCCACCAGCGCTTCACCGGCCTTCTCCACGTCGGTGTCGAACTCACCGAACTCCTCGTACTCCAGCTCCATCGCCGCGCCCGCGCCGCCGTGCTCGAACTCCACCTCGAACTCGGCCTCGAGCCCGTACTCCGGCAGCCCCGCTTCCAGCTCCAGCACCAGGCGCGTCGTGTCGAACACGAGCCGCGAGTCCTTCTGCGAGCCGTTCGCCCGGTTCTGGTTCTCGCCGTAGTTGAAGTACGCGAACTGGAGGTCCGCGTACGCGTTCACGGACAGGTCCAGCTTCGGCTTGCTGCCTACCGTCAGGACGCGGTCCTTCTCGTTCTCACCGACGCGGCCTTCGTCGGCGCGGGCCGCGGAAGGCATCAGGAACAGGGGGCGCACAGCAAACTCAGGAGGGGGTTCAAGTGTTGGGGACGCATCGAGCGGCGCGCACCCTATGTTCGGATTTTTGACTTTGCAAATCATTATCAATTTCGAGGCAATGAAAAGCCCGCGCTCCCAGCGGGAGGCGGGCCTGGGGCGGGGGCTCAACCCCGCGTCACCACTTGAGATCTTCCTTGCCCTGAGCCTCCAGGGGTTTTTCACCGGGGCGCTTCACGCCGGTCAGCGTCAGACGCACCGCACCCAGGTCGATGGCGCCCACGGCGGCCAGGGGGAGGCGGCGGTCGTCGTCGGAAATCCACACGTGGATGTCGCGCGTCTGCGACGGCCGGTCGATGCGCACGGCGGTGCCGGCCAGGTGCCAGGCGTCGAACTCGCCCAGGGGCAGCGACACGTGCTCGCGCTCCACCACGGTGGCCGTCATGCGCCACATGCGACGGATGCCGTACACGTCGAAGCACACCGGCATGTCCTTCTTCAGGGGCAGCTGGCGGATGAGGTAGATGGCGCCCGCGACGTCCAGGCCGTCCTTGTCGTAGGCGTAGTCGAAGTGGCCCTTGGGGCGATCCCCAATCTGGTAGTCCACCTTGACGCTCTTGTCCTGCGCGCTGAAGTCCACGTTCACCTTGCGGCGCTGCTCGTTCTCCACGGCCTCCTCGGTGTAGCGCGAGGGGCGCAGCGTCTTGGGGTGCAGGTAGCTGGTCGCGCTGCCGCGCACGCGGCGCACCTTGGAGAACAGCGTGTTCGTCTGAGCCTCCACCAACACCGGCAGCGAGCCGTTGGCGGGGCGCTGCACGCGCATGGTGAGCTTGCCCGCCTTCGCGCCCATGGCGTCCATGTCGAACTCGAGCAGCTCCCCCGGCTTGAAGGCCAGCGGGGAGCGCAGCACGGGCAGGCCCTGCTCACACGGCTTCACCGCGACCACGGGCTCGTCCGGGGCCGGGGTGGAGGACGCGTCGCCGGTGTTCTCCGCAGTCGCCGCGGGCTTCGCCGGGTCGGAGGGGTCCGTCACCGTCGGGAGCCTGGAGGGACTCAGGATGTTGATGGGACGGGGCTGGGCCTCCTGGGCCTGTCCCGGGATGGCGCCAAGAGCGCTGAAGGCGAGGCAGGCCGCGACGAGGGTGCGCATGGGCTTCATTCTGCTTCCTCCCAGGGGGGAGTGACTACGGGGTTCCCCCGGAAGTCCGACGTCCGGAGCGCTTCGCTTGTTCAGCCGATTTCCGCTTCACGATGCGCTCGGTCACTTCCTTGCGCACCGCTTCCCATTCCGCCGGGTCCCGCGTGATTTCGTACCCGGACTTCGCCAGCCGCTTCGCCGCCGCCTTGGCGAAGGCGCCGTCGCCCAGGGAGGTGAGCAGGCGCAGGTATTCGTAGTCCTCCAGGCCGTCACGGATGTGTTTCAGCCGCAGGGAGACCACGGGTTGATGCTGCGTGCCCCCCAGCTTCGCGGGTGTGCCCGGGTAGAAGAGGGTGCCGTCGCCGTTGCCGCCGAACTCGAAGAGGTCCGCCCAGACATCCTTCTTCGTGTTGTAGGCGAAGACGGTGTCGAAATAGAGCTCGCCGTCCACGCCGCTTTCGAAGGCCAGAGGGCCCATGGCGCGGTTGAGCGGGGCAGGGTGGTCCACCATGTACGAGGCCCAATCGCTGTACGCCTTGTCCAGCGCCCTGTCCGGCGGCGGGCCGCCCGTGCAACCATGGGCCATACAGCTCTGGTACCACCACACCTTCGCGCGCGAGCTCAGCTTCGTGCGAGCGGTCGAGGCGTTGGCCACGTTGTGGCACGTCTGCGGGCCTTCGCGCGGGTAGAAGCAGTTGATGATGGGCGTGAGGATGTCCACGGAGCCCATGAGCGCGGGATTCAGCGACGTGGTGACGAGCACCGGGATGTCCCCCCCCGCGTCGCGCACGCGCTTGGACTGCGCCTTCACCAGCGGGAAGTCCGCGGGCTTGGGTTCGTCCTTGGCGTAGAAGAAGAGCTGCGCCTTCCAGCCCTTGTCCTCGAAGTGCTTCTGGAAGGCGCGGTAGTACGCGCTCTTCTCCGCGTCCGTGGAGGCCTTGCGGTTGTCACGCACGTCCGCCGTGGTGAAGCGCGCGCCGGAGGGCAGCACGCTTCCGTCCAGGAAGGGTCCCATCTCCGCGTCGTACGCGGTCCAGTCCAGCACCGCGCGGCCGTCCTGGAACTTCACCGGCGGCGGGTCCATGCCCATGCCGTGCGCGCTCACGCGGTGCTCCAGCAGCGCCTTGCCGTACTCGCGCAGGAGCGCCTTCGCCTCCGGAGACTCCGCCGGGATGCCGTGCCCCTTCGCGATGCTGTACAGCGAGATGCCGAAGCTGTTGGGCAGCGACGACGTCGCGGGCAATTCGAAGGGCTGCACCTCCACGCGGAAGGGAACGGCCGGCAGTTCCTTTCCATCCACCGCCGCGCTCAGACTCCCCGCATAGGTGCCCGGGGCCTGCTTCGCCGGAACGCAGACCTCCACGTAGACGACCGTCGGATGTCTGGGATTGGCGGGCGCCGACAGGGGCACCAGGGCGTCGGGCCACGGGCCCGTCTTGCCCTCGCCGTTGGAGGGCGTCTTCACGTCCAGGTAGGCCTCGCGCCACGCGTCCACGGTGAGCGGCGCGCCCGGCCCCTTGAGGGCCAGGGGCTTCATCGTCACGCGCGTCACGCCCTGGGGGAGCACCAGCTGCGTGCCCTCGCATTCACCCCGGGCCGCGCTGAGGCGGGCCTCCTTCGCGCCCTTCGGCGTCGCGTCCGGCCGCACCTTCACCAGCGGCGACACCACCTGCACTCCGCCCGGCGCGGCGGAAAGCGCCGCCGCCACTGCCCATGCCCAACCCACGCCCATGCCCCCTGCCTTCCCCTGGTTGGCGGACGACGCTTTTCAGTCGCCCGAGTTGTCCGCCCGGGCCACCGCCACCACGCGGCCCGGCTTGTAGTCCGTCAGCTCCGCCACGACGGTGCCCAGCGCGAAGTCCGCTTCGATTCGCACCGGCACGTGATGCGCATCCGCGCTGAGGTACGCCACCAGGTCGCGCTTGGATTCCAGCTTGCCGCCGAAGTCGGTGTGCACGCGCACGCGGAAGGTGTCTCGCGCTCCCGCGGGCGTCGTCACCGTCTCGCGGCCCTCCACCGTGGCGCTCATGGTGAACTGCTTGCTGCCGGTGAACACCGGGTAGGAGTAGGAGCGGCCCACCACCAGCTCCTGGCCGCGCAGCGCGAACGTCGCGCCCGCCACGTCCATGGTGCCCTCGGGCAGCGTGTGCTCGGACTCGCGCGGCGGGTCGCTCTCCTTCTGCTTGATGACCTTCGCGCCCGCTCCGTCCGCGGAAAGCTGGATGCGCTGGCGGCGGCGCTTGCGGTTCTCCTCCGAGTGCAGGTCGCTTCCCGTCACCCGCTGGGTGCCCGCGTCCCAGTACGACACGAAGCGGCTCTTGAGCGGGTAGACGCCCACCAGGTCGTCCGACTTCGCCATGGACACGATGGGCCACACGCTCTGGCCCCACTGCGTCATGGGTGCGCCCACCGTCACCGTCGCCGTGCCGGCCGTCAGCCCCAGGTAGCGCACCCGGTACTGGGCCTGCTCACCCGGGCCAAACGCCGCGCCGGTGGGCTCCTGGGCATGCGCCAGCGTGGACCCCAAGAGTCCCACCACCGCCGCCGTGAACCCCCACCTGGACAGACTGCGCATCGAGTGTGCTCCCTTGCTTGCAAGTTAGGTGGCCGGCCCGCCCAAGCCAACCGCGCCCCTCAACCACCCCCGCCACCGGACATTTCCAGGACGGGCGGCCGTGGGACAGCATTCAAAGCCGTCTGGCCGCCCTCCGGACGCGCCTGGGAAAGACTGACAGGGGACGGAAATGGCGGCCCGCAGGGGTACACGCCCGCAAGGGTCGCTGACAAATGGCGGACAGTCCGGCGCGCCTGCCTGGATGCCTGGCAGGGCACCCCCGGACGCAACGCCCGGTGCTAGCGTCCGGGGCCATGGCCAACGACTTCCACTTCGACGACGACGACTTCGCCAAGGACTCGGGCTCCGGCGGCAGCCGCGTGTTGAAGGAGTTCGACTGTCCCGGCTGCAACGCCAACAACCCCGTGGACGAGACGTTCACCGACGGGGACGAGGTGCGCTGCAACTACTGCGGCTGCGAGTACAAGGCGCTCGTCAACCAGGAGGGGCGGGTGCGGTTCCGCGAGCTGTGAGCGGGCTTCAGGCGCGCTCGCCGAAGATGGCGGTGCCCACGCGCACGGCGGTGGCGCCCTCCAGGATGGCCTGCTCGAAGTCGTGCGTGGTGCCCATGGACAGGGCCGTCAGCGCATGCGTCGCCGCCAGCTCGCGCAGCCGGGCGAAGCCCTCGCGCATCCGCGCCACGTCATCCGTGGGCGGCGGCAGCGCCATCAGCCCCACCACCTGGAGGTTCGGCAGCTCGCGCACCTGCGACAGGAAGCCGCCCAGCGCGTCCGGGGTGAGCCCGTGCTTGGTGTCCTCGCCGCCCAGGTTGAGCTCCACGTAGCAGGGCAGGGGAGGGGAGCCCGTGCGCCGCTTCGACAGCTCCGTGGCGACGTCCATCCGCTCCAGCGCATGGAAGGCGTGCGCGACGCGGGCCACGTACTTCACCTTGTTCGTCTGCAGCGACCCGATGGCGTGCCAGCGCAGTCCGTCCAGGTCCTTGAGCTCCTCTGCCTTGTCCCGCAGCTCCTGGGCGTAGTTCTCCCCGAAGTCGCGCTGCCCCGCGGCGTACGCCTCGCGGATGAGCGCCGCGGGCTTGAGCTTGGACACGGCCACCAGCGTCACCGACGACTCCGGCCGCCCCGCGCTCGCGCAGGCCTTCGCCACGCGCTCGCGCACCCGCGCCAGGTTGTCCGCCACGCTGCTCATCGCTGACCTTCCGTCCAGGGCAGCGGCATGCCCACGCGCTTCAGCAACGCCAGCGTCTCTCCCAGTGGCAGGCCCACGACGTTGGAGTGGCTGCCGTCAATTCCCTGCACCAGGAAGCCGCCCTTGCCCTGGATGGCGTAGGCGCCCGCCTTGTCCAGCGGTTCGCCGGTGTCCGCGTACCAAGCAATCTCATCCGGCGAGAGCGTGCGAAAAGTCACCTGCGTGCGAACCACCTGGGCGTCCCGGGCACGGCCGGCCACCGCGATGCCGGTGAAGACCTCATGGATCCGGCCGGACAGCCGGGCGATCATCCGCCGCGCCTCCGCCGCGTCCCGGGGCTTGCCGAGCAGCTCCGACCCCAGGGCCACGGTGGTGTCCGCGGCCAGCACCCATGCGTCCGGGTGTCGGGTGGCGACCGTGCGAGCCTTCTCCACGGCCAGCCGGAGCACGTAGTCCGACGCAATTTCTCCGGCCATCGGCGTTTCATCGATATCCGCCGCCGCCACGGTGAAGCGAAGGCCCAACTGGGCCAATAAATCCTTGCGCCGGGGCGATGCGGAGGCGAGAACGAAGCGTTCGGTTGGATCCATGGGCGGGTGCGGGATGTTTCGCGCTCGCGGGCCTTAGCAGACTTGCGCTCCAGAGGGCACCTCGATGAACCCCGCGGACCTCCTGTCGGCCATGAAGCGGACAGTGGAGCAACTGGCCGCCTACAACGAGATGGCCAAAGCGCTGACCTCCACGCTGGAGCTGCGCGAAGTGCTCGCGCTGGTGATGCAGAAGGTCAGCGCACTGCTCAAACCGCGCAACTGGTCGCTCATCCTCCAGGACGAGCGCAGCGGAAAGCTCTACTTCGAAATCGCCGTGGGGGAGGGCGCCGAAGCGCTCAAGGGCCTCCAGCTCAATCCGGGGGAAGGCATCGCCGGGGCGGTGTTCTCCTCGGGCGTCGCGCGGCTCGTCCACGACGTGGCC